>JAJZNF010000166.1 GCA_021847985.1 Actinomycetes bacterium | reverse complement strand
GATAACTTCGCGCGGCGAGGTCGCAAAGGAGCCGATCAGGTTCAATCGTCCGACGATGCTCGGCGTGGGAACCATGGTCTGGCTCTCCTCGGAAGTCATGTTCTTCTCGGGCCTCTTCGCCGCCTACTTCACACTTCGAGCCAATGCGCACGGGCCCTGGCCGCCCGCGAACATCAAGCTTGACGTGTTGCAGTCGGGGATCTTCACCGTCATCCTGGTGGCTTCGTCGTTCACGATGCAGAAGGCCGTCTACGAGGCCGAGCACGGTCGCAAGCAGTCGGCCATACGGTGGATCATCGCCACGCTCATCATGGGCGCCGCGTTCGTCTCCAACCAGGCCTATGAGTGGACGCACGTGCTGTTCGCGCCGTCCACCAATGCCTTTGGCTCGCTCTTCTTCGTGATGACGGGCCTGCACGGGTTGCACGTCATCCTGGGTTTGGTGGGCATGGTGTTCCTGATCGGTCGCATGGCAGGGCGGACCAACGATCCGGGCGAGCTCGCCGTCATCCAGTCTCTCAGCTATTACTGGCACTTTGTGGACGTGGTCTGGGTGGGCCTCTACTCGGTGCTTTTCCTTATCCACTAGGGAGTTCAAGAATTGTCGACCAAACGACGCAGGGCCGCCAAGCTTCCTAAGCTCAAGCGGCGCGTATTTCTACCCGCGGCGGTCGGGGTGGCCGCTGCCGGGATCACGACCTTGGCGCTTCTGCCCCGGGCCGGAGCGGCACAGTCCAACAACCCCTCGAATCTGGGGAACTTCGGCTATACCGGTTCCTACATATACGGGGGCACGCAAAACAAGGGCGGGGGAGCCGTCACCTATGAGAAGCTGAACCCCGCATCCATCCCATATGGCAAATCGCTATTCGTCGAGAACTGCTCGAGCTGTCATGGCAGCGAGGCTCAAGGAACCACGCGTGCACCGAACCTCCAGGGGCTTGGAGCCGCGACGATCGATTTCTGGGTTTCCACGGGAAGGATGCCGCTGGCGGATCCGACGGTGCAGGCGGTCCAAAAGCCGCCGCGGTTCTCCCGTTCCCAGACTCTTGCGATCGACGCTTATGTCTCCTCTCTTGCCCCTGGAGGGCCGGCGATTCCGAATGTCAATCTATCGCTGGCCAGCCTGGCCGAGGGAGAGTCCCTTTTCTCTACCAACTGTGCCGCATGTCACACCATCACCGGAGCCGGAGATGCTCTGGCGAGCGGCGTCTTCGCCCCAAGCCTGATGGCGGCGACCTCCACCCAGGCCGCCGAGGCGGTGCGCACCGGCCCCGGCAATATGCCCCGGTTCGGCCCCAATACCCTCACTGACCAGCAGGTTGCCGACATCGTCAAGTACGTCAAGTATTTGCAGGCTCCGAATGACCGTGGCGGAATCGCCATCGGCCACGTTGGGCCGGTGACGGAGGGATTCGTCGGCATCATCATCGGCCTCGGTACCGTTATGCTCGCGGGCCTTTGGATCGGTGGGAGGGCCAAGTGACCAAGGTGGAGCGTGACGGGGCGTTCACCCCGCCTGAAGTCGAGATCGTGGAGGGCAAGCGTGGCGTCGAGTCGCTCGTGGCGCTGGCCTTCGTGGTCTCAGTGCTCGCCAGCATCGCGCTGGCGGTCACCTTCGTGCTCGGAGGGCAGCCCCAGATCGAAGGGGTTCTGCTCTTCGTCATCCTCGCCGGTATCGGCGTCGGGATGGTCGCATGGGGCAAGTACCTGGTTCCCCAGGGCCCCTACTCGCAGGAGCGCGAGGTGCTGAAGAGCGAGATCGCCGAGAGGCAGGCATTCCTTGCCAGCCTCGACCGCGGCCAGCGCCAGATCGGCCGGCGCCCCTTCCTCATGAAGCTGATGGGAGCATCCATCGGGGTCTTCGGCCTCGTGAACCTCTTCCCATTCCTTCGCTCGCTCGGACCGCAGCCCAAGAAGGCCCTCTACACCACTCCCTGGAAGAAGGGGGCACTGCTGGTGGACGCCAACGGAAGCGTGGTCACGGTGAACACTCTCGAGGTGGGCGGCATGGTGACGGTATTCCCGTCCTACAACGTCGGGGGCGCGATCTCCCAGACGGTCCTGCTGCGGGCGGCCAACACCGACATAACCACGCGGCCCGGCAGGGAGACGTGGGGTCCGCAAGGGTACCTGGCCTTCTCGAAGCTCTGCACGCACGCCGGCTGCCCGGTCGGCCTCTACCAGGAGCTGACCCAGCAGTTGCTGTGCCCTTGCCACCAGTCGCTCTTCGACGTGCTGACGGGAGCAACCCCTGTCTTCGGCCCGGCTCCCCGGCCGCTTCCGCAGCTTCCCCTGTACGTCGACTCCTCCGGCTACATCCGGGCTCAAGCCGGGTATGACGAGCCGGTCGGACCTGGCTTCTGGGAGCGTGGCGCGTGATCACCCAAACCGCTGACTGGTTCGACGAGCGTCTCGGTATAGCCAAGTTCACGCGCAAGTCCCTCAACAAGATCTTCCCCGACCACTGGTCCTTCATGCTCGGTGAAATCGCGATGTACTCGTTCATCGTGCTTCTGTTCACCGGGGTCTTCCTGACGCTGTTCTTCGTGCCCTCGAGCAAGGAGATCATCTATCACGGGGCCTACAAGCCGCTGGACGGCCACAAGGTCTCGGAGGCCTATGCATCGACACTGAACCTTTCCTTCTCGGTCCGCGCCGGGCTGGTGATGCGTCAGATGCACCACTGGGCGGCCAACGTCTTCATCGCCGCCATCGTCGTGCACGTCTGCCGCATCTTCTTCACAGGTGCATTCCGCAAGCCGCGCGAGATCAACTGGGTCATCGGAACCCTTCTGCTGATCCTGGCCATCGTGAACGGGTTCCTCGGCTATTCGTTGCCGGACGACTTGATCTCGGGAACCGGCATCCGTATCGCCTTCTCCATCGTGCTCTCGGTACCGGTGGTCGGAAGCTACCTGGCGTTCTTCCTCTTCGGAGGGAACTTCCCCGGTGATTCGATCATCCCCCGCTTCTACTCCCTGCACATCCTGATCATCCCCGCGCTGATCGCCGGCCTGTTGGGCGCACACCTGGCCGTGATGTGGCACCAGAAGCACACCCAGTACAAGGGCAAGGGCAAGAGCGAGCGAAATGTCGTCGGAGTGGCCATGTGGCCGGCGTACGCGCTGCAGGCGGGGGGCTTCTTCTTCCTGACCGCGGCGGTCATAGCCATCCTCGGAGGACTGGTCCAGATCAACCCGATCTGGCTGTACGGCCAGTACATCCCGTACAAGGTGTCCTACGCGGTGCAGCCGGACTGGTACATGGGCTGGCTTGACGGGGCCCTCAGGCTCATGCCGAGCTGGGAGATCGTCGGATTTGGTCATATGATCCCGACCATCTTCTTTCCGGCCGTCCTTCTTCCGGGTCTGACCTTCACGGCGCTGGCCCTGTGGCCCTTCATCGAAAAGAAGATCACCAAGGACAATGCGGAGCACAACCTTCTCGACAACCCGCGGGACGTTCCTTGGCGGACCTCGGTCGGCGTGGGCGTGCTCGCGTTCTACGTGGTCCTGTTTTTCGCATCTTCGACGGACGTTCTCGCCAACAGCTTCCAGCTGTCGCTGAACTTCGTGCTGTGGGGCTTCCGCATCCTGTTGTTCGTGGTTCCGCCCATTGCCGCCTTCGTCGCTTACAAGGTGGCCAAGGAGGCGGGATCGGTTCCCGGCGCCGGCCGGCGCAAGCGGGCCAATGTCATCCTGCGTACCGCGGAAGGCGCCTACTACACCGAGAAGACCGCTCCGCGCTCTCCCCAGCACGAGGAGGAGATCGCAGAGGAGCTGCCCGAAGAGGTGGAATACCACTCCCTGCACGGCCACAGTGACGATGACCTCGTTACCTCGGCCGCGCCGACCGGCCCCTCAGGGCCCAGCGGCTCACCCTCGCATGCGGGGGTCGACGTGGGCCCGCTCCCCTCGGGTGGCAGCGGCATCTTCCGCATCCCGCGTGTCCGCCGCTCCGCAATGCCCGAGACGGGTGGGGAGCAGATCGGAGGGATCGGTGACCGTGGCTGACAACCTTGCCCGGGGCTGCTTTAGCTCCCGCACCTTCGCGGCCCGCATGCCGGGCCGCACCGGAACCGCCTTCAACCAAGGAATTGTCTGGTGAAGAAGCTGAATTACAGGAGAGATACCCCGAGTGGCCCGGGCGGGCGGCGCCGGTTGCTCGGCAGGGCAGGATGGCGCACCCCGGTGGCACTGGGCGGCGCTGCGCTCGCCCTATCGGCTTGCAACGTGACCGACTTCGGAATGCACACCGGCGCGACCAGCCAGGGAAGCGACATCTTCCACCTCTATCAGACGTTCATCTACATGGCCATGGGGGTGGCGATCGTAACTTTCGGCGCGTTGCTTTACGTGCTACTGCGTTACGGCCGCCGCAAAGGCGACGGCGTGCCGCGCCAGCGCCATTCCAACGTGAAGATCGAGATCGTCTACACCGTCATTCCGGCCATCATCGTGGCCGTCATCTTCTTCATGACCGTGGGCACGGAGAACAAGGTTGATGCGGTCTCTCACAACCCCAGTCTGAACCTCACGGTGACCGGCTTCCAGTGGGGTTGGCGCTTCACCTACCCCGACGGGGTGAGCGTCGTCTCGCAGGGGACCAACTACCCGCAGATGGTCCTGCCCGAAGGTGAGACCACCAAGGTGAAGCTGGTCTCCCAGGACGTGGTGCACGGCTTCTATGTGCCCGCCTTCAACTTCTCCCGCTATGCCCTGCCCGGGGTGACCAACTACTTCGACCTGACCCCGAACAAGCTCGGTACCTTCATCGGGCGCTGTTCGCAGCTTTGCGGCCTCTACCACGCCGAGATGCTCTTCAGCGTGAGGGTCGTCACGCCAGCGCAGTTCAATGCCTGGCTCAGTTCTCAAGGAAAGGGTGCAACGGCATGACCATTGCCGAGGAGCGCAGCGAACTCGCGCATGAGCCTGACGCCGGCGGCCATCACGGCCCTAGCGGCATCTACAAATGGCTCACCTCCACCGACCACAAGGTGATCGGCAAGAACTACATGTACACCTCGCTGGTCTTCCTGATGATCGCGGGTGCCATGGCCATGATCATCCGCGCGCAGCTGGTGCAGCCCGACGGGCACATCGTCTCGCAACAGATGTACAACGAGCTCTTCACCATCCATGGGTCGATCATGCTCTATCTCTTTGCGGGCCCGTTCGCCTTCGGAGGCTTCGCCAACTTCATCCTCCCCCTGCAGATCGGAGCGCCTGACATGGCGTTCCCACGGCTGAACGCGCTCTCGTACTGGCTGTACCTGACCGGCGGCACCACCATGCTGATGGGCTTCTTCGTGACCGGCGGGGCGGCCGCATTCGGCTGGGTCTCCTATGCGCCGCTCTCGAGCTACACCAACTCGCCCGGCCCCGGCCCGGACCTGTGGATCGTGGCAATTGCCCTGACCGGCTTCTCGGGTATCTTCACGGCCGTCAACCTGGTAACGACCGCCTTCTATCTGCGGGCCCCGGGCATGACAATGTTCCGTATGCCCATCTTCACCTGGAACATGGTGGTCACCGGCATCCTGATCCTGATCGCCTTCCCGATCCTGACCGCCGCCATGGTCATGCTCTACGCGGACAGGCACCTCGGCACCCACTTCTTCACGGTGGCGGGAGGCGGCTCTCCGGTCATGTGGCAGAACCTGTTCTGGTTCTTCGGGCACCCGGAGGTCTACATCCTGGCGCTGCCATATTTTGGAATCGCCTCTGAAGTCTTTCCGGTCTTCGCCAAGAAGCCGATCTTCGGGTACAAGGGGCTGGTCTTCGCCACCCTGGCCATTGCCGGCCTCTCAACCGGTGTGTGGGCGCACCACATGTACACCACCGGTACCGTGCTGCTCCCCTTCTTTGCCGCACTCTCCCTGCTGATCGCGGTCCCGACCGGCATCAAGGTCTTCACTTGGATCGGTACGCTCTGGGGCGGGAACCTCCAGTTCAAGACGCCCATGCTCTTCGCGCTGGGTTTCCTGGTCACCTTCACGATGGGCGGCTTCTCGGGCGTCATGCTCGCTTCTCCGCCATTCGACTTCGCGGTGCACGACACGTACTTCGTGGTCGCCCACTTCCACCAGGTGCTGGCGGGCACGGCGGTATTCGCGGGCTTTGCGGGTTTCTACTACTGGTATCCCAAGTTGACCGGTCGGATGATGCGCGAGAGCTTGGGCAAGCTGCAGTTCTGGATCGCCTTCATCGCCTTCAACATGACCTTCATCCCGCAGTACCTTGCCGGCCTGCGTGGAATGCCGAGGCGCATTCCGGTCTACCTGGTGAGTGACCATGTGACCTTCCTGAACCAGGTCTCCTCGGTCGGCGCCTTCCTGACGGGCTTCTCCTTCCTCATCTGGCTGCTGAACCTTTGGATCAGCTGGCGCAAGCCCATTGCCGCCGGGGACAACCCGTGGGACGGCCATACCTTGGAGTGGGCGACCTCCTCGCCGCCTCCGCACCACAACTTCACTTCACTGCCGCCGATCCGCTCGCAGCGCCCGGTCTGGGACCAGAACCATCCCGAGTACGCGGACTACAACACCGAGCATGACGGAACGCCGAAGAAGGGGGTGGAGGCGAAGTGAAAGTCGAATACCGCGTCTATCTGGGGATAGGCGTCTTCGTCCTGCTGGTCACCGTGGTGTACTTCTTCTGGGCCAAGGAGTACGGCGGCGCCATGATGCTGTTCGGCACCGCCGGGCTCGGCATTCTTCCCGCGCTTTATCTTGGCTGGTGGAAGCGGCGTATGGACCCGCGCCCGGAGGACGTCGAGGAAGCCACCATGGCGGAGAGCAAGGGTGCCGTCGGGGCATTCCCCGACCACACGATCTTTCCCTTCGTACTCGGCATCGGCGCCTTTCTCACCGCCCTGTCCCTGGTCTTCGGAGCCTGGACCGCGGTGATCGGCCTTTCTCTCATCGTCTTTGCGGCCACCTCGGCGACACTGGAGTCACGACGGGGTGGCGCGGTCTGAGCAAAGGGGCTCCTGAGCGGCCCTGAGCTGGTCGTAATCGGTTTTGGACTTGGGCCGTCCCTTTCCGGGGCCGGCCCAAGTCCTTTCTCAGCTTGGTTCTGTACTATCGAGATGTGTCCTTCGTAACCAATACGCTGCTTTCCCTTCACGGGACGCTCGCGCTGCTGGCCATCTTCATCTTCCCCGCACTCGAATCGTCGGTCTTTCTCGGCTTCATATTCCCGGGCGAGACGGCGGTCATCTTGGGGGGAGTGCTCGCCTACGAGCACCGTATTCCGCTTGCGGCAGCCATGGCGGTGGCCATTGCCGGTGCCGTCATCGGTGACAGCGTCGGCTACTGGGTCGGGCGCGAGTTCGGACGGCGCATCCTCGACTCACGGAGCGGACGCCTCATCAAAAAGGAGCACGTCCGCGCGGCGGAGGATTTCATAGCCCGCCGTGGCGGATTCGGTGTCTTCCTGGGCCGCTTTGCCGCTGCCCTGCGTGCGATCATCCCCGGGCTGGCGGGCATGTCGCACATGCGCTACCGCACCTTCTTGATCTTCAACATCCTGGGCGGAGTCGCCTGGGCGGTTGCCTTCACCGTGGCCGGCTACCTGGCCGGAGCGAGCTTCCGCACCGTCGAGTCGGTCGCGGGCAAGGCCGGATACGCCTTGGCGGCACTGTTGGCACTGGCTGTTGTCGCCGTGGTTCTGCTTAGACGGCGAAAGGCGGGACGAACCCAGCAGGCGCTGGCGGTCGATGAGCCAGCAGGCACGTTGGAGGCCAACGGGGCCGAGGAGATCTAGGCGGCGGCTCTCCGCTTCAGTCGTTCGGCGAGGAAGGGGAGCGTGTAGGAGACGAAGGCGCGCAGGTGGCTCGTGGGCCGTCCGGCGCGCGGAAGCCCGGACGCAAGTCTTGCCAACAGGCTCCAGTCCCGCCCCAGCGCTGCGGCGACCATGAATCGCTGCAGGTGCCAGGCGCCTATCGTGTCGACGAACCCCTTCTCGAAATAGAGTTCCTTCCGCTCACGGGCGACGATGTCCTGGGCGCGAGCGGACAAGGTCCGCACGTCCTTGGAGACGCCATTGGGGTTGTCGCGATAGAAGACCATCGGGGACTTCACCAGCACGGCGGGCCCCAGCTTGGCCACCCTCAGCCACATGTCCCAGTCCTCGGCGGTGTCCATCCGGGGGTCGAAGCCTCCGGCATGTTCGATGGCGCTGCGAAGCGCCAGCACGCTCGAGGTCTGGAATCGATTGAGTACGGCGATGTGCGAGGCGTAGAGACGCTGGATCCCGGGGTCCGTGTCGACGGCAAGTTTGGCGGCATCGCGCGACCAGTCCGAGGCGATGATGATCGCATCGGGGTTGGCCTCCAGCGCCACCAGCTGGACTGCGAGCTTGTGCGTGTGCCACGCGTCGTCGCCGTCCAAGAAGGCGACCCACTTGCCACCGGCGGCTTCGAGTCCGCGATTGCGCGCTGCCGAAGGTCCCCCATTACGACCGGCGATCAGGGTAACCCGGTCCTTGAAGGGTGCTATGGCCGCGAGGGACCCATCGGTGGAGCCATCGTCAACGACGATGACCTCTTCGGGAAGATGGCTTTGGGCCAGGGCGCTCTCGATGGCTTCGGCGATGGTGGCCTGATTGTTGTAACACGTGATTATCGCGCTGATGGAGGGTGCGCGCGCGTCGGAAGAGTTGGCCATGCTCAGCCGTTCACCGCCACTGAGCTGGGGAAGAGGAGAGCCGCGGCCTGGGCCACCGCCTCCCGGTCGTCAAGGTGCACCATCTGCTTGCCGACTCGGATGGAGGTCTCGTGCCCGCGTCCGACGATCACCACCGCGTCGTCCGGCCCGGACTTGCCGATCGCGAAGCGGATCGCCTCCTGCCTGTCGGGCTCTATATGGACGTGGCGGCCGGGTACGTCGAGGGTGCCCAGCATCAGTTGGGCGATGATGTCGTGAGGGTCCTCGTCGCCGGGATTGTCGGTGGTGAGCACGGCGAGATCCGCGCTGGCCAGCGCTCTGCCGAGTGCCGGGCGCTTCAGGCGGTCCCTCCCGCCCCTGGCGCCACCGATAACCGTGACCCGGCCACCCTTGCCCAGAAGCGAGCGCACGGTGGAGATGAGGCTGGAGATCGCATCAGGGGTGTGGGCGTAGTCCACCACGACCATGGAGGGCTGGCCCGCTTCCACCAACTGAAAACGCCCGGCCACGGATTCGCAGCCGGCGATGCCGCGACGCGCGGCATCGGGTTCGGCACCCAGCTCCAGAGCGGCAACGTAGGCGGCCGCGGCGTTAAGGGCGTTGGCGGGGCCGACGATGCGCGTCGACAGGGGGATGGTCTCGCCATCGTGGCGCAAGGTGAACCATGTTCCGTCGTGGGTGACGCGCACGTTCTCGACGACGTAGTCGGCGTCGGGGTTGGTTCCGTAGGTCACGTGGGAAACCGACATCTGGCTGGCCAGCCTGCGCCCCCACTCGTCGTCCACCGAGACGATCGCGAATTCGCAGCGGGAGGAGTCGAATAGCTGGGCCTTGGCGTAGAAGTATTGCTCGATGGTGCCGTGGTAGTCGAGATGCTCGGGCGACAGGTTGGTGAAGATGCCCACCCTGAAGTGCGCGGAGTCGACGCGGCGCTGGTCCAGCCCATGTGAGGAGACCTCCATGCTCACGGTCTCGACGCCGGCGTCGGCCATCTCGGCCAGCATGGCCTGCAGATCCGGCGCCTCAGGAGTAGTGAAGGTGGACGGGGCGCGCTTGTTGGCCGAGCGGAATTCGATTGTCCCGATGATGCCGGTTCGCACCCCGACCTCGGTCAGGGCGGCATCCAGAAGAAATGAAGTGGTGGTCTTGCCGTTGGTGCCGGTGATGCCGACCAGGTTCAGGCGCCGTGACGGACAACCGAAGACCATGCTGGAGGCAAGGCCGAGCGACTGGCGCACCGAGGGGACGACCAGTCTGGGAACGTTGCGCGGCACCAGGGGGCTGTCGGCGTACTTGGCGGCTATCATCACCGCCGCCGCGCCGTGCTCCACCGCGTCGGCCGCGAACTCGATGCCGTTTTGAAGCGTTCCGCGGACCGCGGCGAAGAGAAAGTCCGGCTTGACCTGGCGCGAGTCGTGCGTGATTCCGACGATCTCCGTGTCAGGGCCTATCAAGTGAGCGTCCGGCAGCCGTTCGGCGATTTCGGAGAGCTTCAATGGCACGCTGGGGCATCCTCGCGGTGTCGATCAGGTCAAAACTACACCCTAGAAGCCGCAAATGAGAATCGGAGAAGGTGTGGCTCTTCTCAGCAAGCCCCAAGATTCGCCGTGGCGCGCGCCACCCGGAGGTACTAGGCGCCGTCCTCGTTTACCAGGACGAATTCGTGATTCATCGAGTACCAGGGCCCGGCAATGGTCCTGCCGCCCGGCGCTTCCTCGTCCGCCCCGTGTTCCTGGAAGTCAACCACGAGCGACGGACGGACTCCGAAGACGGCATCGGTCGTCAAGTATCGGTCGCCCGAGACGAACAGGTGCGTCACCAGCGGGGCAAAGCCGTCGGCGGAAACCAGGAAGTGCAGATGGGCGGGGCGCATCTCACTCCGGCCGGTTGCGGCCAGCAGCCGTCCCACCGGGCCGTCGTCGGGAATCGGGTAGGCGGAGGGGAGGATGCCCCAGAAGCGAACGAGGCCATCGCCGCCGGTGAAGAAGTGGGCGCGGTTGGCCATGACCTCCCCGCTGCGCTGCACGTCGTAAAGTCCGTCATCCCCAGCTCCCCACACCTCCACCCGCGCCCCGCGCACCGGGTCGCCGGACTCCGACCTGATGGCGAGCTCCACCCAACATGGCGAGCCGGGCGCGCCTCGTGCTATGTCCTCGCCGTTTGCGGCAAGCGGCGAGCCATCGGCGAAGAAGGGGCCGAGCACGGTCGATTCCGTGGCGGCGGGGTTGGGGGGCGCATTCACGGTGACGGTCTGCATCGAAGCCCCGAGGACGTCGGAGAGAAGGATGAACTCCTGGCGGCGGTCGTCGGTGATGTGTCCGGCCTGGGCGAGGAAGTCGATACCCGCGCTCCACTCCTCCGGGGTGAGGCGAACCTCCCGGATGAAGGCGTGGAGATGGGTGACGAGCGCAGAGAGGATCTCCTTGAGGCGGGGATCGGCCGCTGCGAAACTTCGTACCACCTCTGCGGTCAGGGCCTCTTCCCGTGCGTCGTTGACGCCCCCGTCGATGTTCATTCTTCGGCCACCTCAGCTTTCTTGGCGATCCGTCCTTCGAATGCCCTCTCGATAAGCCCGCGGATGCCCCGCTCGCTAAGTGGGCGCGGATTGTTGATGGGAAGCAGCGCCGCTGTCTCGCGGCAGGCGGCTTCCGGATCCCCGGCCCGTGGGCCCGCTTCGGCCAGGAAGGCTCCGTAAAACGGCGCATCTCGCACGGCTTCGGGCGGCGCTCCGCCGGCGAGGCGGCTGAGGCCGGAATATACCTGTCGCGCCGCATCCTCGGCAACCGGAGCCGTGACGGGGTTGCGACCGGCATCCCGGAACGTCTCGACCCCATGCGCGAGTGCGCTGAGCGCGCTCTCCACCTCCAGCCGGCGTGGCATTCCCTCCAAAATGGACGCCTTGTGTAGATGGCGGTCCGCGGCAGCACTTCCAGGCTGCGTCCGGTCCTGTCCACGCTGTGCGCGGTGACACCCCACACCGGGGTGACATCCGAGCCTGAGTAGGTGGTGGGGATGGCGATGATGGGCAGCCCAGTGGTGAGCGTGACGGGCTTGGCGGCACCGACTGCCGACCCGCCACCCACGCAAACCAGGCAAGTCCGCCCCGGAGTCTGTCGCGGCGTGGCCGGAATTCTGCGTGACATGGCCCGGGGCGCGCTGCTCTACGGCTGCGAAGGCGGCGACCTTAACCAGCTGGGCGAAGGAGAAGGCGTCATCGGACCCCGATCCCAGGCTTCCCATTTTCCCCCCAAGGACTATGTTCGCCGACCGAGCTTATCGGCGGTGTAGGCCACGCAGTTGGGAGGCCGAGTGGATTCGCTACCGCTTGCCCCAGCGCTCGACCTCTACAGCGGTCTCGGGGTCCGCTTCGACCCTGGCAACTGCAAGCGGCGGAAGCGCCGCACGTTCTCTTGGCCCCAAAGTACCGCTTCTTGAGTCCTCCACCTCGAAGCGCAGAGATCCGGCCAACACGACGATCACGTCCCAGCGCTTGGCGGGGACTTCCCAGGTGGCGAAAAGCGCTGGACTAACCGCATCCTCCGGGAATGGGCCGAGGATGTCGAGGCGGACCAGCCCATCGGGGGCTTCGCCGGCATCGCAGGCGGCGCATTCGACGGCTGTTCCGACTCTTGCTTGTCGCTGCTCTTCGTGGAGCACCCAGGGCCGGTTCTCCAGTAGGGGCCGGTGGCGCATGTGCTGGGAATGCAGGCAGTCGAACTCCGCCACCCAGTCCCCGTTTTCATCCTGGTGGAAGGAGGTGATCCTCCGCTTCATAGTTGCTCCATCCGACACCTCGTGATGCGCGCGGATGCGAGCCCGGATCAGCCGGTCTTCCCGCATTGCGCCCGCGGCTGCGAATCTTGTTCCATGAGACGCTACGGCTGCGCGGCCATGCTCACGGTCAGCACGTTAGCGCCCCGCGAATCACCGGAACAGCCGCCCGGGCCAAGCGCACGCCGGCTATTTCCAACTCTGCGATTTTCAAGACTCGGTACCTGCCGTTCCCGTCAGGTCGCGGTGGATCCGGACGGCCGAAAGGACACGCGTGTAGGAAGTGGCGCCGAGGCCCGCATCCCAGGGTGCGCGTGGGGCGCGCCATTCCGTGTCAGGAGCAGCTGGTCGCGGTCGAGGGCTTGAACCCAACTGCTCCATTTGGCCCGATCCAGCCGGTGCCGGTCCCGCCGGAGTTCACCGATATCCATACGTTCAACGAACCCGTTCCGCCCTGAAGCTCCGAAGACCACCACCGGCCATCGATGTAGTAGTTTGCGCAAGCGTCGACGAGCGTGTAGGCATAGTACTTCCCGGCGACCATGCCGGGACCGCAGGGCGGCGCTGTCTCGGAACCAAGGCAGGATCCGTCCGGACCGCTTCCATTCCCCGGTCCGGGGGGAGGGCCGCAGAAGGTTCCGCCGACCCATTCGGGGAACTTGATGGGAGGACAGGTCGGCACTGGGGATGCGGTTTTCGTTCCCGCAGCGGGCGGCCGATGTCCCGGCATGAGTACGAGACCCGAATCGATCAGCTCGGTGCCTGCCCACACCGTTCCGGTGATGACCGGTCCGGAGGGCGGTGCTGCCGGGACCGGCAGCGTGGGCAGGTTCTGCCATGCGCCATTTGTCGGGTCGAATGCCGACGCGTATCCGCCGACGATGTAACCGCTCGAGGTCAGGTATGGACTGATGGCCATGAGTCTGCTTCCGGTCCAGGCGAATGTGGCTCCGTTACCCAGGACGGCGCTCGGGGTGATCGAAGACCACTTGCCCGTCGTCGTTCGCAAGACCGACGAGTTCCCGCCAAGCCGAGCTGGGCAGCTCATCTCAGGCAGGCACGAAGAGCCTCCAAACAGTGCCACCGAGGTCCCCATCGTCACGGGCGTCGAGTTGAAGACCGGGACGCCGTCAGGCGGCGTCGGGCCCGTACTCCATCGGGATGACCCCGGGCGCCACCGCAGCGCCTGGACTTGGGCCGAGATCTCCCCGCAGCCCACCCCACAAGACCGCGATATCTGGCGAGTTACCCACACGTAGAGAGTGTCGGCTGCCCAGGCCGGCGTCAAGCCGACCGCCTCATCTTTGCCCCCGGACCTGGAAGCGAATCTCGGTATCGCGGGGAGCAGGCTCCACCGGTTGGTTCCCGGGTTGTAGGTCGCGCCTTTTAGCAATTCCGCGGCCGCCGAGCCGCCTTGACCTCCGATGACGATGAGACTTGTTCCGCTCCAAAGCACGTTGGCATCTGATCTTGTGCCGATCGGAGGCGAGGCAAGCCGCGCCCATCGCCACGTTGCCGGATCGAATCCCCAAAGGACATTTCGTGTGAATCCCCCCGTCCGTCCGGGGGCCGACCCCCACACCAGGAGCCGGCTCCCAGTCCATATCGTCGATGCCACCTTGAAGTCGACCGGCGCCGGCGGAAGCGGCCGCCAGGAGTTGCGCTCCGGGTTGAATGCAGCACCATGTTCCGAGCTGCCCCCCGCAGCTGTCGTACAACATGGGTGGCCACTACCCCAGGCGATTACGTACTTGCCTGTCCACGCTGCGATCTGCCAGGTCTTCTCGGCTCCTTGGCCCGGTGGAGCGAGCGTTTCCCACCGTCCGCCAACAATGTCGCCGCTGGACCCCGGCACAGTGCGGGGGGACGGGTCGGCGGCGGTCGGGAGCGCACCGCGTCCGGTGCCACCACCTGATCCGCTCCCAGCTGCGGCAAGGCCGGTACCCACCACTGCGGCGCAGAGTGCGGCGACCGTGGCTCCGATTATCCATCGCCTCCGCCTGCGACGTCGAGCTTCGCGGAACAGCACCTCCGGCGGGTCCGGCATCCATTTCGCCCCCGGTGGCGGAGGTGCGACGATCGCCATCAGGGTATGGCCTCGATCATGGCGATGAGTTCGCTCTTCTTGTAGCCCTTCTGGCGGGCATCGCGCACGAGGTCTCTTACCTGAGCCAGGAGGGCGCCTTTCTCCGGTGTGCCGGCAACGGTGATCCCGTGGCCGCGGCGGAACTCGAGGAGCCCTTCGTCTCGCAAGAGGTGCAGGGCGCGGATGACAGTGTTCTTGTTGATGCCCATGACCGCCGCCAGATCCTTGGCCAGGGGCAGGCGCTCACCGGGACCAGCCTCCCCATCGGCGATCGCTCGGCGAATGGCAGCCGCCGCCTGCTCGTGCAAGGGCATTGCACTCGACCGGTCGAGGTTGCAGTCCATGGAACTAATGCTACTGGTACCATTAGTACTAAGTCAAGCTCCCCGATGCGAGACCTGGCGAGGCGACCTCATGCGCTCGCGGAGGCAGCCGGACCAGAGACTGCACGCTGCCGCGGGTTTAGGGTGCCCCGCCCCGCTTCACTGCACAGTGTGCGCAGATACGCCGGCCCGACTCCCGATCCACCCGACAGGAGGCCGCAGGTGTCGGTCCGATAGCTCGCTGAGGAAGGTCCGGCCGTCCCCGGAAAATGGCAGGACCCCCAACTCCACCGAGTACCGGGAATAGCGGAGCCGATGGAGAAGTTCGAAGGGATCATGGAGATGCTGGGTAGAGCTGGAATTTGGGTACGCCATAACAACGTCAGCCCGGAGGTGGCGCGCGAGCTGGAGCGACTCGGCTATTCGACGCTGTGGCTCGGGGGCTCCCCGGCGGCTGGGCTCGACATGGTTGATCCCCTGCTCGGGGCCACGGAGACGCTGTTCATTGGAACCAGCATCGTGAACATCTGGACTGCGCCCGCCAAGTCAGTAGCCGAGTCATTCCAACGCCTGGAGGCGAAGTACCCCGGGCGGTTCGTTCTGGGGATCGGTGCGGGACACCGGGAGAGCAATGCGGACTACCGCAAGCCCTACGAGGCACTGGTCGAATACCTCGACGAACTGGACCAGGCGGGCGTGCCGATGCAGCGCAGGGCCATGGCCGCACTCGGACCTCGTGTCTTGGACCTGGCCCGCACCCGCAGTGCCGGAGCGCTCCCATACCTCGTCACGCCGGAGCACACCCGCAACGCCCGTACCCGACTTGGACCCGCCCCGCTCCTAGTGGCCGAGCAGAAGGTCGTGATCGACGCCCAGCCGGACCGGGCGCGCGAGCTAGGCCGGGAACGGGTCGCTCCTTACCTGCGGCTGTCGAATTACGTTGCCAACCTGCGCCGGATAGGCTTCGATGCCGACGACGTCGCCTTCCCCGGCAGCGATCGGCTGATCGACGCGTTGGCCATCCATGGCGAACCCGAGACCGTGGCCGACGGTCTGCGTGCCCATCTCGCCGCCGGCGCGGATCAGGTTGCGATCCAGGTGCTTTCCGCCGATGACGACCTCCTCCCCGGGGCGCGAGCGCTGGCGCGACTGCTCTGAGGGGTGCTGACGGCCTTTCGGTGACATGGGCTACTCCGGTGGGTACCTCTATCTCCGCTACCAACCTCGCGGCAGCTATCCCCATACCGTTGATGCGCCGCGCCTCTCGCTGATCGCAGGTCGTTAGGCGCACACGCAACGATGTTGGCGGGCCAATCGAGAGGGGCGCCCGGCTGGGCGGGGAATGCGACCAAGATTGCACGTATGCGCAAGCAGTGCCACTCCTGGCCCAGCGAAACCGGCTCCGGCTTTGACGCGTGGGACGTGGCCCGGCTGATCCTTTTGAGCCGAGGCCTTCGGGTGCAGGAGGTGCAGTTCGAGGAGATCGAAGAGCTCGACACCGTCCACTGGTTCGACGAGACTTCGCGCCCAACGGTTCGCGTCGTAGTGGAACACATGAAGCTGATGTCCGAGTTGGATCCCACATATGTAGGACGACATATCGGGTGATCCTGAGCCCTGAGGGCAGGGTTATGGACGGGATGCACCGAATCGCAAGAGCGCTGTTCGAGGCAAGAAGAACCATTCCGGCCGTTCGTATCACGGAACCGGTCTCACCGGACTTTCGGAACTGTCGTCCGCAGGATCTTCCCTTTTGACTTTCAACCAAGATCGTCCGACGGGCCCGGGGAGCGGCAGCACGTGTAGCGAGAGGCGCGTCGTGACGCGTCGGAGTTGGCAGTCTCGTCGCGATAATTTTCACCGGAGGGGTCTTTCGGAACACCCTCCCTAACGCCGGACCGCCTTCCTGCGGTGTTCCCACTCATGGTTGGGCTTGCGGGTGGGCGAGCAGGAGGCTCCCTACGGGCTCAGCGCCGCCAGCGGTAGGGCGTGGTGGTGGTGACCGCCACTAGGCCGCTGCGCTCCAGTATCGGCCGCGACATCGCCGTGCAGTCACTGTGAAGGTAGCGCACCCCTGTGGCGACCGCAGCGCTGGCCCTGGCGGCGGTCAAGGCGCGATAAATCCCCTTCCCCCGCCAGTCGGGAGCGGTGGCGCCGCCCCACAAACCGGCGAATTCGGAACCGGCTACCCGAGAAAGGCGGCCTGCGCACACGATCGTGTTGGCGGCCTCGGCAACCCAGAACTGCTCATCGTCTCCCATGCGGTCCAAGCGCGCGACGACCTCCTCGGTCGAAGGCCCCCCTCCGAAGACGCCGCGTTGCATAGCCGATGCTGCTGCGATGACCTCCGTCCGCTCGGGTAACTGATCGACCCGCCGTATGACAACCTCGGGGGGCAGCTCGACCTCGACCGCCAGCTTGGCCGCCTCGCCAACCATCACCGTCTCGACCTCCTCGGGCTCGAGGCCAGCTCGCCGCAGTCTGGTATCCAGATCGGCCGGATGGTCATGACCGCGGGACTTCCACTCGAACTCCTCGACCTGGCTGATCCCCGCGAAGAAGGCGACGGTCCTCTCGATCAGGTCGTCCAGGTCCTCGACTCCGGCCAGCGACTCGTAGCTGACGAAACCACCACGCTCAAACAGCGCCCGGTACAGCGGTCCGTCTCGGTCCCAGCTCTGCGCTCCTTGCATTTCAGCCACGCCACGCAGCTGCTCGTCATACGCCGCTAGCAGCACGGACCGCTCATCGATCAATGGTTCCACCGCACCAGTCTCGCCGCCGGGCTTCGCTCGCACAACACCTTTCGGGCTCCGGGACGACGGCACGGCGCTGTTCCTTGGCGCGATCGCATTTCGCACAGACCGATGAGTTGGACTGGTCGCCCCTCGTCATGGCCGATGAGTCGTGGGTGAGCCGAGAGCGTGAAGGACGCGTTGGCCCGTGAGCGACGCCCGCCCGTCGTGGTCCACGGTGGGGTTGTAGGAGGTCAGACCGACGCTGTTGACCGGAAAGTATGCGGCGATCTCCCCGATAGACGTGGTCAAGGCGTCAAGGGAGGGACCACCCGGAGCGGCGAACTCGTTGGCGGTCCCATCAGCGACGTCGATGGCGTCCAGGTCGACGACCGCGCCGTACCGTGGTTCCGCGTGCCAAGCGCCGCGGAACCGGGGTACGCGGCGCTTGGCAAGTTTGGTGCCCCCGGCAGGATTCGAACCTGCGCGCCCGGCTCCGGAGGCCGGCGCTCTATCCCCTGAGCTACGGGGGCGGCTACGCCACCCGAGGTGGCGACACCCCAGTCTAAGCGGCCGATGTACGCTGAGACTCTGGGCCGGACTACGCCTTTTTCGCCCTTATCTTCAGTCGTACGTAATCGACCACCGCGTCGACCATGGCCCGCGACACGTGCCGGACTATTTCGGGACGCTCTTCGGCCGGAAAACCTTCGAGCTGTGGGCCAAGAACGATCGTGGCCAGGAACTCCTCGTGCTCCTCCCGGGTCGGGAAGACAATGGTGTCGCGGACCAGCCTGACGTCCAGCGGCTCGAAACCTGCCGCGGAGAGGCGGTCAGCGGTCTCCTGCGGGTCGGCGAAGAACCACGGGCGTCCTCCGTCGGCATCGCGCCCCGTCACTGCATGAAAGGCGCTCTTGACTCGGTCTATGTTGCCCCTGCCTCCACAGTCTGCGAGGAGGGGCGCGCCCTGCTTCATGACCTCCGCAAGGTTGGTGAACAGGGCCTTGTGATCGTGAATCCAGTGGAAGGTCGCAACACTGATTGCCGCATCGACCGGGCTGCTGATCGGTAGCGGCTCAAGCAGGTTGGCATCCACGACGTCCACCGGCAGCCCGGAAGTGACGACCTTCTCGCGTAGACGTGCAAGCATGGTTTCGGACGACTCGAGCGCCAGCACGCGCCCGGCAGGCAGGCGGGCGGCGAGCTTGAGCGCGTCCCTCCCGGTTCCGGCGCCGGCGTCAAGGACGGTCTCGGTACCTGTCAGTGGTAGCTGAGCGATGAGCTCATCCCCCCATGCGAGGTGAGGAAGGAAGATCTCGTCGTATTTCGTCGCTTGCCACGTGTGGACCATAGCCAAAGGATACCAACGTGACGCTCTGAGGTTGTAGTCGCGGGGGTGTGGATTCCCTGCTAGGAGAGTCTTCCGTTAGGATGAATCTCCTAAACCCGTGCGCAGGAGTTTTCCGGTTTGATCAACGTCAAGGAACATATTTCGCAGCTGATCGCTGAAGCGGTCGGGCAGCTGGGTTGGGATGAAGCGGGTACCGAGTACGAGCTCACCGAGGCGGTCCGGCCGGAGTTCGGCGACTTCACCACCAACTTCGCGATGGTGGCCGCAAAGAGCCTCGGCCAGTCACCACGACAGATCGCCACCGACCTTGCGGGTGCAATCGCCGGACTCACTTCGCGCTATGTGGACGATGTCGAGGTCGCCGGTCCGGGCTTCATCAACTTCCGCTGCAGCCTGGAGTGGCTCTACGAGGAGATCCGCCTCGCCGTGACCATGGGCGCCGCCTCCTATGCGCGTTCCAACCTCGGCAAAGGACAGTCGCTGCTGCTCGAGTTCGTCTCGGCCAACCCCACTGGACCACTTCACGTGGGCAACGGCTGGTGGGCTTCCTACGGGGATGCCCTGGGAAGGCTGCTGCGCTTCGTTGGCTATGAAGTCTCCACTGAGTATTACGTGAACGACACCGGCGGCCAGATCCGCCAGCTCGGCGAATCCATGCTTGCCGTGATGGAGGGCCGGGAGGTTCCCGAGGGGGGCTACCGCGGCGAGTATGTGAGGACCATGGCGGAGAGGTACCGTGGCGAGAGGGACGTCACCGCGATAGGCAAGTTCGCTGCCGACGAGATAATAAAGGTGATCCGGCTTTCGTTGGAGGAGCTGGGCATCGAGTTCGACACCTGGTATTCCCAGGCCTCCATCGAGGAGTCCGGGGCGGTCGATCACGTCATATCCGTGCTCGAGCGCCAGGGGTTCATCGAGGAAGTGGAGGGGCAGAAGCTCTTTCTCTCTACGCGCTTCGGCGATTCTCGCGATCGCTACCTGACCAAGCCCAATGGCGACTTCACCTACCTTGCCGGCGACATCGCCTACCACTATGACAAGCTGGTGGTGCGCGGCTTCGAGCATGTGATCGACATCTTCGGTGCCGATCATCAGGGCCAGGTCCCCAGCCTCTTCGCCGCCGTCGAGGCATTCGGCTGTGAGCGGTCCCGGCTCGAGATTCTGCTTGGGCAGATGGTTTCGCTGCAGCAAGGCGGCGAGAAAGTGAAGTTTTCCAAGCGCAAGGGGAACGTGGTCGACTTGGCCGAATTGGTCGAGTTGATCGGGGCCTCCGCCGTGCGGCTGCTGTCACTGCAGAGCTCGATCGACCGCGCCAGCACCATCGACATCGAGCAGGTGACTACGAAATCGATGGAGAATCCGGTGTACTACATCCAGTACGCGCATGCCCGCATGGCCGCCATCGAGCGGATGCGCAAGGAGCGCAAGATTCCCGAACCCAAGCTCGGCGAGGCCGATCTCACCTTGCTGGTGCATCCGCGGGAGCTGGAGCTTCTCCGCGTGCAGGCCCGCCTGGACGAGGTGATCGCCAACGCGGCGGTCGAGAGGGCCCCTCACAAGCTGGTGGGTTGGCTGAAGGACTTTGCGGGGGCCTTCCACGGCTTTTATCACGACTGCTCGATCCTGGGCGAGGGGCCGGAGATCACCGCGGCGCGCCTCTTGCTTGTCGACTCATCCCGGGTCGCGATCCAGGTGGTGCTGGGCCTCCTGGGTGTGCATGCTCCGGAGCAGATGTGAGCGACGCCCCGTTGCCAAGGTTGCGTTGAGGTGGGTGCGACCACGCCGATCAGCCCGACGCTCCTCTCCCGTGGGGTCTCGATCCGTGAGGGGAGGGCTTACCTTCATGGAATTGCGGTCGCCGACCTGGCCGAGGAGTTCGGCACCCCGCTCTTCCTTTATGACGCCGCACACATCCGAGCCGAGGTGACGGCCGCCAAAGAAGCTGCCGGCTGGCAGGTGGCCTACGCTTCGAAGGCCTTCCTCTGCCGCGAGCTGGCTCGCATCATGGACGAGCTCGGGGTGCATATGGATGTCGCCTCGGGAGGCGAACTACACGTAGCTCTTTCAGCGGGCTTCGATCCGGGCCGGATCGTCCTCCACGGCAACAACAAGTCCGTTGCGGAGATCGAATACGGGGTCGCCAAAGGCGTGGGCCTCTTCGTAGTGGACTCCGTTGCGGAGATTGGCAGGCTGGAGAGGGCGGCGGAGGCGGCCGGAAGGCGGCAGCCGGTTCTGGTCCGGGTCACGCCCGGAGTCGAGGCGCACACCCACGAGTACGTGATGACCGGCCAGGAGGACTCCAAGTTCGGCTTCTCGCTTGCCTCGGGTGCGGCGGAGGCGGCGCTGGGAATGGTGAAGGCCTCGCCATGGCTCGAATTCGCCGGGATCCACGCGCATATCGGCTCGCAGATCTTTCTGCTGGATTCCTATGCCAAGGAGGTGGACGCCCTGGCCGCAATGGTAAAGGCGCATTCGCCCCGAGTGCTGAATCTGGGAGGCGGCCTGGGTGTCGCCTACGTATCCGGAGAGGAGAGCCCGGGCTTCGACGCGTGGGCGGTCCAGCTCTACGCCGCCCTGGAACACAACGGTATCGGCCCCGATGTCCAGATCATGGTCGAACCCGGCCGTTCCTTGGTGGCCCAGGCCGCTATGACCGTGTATCGGGTCGGGACCGTGAAGCGGCTGGAGGGCTTGAGGACCTATGTTTCGGTGGACGGGGGAATGAGCGACAACCCTCGGCCCGTCCTATACGGGAGCGGTTACGAGGCGTTTCTCCCGGAGGCGGCCGATGCCGAGCGGGACCAGGTCGTAACGGTTGTGGGCAAGCACTGCGAGAGCGGGGACGTCCTGATTCGGGATGCCCTTCTTCCGTCCTCGCTCGAGGAGGGGGATCTGTTGGCAACGCCCGTGACAGGCGCCTACGGGTATTCGATGGCTTCCAATTACAACCGGGTGCCGCGTCCGCCGGTGATCTTCGTCGACGAGAGCGGCGCGCGGGTGGTCGTTCGCGGGGAGAGCTTCGAAGACCTGGTGAGGCTGGAGGTCTGATCCAAGTGGCGTGACCGATGTCACGCTCCAAAGCTAGTCGCGATTTATGGGACAGTTATGTAACATAAATCGTATGAGCAATATCCTTGAGATGTCCGGCGCTGACGCGCGTTCCACTCGGCTCAGGTGGGGCACCCTCGCCGTGCTTTCCATCAGCATCATCATGCTGAACCTCGATAACACCATCCTCAACGTGGCGCTGCCGACTTTGGTGCGCGACCTGCATTCGAGCTCATCGCAGCTGCAGTGGATCGTGGATTCCTACATCCTCGTCTTCGCCGGACTGCTCTTGACCGGCGGCAGCCTTGGAGATCGCCTGGGACGCAAGTGGGTCTTCATGACCGGCCTGGCCCTCTTCGGCGCCGGCTCGGTTGCCTCCGCCTTCTCGGGCAGCTCCAACGTCCTGATCGCGACCAGGGCCTTCATGGGTATCGGGGGCGCCATGGCCATGCCATCCACGCTTTCGATCATCACCAACGTCTTCCTCGTCCCCCGCGAGAGGGCGCGTGCCATTGCGATCTGGTCGGGATCCTCGGGCCTCGGTGTCGCTCTCGGGCCTATCGCGGGTGGCTGGCTTTTGGACCATTACTGGTGGGGGTCGGTCTTTCTCGTCAACGCCCCGGTCGTCGTCATCGGGCTCATCGCCGCGATGATCCTGGTCCCGAATTCGGTGGATCCGAGCATCTCCAAGCCGGACCCGATCGGCTCCCTGCTCTCCATCGCCGCCCTGGGCACGATCATCTGGGCCATCATCGAAGCGCCCAACAGGGGTTGGACCTCGACCTCGACCCTGGCTGCCTTCGCGGTAGGCATCGTGGCTCTTGTCGTGTTCCTGGTGGTGGAGTCGAAGAGCTCCCATCCCATGCTCCGCCTGAAGTTCTTCGAGAATCGCCGTTTCTCGGTCGCCGCCACCTCCATCGCCATCGTCTTCTTCTCCTTGATGGGCGCGTCCTTCCTACTCACGCAGTACCTCCAGTTCGTGCGCGGGTACAGTCCGCTGCGCTCGGGGGAACTCTTGCTTGGATTGGCGGGCGCATTGCTGGTCTTCGCGCCCTTGAGCGCGATCGTCGCCCATCACATCGGAACCAAGATCACGGTGGCATTCGGCCTGACTCTTGCAGCGGTCGGAGCCGTCTTCCTGGGCCATTACCAGACCGGAACCTCGCTGATGGCGATCGAACTCCCCCTTGCGCTGGTGGGTGTGGGCCTGGCCTTCACCATGCCGCCTTCCGCGGAGTCGGTGATGGGCTCGGTGCCCCGCGCGCAGGCGGGCGTGGGCTCGGCTACCAATGGCACCCTGATACAGGTGGGCGGTGCCATGGGTGTCGCGGTTATGGGCAGCGTGCTCAACACGGCCTACAGAAGCCACCTCGTGGCCACGCAGGGCTTCTCGCTCCTTCCCGCCCCCTTGGCGGAGGCCGCCAAGTCATCGCTGGGGACCGCTCTCCAGGCCGCCGGCAAGCTGCCCGCCGTCTACGGGTCCGCGCTCGCGGATGCCGCCAGGTCGGCGTTCATGTCGGGCTTCGGCACCACCATGTGGGTCGCGGTCGGAACCGCCTTCGCCGGAGCCCTGATCGCCCTGATCGCCCTGCCCGCGCGTGCTGCCGCGGACCCTGACTTCGACGTGGCGCCTCAGTTCGATTCCGAGAGCGCTACCGACGGGGGCGGTGCCGGTGGCTGACCCGGGGACGCGGGAGGGCGCGCGGGGCCGGGGAAGGCCCCCCTCGGAGGAGCTGCGCGCGAGGGTGATGGCCGCCGCCGTGGAGCTTTGTGCGGAGGTTGGGCCAAAGGATTTCTCGTTGGAGCTGGTTGCCAAGCG
>JAJZNF010000311.1 GCA_021847985.1 Actinomycetes bacterium | reverse complement strand
CCCGGCGGCGATTGCGGCCCCTGCCGAGGAATGGGCGTGCACCAGGCCCGTGCCGTCTTCCCAGCCCGCCATGGTGGCCGCCCAGGCGTTGGCGCGCAGGGTCTGGCCGTCCGCGCCCGCCGCCCTCTCTGTGGCCACTTCGCCGTTTCTTTTCGCGTCCAAGGCCGCGCCCGCCTCCGTCCTTTGACTCCAGGGTACAGACACCATGTTGGCCCCGGGCAGTGACAAAGCCGCCGATGGGACGGGGCGGTTGTGACCAATGGCGCCATGGTTTCGTTGACGGGTCGGGCAATTGCCGATACGCTGGGGAAATGGCAACCAAGAACCAAAAGGACCGCTACAAGAAGTTCGTCGACGCCGGCAAGACGGTGACGAAGATGACCTCCGAGCGGGTGGAGGAGGTGGCCAGGGATCTGGTGCACCTCACGGAAGTTCAGCGGACCCAAGCCCAGGAGCTGCTCGACGACATCATGAAGCGCTCGAAGAAGAGCACCGAGTACATCGTCGACACGGTCAAGCGCGAGGTCGACAAGCAGTTCAAGAACGTCAAGTTCGCGAGTCACGATGACGTGGCCGCGGTGGGCGAGAGCTTGAACCAGATGAAGGCGGACATTGCCTCCCTCGCTTCGCTCCGCGACGAGTTGCGCAACGACGTTGTGAAGCTCTCGGAAGCCGTTGCCCACCTGGTGGTCGCAGTCAAGCCCGGCTCCATGGCCAAGGAGGGGGCCGCGTCCAAGCCCGCCGAGGAGGCCCCGGCCGCAGAGGAGGCCCCGGCCCCCGAAGCGGCTCCTGCGGCCGAGACGGCCAAGCCGGCCGCCAAGCCCAAGGCGCCCGCGACCCGGCGCCCTGCTGCCCGGCGCCCGCGCAGCAAGCCGGCCAATGGCAGTGAGCCGGAGGCGGGCTGAGCCCCACCGGCAGGCGCCGGCTGATATCCGACCTTTTCCCGCCACGTAACGGGGACGTGTCTCGGTGAGTCGCGCCCCGGCGTCGTCGCGTCTGGACAAGGCACTGGTCGATCGGGGCATCGCCCGCAGCCGGGAGGAGGCCGAGCGCCTCATCTCCGAGGGAAGCGTCCGCGTCAACGGCTCGGTGGCGGACAAGGCGGCGCGCCAGGTCAAGCGGGCCGATGCCATAGTCGTGGCCCCGGAGTCCCGCACCTATGTCGGCCGCGGCGCCTACAAGCTGCTCGGGGCCCTGGAAGAGCTGGGCATCGACGTCTCCGGCCTGCACGTTTGCGACCTGGGCTCCTCCACGGGCGGCTTCACCCAGGTTCTCCTGCAGCGCGGCGCGGCTTCGGTGCTTGCCATCGACGTCGGGCGCGGGCAGATGTCCGAGCGCGTCTCGAGAAATCCCCGGGTTCGCCTGCTCGAGGGTGTCAACGCCAGGTACCTGAGGCGGGCGGATGCCGAGCTCGGCCCAGTGGACCTGGTGGTGGGGGATCTGAGTTTCATCTCGCTGGTCCTGCTTGCCGAGGTGGTCGCCGGAGAGCTTTTGCAAGGGGAGGGAGGTTTTCTCCTGCTCGTGAAACCGCAGTTCGAGGTGGATCGCAAGGTGGCTTCCAAGGGGCGCGGAGTGGTGCGTGACCCCGCTGAGTGGGCAAGGTCCCTGCAGTCGGTGATCGCAGCCTACGTGGCGCTCGGCGCGAGCATCCGGGCCGTCGTGCCCTCCGCCATGCGCGGTGCCAGCGGCAATCAGGAGTTCTTCGTTCTTGGCCGCTTCGGGGACAGGGATTCCACGGCCTCCGATGAAGAGGTGGTCTCGATGGTGGAGGGTGCCGTGCGGCGCGCCTCCGCGGGCGCACTTTGATGAGCGCCCGCCGCACAAGGCTAGGATTGGGCCGGTCCGGTCACAAGCAAGTCGCCGGCGTGGACCGATGGCAACTCCGAGGCGGTCAAGTGGTGCTGAAAGCTCGATCAGGGATGTGCGCGTGAGCCGCATCGGCGTCATCACCAATCCCCGCCGGGAAGAGGCCCTGAGCGCCCGCGACAAGCTCGAAGCCTGGTGCGAGTCGCACGGACATGTCTCCAAGAGGATTGCCGCCCCCCAGGACTGCCTGGGCCTCGAGGTGGTGGTGGCCCTTGGTGGAGACGGGACCATGCTGCGCGCCCTCGAGCTCTCCCTTGTGTATCAGACCCCCGTCATCGGGGTCAACTTCGGCCATCTGGGATATCTGACCGAGGTCGAGCCCGACGAGCTCTTCCTGGCCATCGAGCGGTTCCTCTCGGGCGGGCTCCGCATCGAGGAGCGCACCACGCTGGAGATCCGGCTGCATCGCCTCGCCGGAGCCTCCCCGGGGGAGCGCTTTTACGCCGTGAACGAGGTCGTGGTGGAGAAATCCCACTCCGGCAACGTCGTCAAGCTGGGGGTGGCCATCGCCGGCGAGCCCTTCCTGGACTACGAGGCGGACGGGATCATCGTCTCCAGCCCGACCGGCTCCACCGCCTACTCCTTCTCCGCTCGCGGGCCGGTTGTCTCCCCGCGGTTGAGCGCCATGGTCCTGACCCCCGTCTCTCCGCACATGCTCTTCGACCGGGCCATGGTGCTGCAGCCCGACGAGGAGGTCGAGATCCGGGTGCTGGGCGGGCAGGACGCCACTCTGATGGTGGACGGGGTCAACCGAGAGGTGCTCAAGGTCGGCGAGTCGATCACCTGCCGGGCCTCGTCCTTGAACGCTCGGCTGGTAAAGTTCGAGGAGCGCGACTTCCGCTCCATCCTGAAGGCCAAGTTCGGCTTGGCCAACAAGGACATGGGAGAGCTCTGAGCCGAGCGCCGCTCGCCGCTCCTCTCCGGGGCGGCCGTAATTCCCCGATCGTGCCCTTGGCTGGAGAGAGATGCTCGAAGAGCTGGTCGTAGAGAACCTCGGCGTCATAGAACGGGCTCAACTCAGCTTGGGCGAGGGCATGACGGTCATCACCGGCGAGACCGGAGCGGGCAAGACGATGCTGGTCGGCGCTCTTCAGATGGCGCTCGGCGCGCGAACCGACCCCAGGCTGATACGCGAGGGCGCCTCCCAGGCCGGGGTGGAGGCGAGGTTCGTCTTGGACGGCGAGGAGATGGTTGTCAGCCGCACTTTGAACTCCCAAGGGCGCTCCCGCGGGTACATCAACGGACGGATGGCGAGCGCAGCCGAGCTCGCGGAGCTGGGGCGGCGCGCCGTCGACGTGCATGGCCAGCACGCTCAGATGCGGCTGGAGTCTCCGGCTGCCCAGCTGGCGCTGCTGGATGCGTATTTCGGCATAGACCTGGGACCGCGCAACCGGCTTGCCGAGGAACTTGTGCGCCTGGAGCGCCGGATCGCGGAGGCGCGCAGCGGGATGGCCGAGCGTGAACGCGAGCTGGCGGTGGCGCGCTTCGAGCTGGCCGAGATCGACAGGGTCGCTCCCGTCGATGCCGAGGAGGACCTGCGCCTCGAGGAGGAGCTGGACGTGCTCGAGCGGGAGGAGGAGTTTCGCGAGACCTATCTCTCGCTCCTCTCCGCGGTCTCGGGCGCCGAGGGTGACGCGGGGGCCGTGGGCGAGCTCTCGCACCTGGCGCGCAGGCTTCATCGGGAATCGGCCACCCTGGAGCTCGCCGGCAGGCTCGACGGCGTGGTGGTGGAGTTGAACGAACTGGCCCACGAGGCCCAGCGCCGTCTGGAGGCCCTGGCGGGCGATCCCGAACGTCCTGATGAGATCCGCTCCCGGCTGGTGGCGCTGCGCGACCTCAAGAAGCGCTTCGGCCCCACCCTGGCCGAGGTGATGTCCACGCGCCAGGCGCTCCTATCGCGCCTCGACTCGCTGGCGGGGGAGGGTGCGTCTCCCGAGGCCATGGAGGCGCAGGCGGCGGCGCTGCGCAGCGAGCGCGACCGGGAGGACGACCGGATCAGGTTGGCCAGGCGCGAGGCGGCCAAGAAGGTCGTGGCGGCGGTCAACCGGCAGTTACCCCTGCTCTCCTTCGCCTCGGCCGAGTTTTCGGTGGAGCTTGCGCCGAGCGGCGACGGCGCTCCCGCGGTCTTCATGTTCCGT
>JAJZNF010000037.1 GCA_021847985.1 Actinomycetes bacterium | reverse complement strand
GCTCACTCCGTTATCCCTTGCCCACTCGGCCGGCTTCATGCACTCGATCATGCCGGCAGCGTGTGACAGTCATGCCCGAACGAGACAGAATCACCCATTGCACTCAACAGTTGGCAACCCCTCAACGCAGGCGGCACACCCATCGCCGAGGAGGAAGTCAGCCTCGTCTGGCACCTGTGAGCCGGGTCGCGAAGTGGCCGGCCAAGGATCCCCGGCTACCGGCCCGCAGGACGTCTTCAGCGATGAGCACCGCCGCGGCGGTGTAGCTGGAGACTTCGCCCCCCGGATAGCTGATCCCCCGGGGCTCCACCAGGCCGGTGTAATAAGAGCCGTCCTCGCGCCTGAAGCGCCGGGTAGTACCAAGAACCTCGTTTGCCAGGCCGGGGTTCCCCGCCAACTGGTGCGCCATCGATGCCTCCGCGGTCTCGGCCGCGGTGTACCAGGGGCGGTTCGATATACACCGCACCCCCAGGCCCGGAGTGTAGAAAAGCTCCCGGAGCTCCGGATGGGGAGCCTCGAGGCCGGCGAGCGCCGGGTAGTACCAATCCATCGCCCACTCCCCCTTGCCGGCTATCCGGCCACGGTCGGCGGCCAGGTAGTCGGAAAGCGCCACGTGGGCGATCTTCCACTCCGGGCGTTCCTGCTCGAAGTGGGCGGCCAGGGTTATCCCGGCTTCCAGCGAGTTGAGGATCGAACAGGACCCCGCCAGGAGGCCCTGGGCGTGCAAAGTCCCGTCCGGCCGCTGCAGCATGGGAAACCCGCCATCGAGGCGCTGCAGCGACACCACCCAGTCAAGGGCGGCCGCGGCGCGGGCGAACAGGCTCTCCGGTTCGTAACCCGGCACCGCCGACAGAACGGCAAGCAGGCCGAGCATGGAATAGGCAACCACGTTGGTGTCCCGGTTCGGCTCCTTGACCCCGCGCAGTAGATAGAAGTGGCAGAAGGACCCGTCCCGGTTCTGCAGTGAGAAGAGCGCCTCCAAGGCGTGGATGGCCGCGTCGTGCTCACCGGCCAGCGCCATCCCGATAGCGGCCTCGATGTGGTTCCACGGGTCGATCGGACCCCCTTCGAACCAGGGGACCAGTCCGGAGTCCAGCTTCATCGCAGCGAGGCGGGCTCCGGTCCGGCGTATCTCAGCGTCATCAAGCAATCCGGCCCACCTCCCGGTCCACCACGCGCTCCGCGTACAGCGCCAGCGACTTCCCGAGCCAGGGATTCAACCACGCCTCGAGCCTCTCCAGCTCAGGCGCCTCCCCCATCATTTGGGCCACCAGGAGCTTGTGATACGCGGCCACCGGGGGAGCGGAGTCGTTGTCCACTCCCGCCACACACTTCAACCACCAATACGGGGTGTGCAGCGCATGGGAGTGATGTGTGCCCACCGGGCGGAAGCCACTGCGCGACACCAACGCATCGAGGCGGGCGCGCCGATAGATGCGAATATGCCCGCCCTCCGCGTCGTGATAGGCGAGGGACAGAAGCCAGCTAACGACCTCCGGGACGAAGCGCGGCACCGAGACGGCGAGAACGGCGCCAGGTCTGGCCACCCGGGCCAGCTCGGCCAGGACCTCCCCGTCTTCACCGACGTGCTCAAGCACCTCCGAAGCTATCAAGGCGTCAAAAGTGCCGGAAGCGAAAGGCAGCGCTCGGGCGTCCGCCCTGACAACGCTGATCCGTTGGTGGATCTCTCCTTGCCGTAGACCCAGCAGCTCCTCGGCCGCGAGCGCCGCGACCCGGATCTCGCTTATCGCCTCAGGTGACAGCTCGACGCAGGTAACCAGCGCCCCCTTGCGTGCGGCCTCGACGGCGTGGCGCCCTCCTCCCGCTCCCACGTCCAGCAGCCGGCGGCCACCGAGGTCGCCCAAGCGGTCAAAATCGAAGGTGATCAAGACCGTCCTCCGACGGCCTCCGTCGGGTCCTCGTCGAGTGCCATCGGCACCGCGCCCAGGGGCGGCCCGGTCTTGCCCGTAGTGCCACGGGCATCCTTTATCGCGGCCCGGTAGACCTCCACAGTTGCAAGCGCGGCGCTCCTCCAGGAATACCGGGCCAGCACGCGAAGCCGGGCGTGGTGCGAAAGGGACGAGGCAAGCTCCGGGCTGTCGAACACCCTGGCGATCTGCTCGGCGATCGAGGCCGCGTCGCCGGCACGAGCGATCAGGGCCGCCGCGCCGTCGTCCCCGACCACCTCGGGAAGGGCTCCCCCATCGGTCGCCACCAGAGGTATCCCACAAGCCATCGCTTCGATGGCCGGAAGGCTGAACCCCTCGTAGAGCGAGGGGACGCATGCCACCTGTGAAACCGAGTAGAGACTAACGATCTCCTCCTGGCTGACCTTGCCCAAGAACTCGACCCGGCTCCTCAGCCCGAGCCGGTCCACCAGGCGCTGAACCGCGCTGCCGGGCCGTGTGGCCCCGATGATTGAAAGGCGCGCCTGAGGATAGGCCCGCACCAGTAGGGAGAAGGCTTCCACCAAGTGGACCAGGCCCTTCAAGGGGACGTCCGCGCTGGCGGTCGTGACGACCGTGAACGGCACGCGCTCCACGCCGGGGAGGGGGCGGAAGACGGTTGTGTCGACCCCGATCGGGACAACGCGCACCCGCTGCGGATCTATCCCCATCGAAGAAGCCAGGTCACGGCGGGAGGTCTCCGACACGGTGAGGATGGAGTTGATCCGCCTGGCCACCTCGCACTGGTGCCGCACGAAGCCATACCACCGGAATGCACCGAACTTCGCTTTCAGGCCCTTGGCCGCCTTCATGTCCAATCGCCGGTCGACGGTAATGGGGTGGTGGATGGAGGCGACCATCGGCATGCCATCGAGGTGCAGCCGTAGAAGTGACCAGTTGAGGGACTGGTTGTCGTGGATCACGTCGAATTCGTGCGCCCGCCCGGCAATGAGCCGGCCGGCGCGGTACCCAAAGACACGCGGCTCGGGGAAGGCGCCGGTGGACATGAGACCGAACTCGATGAGGTCGAAGACGGACTCGAACTCCTCGAGCTTGGGCACCCGGAATGGATCGGGCTGCCTGTAGAGATCGAGCGATTTGATCTTCACCAATTCGGCGCGCGAATCGAGTTCCGGATAGGGCGGGCCCGAGAACACGGTGACAGCGTGCCCCAGATCGAGGAGCGCCTCGGTCAGGTATTTGGTATAAACACCCTGGCCGCCGGAGAAAGGATTGCCCCGATAGACGCACAACGCTATGCGAAGCCCATTCTCGTCCCCTTTGCTAGCCTCCAATGTGGAACCACCCGAGTACTGTCTGGCCCAGCAGGAGCAGGGACAATGCCGAAACCCCTGCCACTACCACGGTAGCAACCGTGCGGAAGACGGGTCCATTCGCGTGCTCCCCGAGCACCGAGCGGCGATTGGCCAGGACGAGGATGAACACCAGGATGATGGGGGTTATCAGGCCCTGCAGCACCTGGGAAAGAACCAGCAACTTGATCAGGTTGACGGGGATCAGCGAAATCGCTGCTCCGACGATCACCTGTGCCGTGAAGATCCCCAGGAACACCGGGGCCTCCCTGAACGAGTTCGACACCGACCTCTGGTATCCGGCCGCTTCAGCGACGGCGTAGGAGGTCGAAAGAGGAACCACCGCTGCGGCAAGCGCGGACGCGCCCAAAAGCCCCATCGCGAAGAGATCCGTCGCGAATCGCCCGGCGACGGGCTGCAAAGCCAGTGCGGCCTGGGAGGCCGACGCCAGCGGACCGCTCCCGCCGATGGCAGCCGCCGTCGCGACGATGATGGCGATCGAGATGACGTTCGCAAACACCGCGCCGCCCACCGCGTCCATGCGCTCCAAGGGATACTCCTCGGGCGCAATTCCGCGATCCACCACCCCTGAGGCGGCGTAAAGCTGCATGTAGGGAGAGATGGTCGTCCCTATCAGCGCCACCGCGAGATAGATGTAGTCGCGCGAAGCGACGAAGTGGGGCAGCGCGAGGTTGGAAAGAATCTGGCCGTAATGCGGATGACCCAGAACCGCGGCGACGGGATAGGCGAGGAACGCCACTGACATGACCAAGAAGATGCGCTCGGCGTACTTGTACGACCCCGCGAGCACCAGTGACCAGATCACTACAGCGGCGATCGGGACCGAGATGTAGCGAGAGACCCCGAAGAGGCCGAGCGATGCCCCGATGCCGGCGAACTCGGAGACCACCAGGCCGATGTTGGTTACAGTCAACGCCAGTACGGCGAGGAAAGTCAGACGCAGGGAGAACTCTTCCCGTATCAGGGAAGCCAGCCCCTTGCCGGAAAACACGCCGATGCGGGCCGCCATCTCCTGCACCACCACGAGGCCGACGGTGACAAGGACCATGAAGAACAGGGTCTTGTAGGCGAACTGAGCTCCGGCCGACGCGTAGGTGGCCACGCCGCCGGCGTCGTTACCCGCATTGGCGGCGATGAGACCGGGGCCGGCTGCGGCAAGGTAGGCGAAGAATGTATATCGCCGACGGCGCGACGATCCCTCCCCCTCCCTCTTTGGCTTTCGCACCTCGACCATCACTCACACCTGTTCAACGGCGCCCGAGGCGCGACCATTCGAAGGACCCTTACAAGAGCCGGCAAGCGCCGGCTCAGGAAAGCAGCCTCGGGAACTTTCCGCGCTGCCGCTGGGGCAGGAAGGCGTCGACCAAGTCGTCAGCGAGGATTCTTCCCACCGGCCTACCGTCGCGCGCCACCACCACCGAGGAGCGCCTGGTGGTGATGAGGCTCTCCGCCACCGACTCGAGGTCGTCCTCGGGAGCGACCGCTACCGCCTCCGCCTCCGCCACCAAAGAACCGATCGAGGCGTCCGGGTCGGGAGCCACCAGGAGGTCGAAGATGGAAACATCGCCGACGAAGATGCCCTCGTGATCGACCACTGCCACCCCGTCCAAGTCCGAGGCATGCCGGGACATCTCGGCAAGTTGCTTCACCACGGCCGATATCGGGGTCTGCTCCGAGGCCTCCAGGATCACCGTCGTCATCACACCGCCGGCGGAATCCTCTTCGTAGGAGATCAGCTCCTTGAGCTCGGCTGCGAGATCGGGCTCCAGGAGATCCAGCAGCTCTTCACGTTCGCCCTCCTCCAGGTCGCGCAAGGCCTCAGCGGCCTCGTCCGGCTCCATGCTCGCCACCAGGTCGGCGGCGACCTCGGGCTCCGTCGAGCGGATCAGCGATTCCAGGGGCTCCGCATCCATCTCCTCCAAGGCATCGGCGACCGCCTCCACGCCGAGGGCCTCGATCAGCCCACTCCGCTCGTGACGACCGAGATCCTCGAGCAGGTCGGCCAACTCGGCAGGCCTCAGGCGTCGTATACCGCCGCTGGCCCGCGAGTTACGCAGCTTCACCGAACCGGACGTCTCATCGAAGGCTGCCACGTCGGACCAGTCGATCACACGGACCGGACGTGCGTCGGCACGCACCCGCCTCGGCGCCAACCTGCGCACCAAGGCGTTCACCCCGACCTCCACGCCCACCAGACGGAGCCGGCCCAAGGCGTGGGCAAGGTAGAGCTCGGCCGCACGGATCACCTGGATTCCCTCGACGTCCACCAGCTGGTGGTCCAAGACCTCCTTGGCCAGCAGCACTTCGCCGTTCCGCTTCTTGAAATCGCGAAGGTCGAGCTTGGCGCTCTTCAGCACCACGCGGTTCCGCTGGAAGACCTCCACTTTCTCCGCTTCGACGAATGCGCGCCTTCCGCCGACCTTCACTACCAGGCCGGTGACCGGCGGGTAGTCGATCTCAGCCGCCCAGCGAACCACCAGGTCTTCGAGCGCGCCGATCTCGGCGCCAGCCTGGTTCGTAACGCGAATGCCGATCAGCCCCGAGAGGGGGATGATCGACGAGCGGATCTCCGCAATGGTGGTAAGCCGCCTGGCACGCGACGCCCGGATGCCCGAGATCGCCTTGCGCGGCACAATGGGAACCTTGTAGGCCACGATGTCACCTCTTTCGACAGCGTGGCGCGCACCTCCGCCTGGCTCCGGAAGGGCCCCCCGGAGTTCAGCCCTGGTGGACGGCTTGGAGATGACGCCACGAGAACTTGCTAGGCGGGGTACTTGGGGGTTCACCGCGTTTCATGACATCACCTCCTTCGCTCGGGCGCCCGAACGCTCCGTCTGACGGCATCGGGCCGCACGATGGCGGGCTTAAATCCCGCTCGCCAACTCCAGGTTCGCTCGAACGGAGTTGCAAGGACAAACTAGTCGACTGCCAGGGAGGATTGTGCAGCGAATCGGCAGGTTAGGCCGGTTTGCGAGCACAGAGGATTGCCGCTTCGGCCACGATGCGCTTGGAGGTTATGTCCACGAAGCCGGCCTCTTTCAAGAGGCTAACCCACGCCGCAAGGCTTATCGGCTTCTCCTGAATTCTGAACAAATACCGCACCGCGTTCTTCGCTATGCGCCACCAGCCACCAAGGCCTTTGGAAAGGAGCACTTTCACCTTGTCGGCGATGACTTTGCGATCTTCGGCGGTGCCTCCGCGCCCGAACATCATGTCCCCGAAGACGAGCTCGCCCCCGGGTGACAGCCAGCGGAAGGCGTCGGCCACGAAGGCCGCCTTCTCCCTGTCGCTCAAGTGGTGGAGCACATAATTGGAGACCACCAGCTGTACCGAGGCGTCTCCAAGTCCCAGCTCCTGCACCGACCCGACCGCGGCCTTCACGTTGGAGATTCCCAAGCGCCGAAGCTTGTCGTCCAGCAGCTCGACCATTTTCGGGGCGATGTCGAGGGCTACAACTTCCTTGACGTGGGCGGCAAGCGGGATTGAAAGCTGCCCGGAACCGCAGCCCAGATCAATCGCGATGGCGTCGGGGCGGTCACCCACGTACTCCACAAGCTCAGAGATCACCCGCTCCAAGCCAGGATTGGACATCTCGTCCCAGCTGCTGGCCCGCCTGGACCAGACCACCCGTTGCAGGGCAAGCCCTACCTGCTGCGCTGCGCTTTTGGACAATTGACCTCGCTCGATTATCGGCACTCCCGCACCTCGAAGGGCGGGGCGGGCGAATTTGCTCAGCAAAAGCCTAGTGGACGTGCTTTAGAGGGCGATGAGACTCGCATCAAGCAACGGCCGGCTGCGTGGCGTCCTCCCGCCTCTTGCGCACCAATTGCATCGCCAAGGCCCCAAGCGCGCCGGCAATCACCGTTGCCATGCCTCCGACCAGGATTCCCGCCCGCCCACCAAAGTGCTGCGAGATATACCCCACGAGAGGGGCTCCTATGGGCGTGGTCCCGAGAAATGCGACGGTGTAGAGCGCCATCACTCTCCCCCGCATCTCCGGCTTGGAGGTGATCTGAAGGAGCGCGTTGGCCGTCGACAGGAAGATGATCGACACCAGCCCCGCGACCGCCACCGCACCAAGCGAGGTATAGAAAGTCGGCATCAGCGCGGCAACCACCATGAGCGCTCCGAAGACGAGCGCGGCTCCCGCCAGCCGGCGCATGGAGGGCTTTGCGAATGTGGCCGCTGCGAGTCCGCCCACCACTGCTCCCGCGCCGAGCGCGGCGGTGATAGCCGCATAGGCGCCCGCGCCCAGATGGAAGGTCAAAGTGGTGAGAAGCGGAAGCGAGACCTGGAACTCGTAGGCGAGAGTCCCGACCACCAGCATCATCAGCAAGGGGATGCCCAAGCGAGGAGTGCGCGCAACGTATCTGAGCCCTTCCCGCAACTGCCCCTTGCGGGCCTGGAGGGGCGTGGATGGCATGAGCTCGGAGGCCCTCAGCATAAGCAGGCTCGCGATCACCGCCAAATAGCTGATTGCGTTGGCGATGAAGTTGGGACCGACGCCGAAACGGTAGATGACCGCGCCTGCGATGGCCGGGCCGATGACCCTGGCCGAATTCATGAGGACGGCGTTCAAGCTCACGGCGTTGGCAAGATCTTTCTTGCCAACCATCTCGATCACGAAGCTCTGCCTGGCGGGGGTGTCTATCGCGTTGACGATGCCCATCAGGCCGGCCAGCGCGAAGACCATCCATAGGGCCACCACCTTGGCCAGGACGACTATCCCCAGTACGAGCGCGATAAGGGCGAACGCGCTTTGGGTGAAGACGAGCAGACGGCGCTTGTCGGCGCGGTCTACGTAGACGCCCGCCAAGGGGGACAGCAGGAGAATGGGCAGGAACTGCGCCGCCGAAACCAGGCCGAGCGCCACACCCGACTTGGTCAGCTCCAGTACGAGCCACGACTGGGCAACCGTCTGCATCCAGGTGCCCGAGTTCGAGATGATCTGGCCGATGAAGTAGATCCGGAAGTTCCGCCGCGACAAGGCTCTAAAGGTTCCGATGCGCCGGCGCGCCAATCCTCGGGTTGCCTCCGGTCCGCTTTCCTCTGGCTCCTCCAAGACACTTCTCACATTATCCAGCCCTCTAACAGCGCCTGAACTCCGGCAACGGCCGGAACCGCTACGCCGGCCGGCTCGGCGCTCACTCCGCCAGCAGCATCGGAGCCGCCATCTCTTCACCGGGCTCCTGCCCGTGATGAGCCCTCGCAGTCGACCGCAGAGGGCGCTCGGGAAGGATCAGCGCAAGGACCAGCGAGATGACCGCGAACGGAATTGCCCACAGGAATACGACGTGCAGGCTGCGGACGAAGGACTCGATGATTGCGGCGTGAACCGGGGCGGGCAGGTGGCTCATCGCAGCCGGAGTCCCCGACATCGCCGCGGTGGCCGCCCCCTTTGCCGAGGCCCCGGCACTCGGCAGCAGCACGGTCATGTTGTGAGTGAGGCGATTCACGAGGATGTTGCCGAAGAACGATGTCCCGATGGCGCCACCCATCGTCCTGAAGAAGGTGACGGCCGATGTAGCGGTGCCCATTTCCTTCATGGAGACCGCATTCTGGGTGGCCAGCACGATCACCTGGATCGAAAGGCCGAGTCCGATGCCGGTGACCACCATGTAGGCGGCCTCGACGTAGTAGGGCGTGTGGGCCCTGAACAGGCTCAGCATGTAAAAACCGCCAACGAGCATCGCGGAGCCGACGATGGGGAAGACGCGGTACTTGCCCATGCGCGAGATCATCTGACCGCTGCCCACCGAGCCGACCACGATGCCGAGTGTCAGGGGGATCAGCATCAGGCCCGAACCCGTCGGGGAGACGCCGCGAACCATCTGCATGTACTCGGGGAGATAGATGACGGCACCGAAAAGGGCGAAACCGGAGATGAAGCCCATGGCCGATGATACCGAGAAGACCCGGTTTCGGAAAAGGTCCAAGGGGAGAATCGGCTCGGCGGCCTTGGCTTCACGCCAGATGAAGGCTCCCACCAATGCGATGCTGGCCACTGTCAAGCCGATGATCGTGCTCGAGCCCCACGCGTAGGTCTGGCCACCCCAAACGGTGACGAGAAGCAGTGTTGTCACAGCCGCGGACACCAGGCCCGAACCCAGGAAGTCGACCTTGTGACGGAGCTTGTTGACCGGAAGCTTCAAAACGACGCTGGTGACGACGAGCGCGAAAATGCCGATCGGAAGGTTGACATAGAAGATCCAGCGCCAAGAAATCTGATCGGTCAGGAAGCCGCCGGCCAGGGGCCCGAAGACGCTGGCACTGGCGAAGACCGCCCCCATGTATCCCTGATACTTTCCCCTCTGACGGGGAGGCACGATGTCGCCGATGATGGACAGCACCATGGCGAAGATCCCGCCACCTCCGATGCCCTGTAGCGCCCTGAACGCGATCAGCTCACCCATGTTCTGGCTCAGGCCGGCCAGGGCCGAGCCGATCAGGAAGACCACGATCGCGAACTGGAACAGCCTCTTTCGCCCGTAAAGGTCTGAGAGCTTCCCGTACAGCGGGGTCACCGCCGTCGAGGTGAGGAGATAGGCGGTGACGACCCAGGAGAGGTGGTTCAAACCCCCTAGGTCTCCGACGATGGTCGGAAGGGCCGTCGAGACAATGGTCTGATCGAGCGCCGACAGCAGCATCCCCAGCATCAGGCCGCTCAGAGCCATCATTATCTGGCGATGGGTCAGGCCGCCCTCTCCTCCGATCTTCTCCGCGCCACCTGCACTAACTTCACCCACAGCAGCCACTGCGCACCAATCCTCGTTCCAAAATCAAATTGTTTGCTTTTTGCATCTATTTTCAACGCTAGTTGCCGTCTCAACTATTCCTGGATCAGAGATCCCTCGCGAAACAGCCCGGCAGGGTTAGGATCAGGGGAAAAGTCGCATACGGCCATAGGAGTTGACATGTGCGGCAGGTTCACGCAAAGTGTCTCCCTGCAGGACGTCATCGACAAGTACCGTCTGCGCGGCGCACCTTCGAGCGAGGAGATCGCGCAGATCACCGACATCGACGGAGGGCTGCGGGCCAATTACAATCTGGCACCCACCGAGGCGGCCCTGGCCGTCCTCGGGGGCAAGGGTTCGCGCGTTCTTGCCGTCGCCCACTTTGGCCATCCGGTGGCCTTCCGCGGTCAGCCCACCCCAAAGCTCCTCATCAACGCTCGCGCCGAAACGGTGCTCTCCAAGCCAGCCTTCATCCGCTCGGCCAGGTTGCACCGCGCGGCGGTACCTGCTAACGGCTATTTCGAGTGGATGAAGGAGGGCGGTGCCAAGGTGCCTTTTTTCATACATTCCACTGACGAGGAGATCGTGTCGCTGGCGGCGCTGTGGTTCGCGCCGGACGCCAACAGCGGCGTCGAGAACTTCGCGATCCTGACGCAGGACGCCTCGCCGCAGCTTGCCCGCATACACGACCGCATGCCCGTCATGGTGGGCCCCGGCCTTCTCGAAGCCTGGCTCGACACTTCCCTGACCGACAAGGCGCTGGTCACGGAACTAATAGAGGCGGTGCAAGCCGAGACGGCCGCGCGAACCATGGAGTCCTACGCCGTCACCAAAGCGGTATCCAAAGCCGAATTCAAGTCGCCCCGGGCTATCGAGCCCCTGGCAGGGCAGGCTCAGTAAGGCTTGGTCGTCCTGGTCTCCGGCGTGAGCTCGGAGAGGCCGAAGCCGTCCACTTCGCGGGCGGCGGAATCGGCTAGTACCCGCTGCACCAAACCGATGGAGTCCAGGCCACGCTTGGCCAGGATGGAATCCGCCTTGCCTACTTTCTCGTAGGCGATAGGCAACCCGAGTTCGACTACTTCGGCATCCGACTCGGGCAGCCCGTCGAGGGCATACCGCAGATGCGTCCCGACCCCGCCCGGGACGAAGCCGTCCTCGGCCACGTAAATGGTTGAATAACGTGAGAGCTCAGCCAGCATTACGGGGTCGAAAGGCTTGACAACTCGCGGATCCCACACGGTGACCGACAGGCCCTCCTCCTCCAGTCGAACAGCCGCTTCCAGCGCGGCTTCGGCCAGCTTGCCCACGCCGACCATGGCAACGCCGCTCGAACCCTCTTTCAGCCTTCGCGCACTTGACCCCTGGGCAAGCGGAACCTCCGGGGCGAGGAGGCGTGGACCTGCCGTCTTGGGGAAGCGGATCGCGCTCGGCCCCGGCAGCTCAAGGCATGCCTCCAGCGCAAGGCCGACTTCAGTGGTCGAGGAGGGCGCGAAAACCGTCATGTTGGGGATCGCGAGCATCTCGACCAGATCCAGCACACCGTTGTGGCTTGGCCCGTCGTCACCCGTGATTCCCGCCCTGTCGATCACAAAGGTGACAGGCAGATTGTGAAGTGAGACATCCAGGTTGACATGGTCAAAGGCGCGAGTGAGAAATGTCGAGTAGATGGCCACGACCGGCCTGAGCCCTCCCATCGCCATACCGGCAGCCCCCGTGACGGCATGCCCTTCGGCTATGCCGACGTCGTAGAAGCGATCGGGGAAGCGGTCCTGGAAGCGCAGCAGCCCGGTAGGGCTCGGCATGGCAGCGGTTATCGCCACGACCTCCGGCCGGCGCTCGCCGATCTCGCAAAGCTTCTCGGAGAAGGCGTCCGTGTATGACTCGCGGTTGGCCGCGGTAAGAATCCCGGCAACCTTCAGGTCGTGCAGGCATTGCACCTCGTCCGCCTCGGCGGGACCGTAGCCGTGGCCCTTATGAGTCACGACGTGGACGACGATCGGACCTTGCCACTCCTTGGCTCCGCGGAAGGCGTATTCCATGGCGGCGATGTCATGGCCGTCGATCGGACCGGTGTAACGAACCCCGAGGGACTCGAAGAAGACTCTGGGCTCGATGGCCTCCCTCAATGCCGCCGTCAGGCTGACAATTCCGGAGGTGGCCAGCGGGCCCACCTTGGGGAACTCCTGCAGCACCTGGCGCACTCGGGAACGCGCCTGGATGTAGGTGGGGTTGAGGCGAATGCGGGTTATCGAGCTCGAGAGTCGAGAAATAGTCGGGGCGTAGGAGCGCCCATTGTCGTTCCAGACGATGATGACTTTCTTGTTGCCATGTCCGAGGTTGTTTAGCGCCTCGTAGGTCAGTCCGCCGGTCAGCGCGCCATCGCCCACCAAAGCGACCACGTGCCTGGTGTGATCCGAAGCGGCCTGAGCGTCGGCAAGTCCAACCGCGGGGCCACGCCCGAGCTCCAGCGAGCTGGCGAGACCATAGGCGTATGAGAGCGCGGTGGAGGCGTGGGAATTCTCGATCCAGTCATGCTCGGATTCGCTTCGAGACGGATAGCCGGAGAGCCCGCCCTCCTGCCGCAGCGTCTCGAAGCGCGGCCGGCGCCCGGTGATGATCTTGTGGACATAGGCCTGGTGGCCGGTGTCGAACAGAAGTATGTCCTTGGGCGAGTCGAAGGCCAAATGCATGGCAATGGTCAGCTCGACGGCGCCAAGATTGCTGCCGAGATGCCCGCCGGTGACCGTCACCGTGTCCACGATGAACTGCCTGATCTCATCCGACAGCTGCGCAAGTTCTGCAGGATTCAGTTTCCTCAGGTCGGAAGGCTGATTGATCTTCTCGAGCAGTGCCAACAAATTCCTCCGCGACAGGCCCCAACGTTATCCACTGCACGGCTACTGCATCGGTCCTGTTCCGCCGCCGGCCATTGCTTCAAACCCCGACACCTACAAGACGGCGGCGCAGGGACTGAAACTTCAAACCGAAATTCTAGGAGCAATAATCCCACAGGGCCAAAGGGCTATGTGGGCGCTGAGTGAGTAAGGGTCTTCCACTCTCCTCATCGATCGATCGTCACCAGCCCAGGAGCGGTAACGGTGATCTCGGTCATACCATCGGGCGCCTTGGCCAAACGACCCCCGGAGCTCTTGGCGAAAGGTGAATAGGCGAGGGGTATCCGATAGCTGCCCGGACTCGAGACTCGCACCTCAATCCAGCCACGCACGATGCGAATCACGTCGGCCCGGGGCGCCGAGCATCCGGTGACCTTGAAGAGTTCGAACCTCCCCACTTTGATCCCGGCGGACAGAAAGGCCGGATGCGAGGCCACCAGTGCCGCTTCCTGCACGGAGGAGTAGTCATAGGGTCCGGGCGGGAGCACCACGGCCCCGATCTGATTGTCACAAAGCCAACTGCGGTACGCTCCGGGCCGCAGCAAAGGTTCGTAGAAGATGCGGTTCGCCGGAAAATCGTCCTGGCGGAACCAGCCTCGCGCGATTGCGATGCCCTGTGCGGGCAGGAACCAGGCGCCCTCGTGCAGGAGCGAGTCGACGTACTCGACGCGCTTGCCCCCGGCAAGGGGTCTCAGCGTCGCTACCACCGGCCGCCAATCGGCCTCCTTTGTCAGGTAGGCGGCGGCGGGATCTCCGAGTGGAGCCACCACGGAAAGAGACATCCAGCCCAACGAAAGAACCAGCGTCGCCACAACCGCCAAGCGGGACCAAAGCGAACGGAAGTCGCCTCGCACCCAGACCGCCGCGACAATGACGGGAGAGATCTCCCCCACTCTTGCGACGTTTCCCCCTAGCGCTCCGGGGTGGATGAAGACCAAAAGGACGACGATCGCGTAAAGGCCGGCCGTCGCCCGCAACGCAACCGCGTCACGCGCCGCAAGCCGGGGGGAGGCCAGCCAGAGCACCGCGACGAACGCGAGGGCCATGGCCAGGTCGGAGCCGTAGAAGGGGTAGGTTCCACCTATCCGGAAGACGAGGAGCGGGAGCGTAAAGACGAGGCCGGCCAGGGCCAGGGCCGCGAGATCAAATACTTCGGCCCAATGCAGCGCCTCCCGCAGCCGCAAGCGGCCCGCTTCGCCTTTGCGCCGGAGCGCGACGAAGAGAATTGCGAAACCCAGGCCGGCCAGGGCCAGTGGTGAGGAGGCGCCTGCCGCCACAGCTCCTAGCAGGTAGAGGCCTCGGCGCGAGTGCAAAAAGGCGAGGAATGCCAGAGCGGCGAGACCCATCCCCAGTAGGAAGGGGTATGCGCCGGTAAGAATTAGCACCCCCACTAACGCGCTGGCAGCCGGAGCTATTCCCGCTCCCCTCGGGCCATCGGGAACGAGCCGGGAGATCACGAACCCGGAAGCGGCGATGCCGAGCACGGCGGGGGCCTTTACTCCGGCGACGGCGGCCAAGGGATAATACAAGTACGAGTAGCCGACGAAGTCGACCCTGCCGAAATACCAGTAGTTGTCCCACCAGGAGAACCCGTGCAACGCGAAGACGTGGGTCAGGTACAGGTGCGCTGCGGTGTCGTTGCCGAACGGCACGGCTAGCGCCAAAATCGAGGCCACAAGACCCGCAAGTACCGCACCGAGCAGCGAAGTCCTGCGCCCGACGGGGCGTGCTGGGAATACGGGCGCTAGCGAGGCATGCCCCACGTTCCTGGCCGCCGTTCGGCTAGAGCGACCGATTGGCGACGAAAACGGCCAGCTCGGCGAGGCGCTGTTTGGGCTCCGCCTCGAGATCGGCCGCGTTCAGCGCCTCGAGCGAGCGTGATACCAGTTGGTCGATTCGCGATTCAACCATTGCCCGCGCCCCGCTCGCTTCGATCAGGCCAAGCATGGTTGCGAGATCGGTATCGTCGTGTTCGGATCGGTTGAACAGGTCGAGAAAGAGCTCGCGTTCGTGTCCGGTAATACGCTCGAGCGTCAGCGCCACCAGTGACGTAGGCTTGCCCTCACGCAGATCCTCGCCGACGGGCTTGCCGATAACCGCCGGGTCGCCGAAGGCGCCGAGCATGTCGTCCCGCAGCTGAAAGGCCTCCCCTAGGGGGATCCCAAAGGCGCTTAACTGCTCAAGAATACGCGGGTGCGCGTGCGCCAGGGATGCTCCGATATGAAGCGGCCGCTCGACCGTGTACTTCCCCGACTTGTAGACACAGATCCTCTCCGCCAGATCGACCGTCGGCTTTCCACGCGCCGTGCCGATCAGGTCGAGGTATTGGCCGACATTGACCTCGAGGCGCAGCTCCGTATAGATACGCCGCGTCTCGGGCGGTGCCGACTCGAGCAGAGAGTCCGCGTACACAAAGGCCAGGTCGCCGATGAGAATCGCAACGCCTTCCCCGAAACGGCGTGGCTCTCTCTTGAACTTCTCCGCTGCGTGCATGTCGGTGAAGCTGCGGTGGACGCTCTTGGCCCCGCGGCGCAGCTCCGAGCCGTCCATGATGTCGTCGTGGATGATCGCGAATGCGTGCAACAGCTCGAGTGCAGCGCCGGCGTCGACAACGATTTCGTCGTCCGGATCGCCACCGGTGCCCACGTAGGCGAAGTAGCAGAATGCCGGCCGTAAGCGTTTGCCGCCCGCCTCCACGATCTGCTTCAGTGCCCCGTAGGGCACTGCGAGCTCGGGGTCGACGCTACTCCAGCGCTCGGATTCGGCCTCGAAGAGAGCGTGAAGGCGTCCGTTTATCCGCTCGGCGACGCAAGCGAGGCCAGTTGGCAATCTCTCCGCAACCGTTTCGCTCGTCAAGTCCATGGATCCGCCGCGCCACCAAACTCTCGGGGCCGAAAAGCTATGATGCTACATCCCGGCAAGACCAATGGGCGCCGGAGCATCACGCGTCGCCTGGTGGCGCACATGAGCCGCCACTCGTCGAAACGCTAGACCCCAGACGAGGAAGACGGCAAAAGACGCCGCTCATCGCTCCCCGGAGACGCCTTTGACAGTCGCCACATATCGGGCGACGATACGGCTCGAACCCAGGGCGAAGCTAGGAGCCCCCAGAAGTGATGCTCCGATGTTGATCGCGTAAACCAGCAGGCCGAAGGCGATCGCCTGCGCCGAGCCGATACCCAGCGGATGCAGCATGAGCACGAGCGCTCCCTCGCGTATGCCAAGCCCTCCGATCGTGAGCGGGACAACCTGCAGCATGGCTACGGTCGGGATGAAGACAAGCATCTCCCTCCAGCCGATGGATATGTGCAGGGCCTGGGCCGCAAAGATGCTCGCCAGCAGGGCGCAAACCTGGTACATGAACGCCCATCCGAAGACGGGCAGCAGCGTCGAAGGCTTCCTCTGGAGCTTGCCCAGGCCGGAATACAAAGACTGCAGGAGTTCAGCGATGGCCTTGATCCTCCTCACCCTCCTGGTCAGGTTGGAGGAGCGGAAGATCGCGACCACGGCCACCAGGCCGGACAGGGTCAGGAGCGCGACGGAAAGAATGACCTTTGATATGCCGCCCAGGTGCAGGACCCCGGGATCGATCAGCATCCCGGCCAACACCAGAAGGGGCAGAACCAGCCAGCCGGTGAGGCGCTCAAGCACCACCGAAGCCGCGGAGTCGGCTCCGAGCTTGTTGAGCTTGGCCAGCCAGGTCGCGCGCACAACGTCGCCGCCGACAGTGGAAGGAAGGAAGTTTCCGGCGAACATGCCGGCCAGCTGCAGCTCCACCAAGTCGCGAATTCTGGAAGGGACCTCCAGCGCATCAAGCACCCGCTGCCAGCGGTACCCCGAAAGAACGATACCGAGCAGGGTCGTCAGAAATGAGATGATTATCAGTCCGAAACCCCGGCGGCCGATCTGGGTGACGCTGGTCCAGTCGACTTTGGTGAGCAGGACGTAAATCATGACAACGGTGGAAGCCAGGCGCAGCACCGGCCAAGCCCTTCGCCAGGTGCTGTCAGCGACTGGGCGGCTCGGAATCTCGTTTTCACTTAGAGCCTTGCCCATCTGAGCCCCACGTTTCTGCTGCGCTCCCCCTCGGGTGCCGGACAAGCGCCGACCGCCCGATTACGACGCGAAGCTGATAGCGCCAACGAGCAGACACCCCCGCAGGCGCACGCGGCACCGCCCGTCCAACAGATTATAGGGCAGGAGTCCAAATCAATGGAGCAAGGGCGGTGGGTGGGCGCCGACGTGGGCGCCGTAACACCAGCAGGGCCGCACCGCGTAGTTTTGAAGTGACAAGGAGTTCCACATGACGCTTCTAGACGGGACACTGGTGCAAAAAGTGCTGAAGCTGGCACTTGCACGCGGTGGTGACTTCGCAGAGATATTCGTCGAGGAAAAGGCCACCTTCTCGGCCTCGCTCGAAGACTCGCTGGTCGAGGAACTTGCCTCGGGTACTTCCAGGGGCGCGGGCATCAGGGTGCGCTTTGGTGACACGACGGGTTTCGCCCACACTGCCGACCTTTCGGAAGCCGGCCTCAATCGCGCCATCGAAGCAGCATCCGCCCTGGCGCGGGGCGGCAAAGGCCGAGCCGCCGAAATCGCGGTGACACCACGCCTATTCGTCCCCCTGCCGCACGAAAAGGCCGTTCCCGGGTCAGTGGGCAAGGACCGGAAGATAGATCTGCTCCGCCGCCTTGACGCCGCCGGCCGCGGGCAAGGCGCAACCATACGCCAGGTAAATGCGGGCTATTCGGATTCCTTGCGGCGCTTTCTGGTCGCCAACTCCGATGGAGTATTCGTCGAGGAGGAGCAGGTGCGTACTCGCCTCTCGATCTCCTGTATCGCCCTCGGCGACACCGGGATGCAGACGGGTTACGAAACGGCGGCGATGACCATGGGCTTCGAGCTTTTCGACGAGATCGACGTCGACGAATTGGCTGCTCGCGCGGCCAATCGCGCGATCCAGAAACTTTCGGCTCGCCCCACGCCGTCTGGTCCGATGCCTGTTGTGCTGGCCGGGCAAGGTGGTGGGGTGCTCTTCCACGAGGCCTGCGGACATGGCCTTGAAGCCGACCACATACTCAAGGACTCGTCCGTATATGCCGGGCGGGTCGGCGAGAGGGTGGCCAGCCCGTTGGTGACGCTGGTGGATGACGGCACAGTGGCAAACCAGTGGGGGACCTATTCGCACGACGACGAGGGAAACCCGGCGGCGCGCAACGTCCTGATAGAGAATGGGGTGCTCTCCGATTACATGTGGGACTCGACACAAGGCTCGCGCGAGCGCCGCGGCTCCAGCGGGAACGGGCGCCGGCAGAGCTATGCGCACCTGCCCATGGTGCGCATGACCAACACCTACCTTATGCCCGGGGAGCAGAGTCCCGAGGAAATAATCGCCGACACCGAGCGGGGAATCTATGTGGCAAAGCTCGGAGGCGGGCAGGTAAACACCGCGACCGGCGACTTCGTATTCGGCATGACCGAGGCCTACCTGATCGAGAACGGGCAGATAACGGCACCGCTCAGGGATGCAAACCTCATCGGCAACGGCCCGGAAGTGCTGGCCAACATCGACGCGGTGGCTGACGACTTCGCCATCATCCCCGGCACCTGCGGCAAAGACGGGCAGAGCGTGCCGGTGGGCTGCGGGCAGCCGACAGTGCGAATCACCCAGGTGACGGTGGGAGGTACCGCAGGTGCCTGACTTGATCGAAATCGGGAAGTCCGTGGTCGGGCGGGCCGAAGCCGGAGAGGAGATCGAGGCCTACGTCGTCTGGGAGCGCGAGACCTCGATACGTGTGTATCAAGCCGCGGTCGAATCGCTCACCAGCGCCGAATCCGCCGGGATCGGAATCCGCGTCATAAGCGGAAACCGCGTGGGCGTCTCGTATGCCGGGACCTTGGAGCGGGCCGAGATCGAACGCGCCCTTGCGGAAGCGCGCGACAACGCCCGATTCGCCTCGGAAGACCCGCACAGCGGGATAGCCCGTCCAGACGGGGTCGCAGCCCCTGCGCTGGATCTCTGGCGCGGGGACATTCTCACCACGCCCACCGAGCGCAAAATCGACCTGGCGCTCGAACTCGAAAGGGCGGTCAAGGCGAAGGACAGCCGCATCCGGTCCCTCAACTCCTCCAATTACGGAGACGTCTCGGTCGAAGGCGCGGTGGTCAACTCGGCGGGAATCGCCTCCTACACCCAGCAGACCTACTGCTGGCTGTGGGCGTACGCGCTGGCGGGCACGGAGGATGAGACTCAGACCGGCTACGGCATGCACGCTTCGCGCGATGTCGCCGGACTCGACCTGGCCTTCGCCGCCAATGAGGCCGCCGAGAAAGCAACCAGGATGCTGGGTGCCACCAAGCCGGCCAGTGGGCTATTCACCGTGGTTCTCGAGCCGGACATCGCGTCCTCGCTCCTGTCCATCGTCGCCTCAACGCTCTCTGCGGAGGCGGTGCAAAAGGGCCGTTCCATTTTTGCCGGACGTCTCGGTGAACAGGTGGCCAGCCCACTGGTGACGCTGATTGACGACCCGGGCGATCCACGCTTCTTTTCCGCCTCGCCATACGACGACGAGGGCATCGCCTCCCGGCGCAACGTCCTCTTCGAGGCGGGGAAATTGAAGGGCTATCTTTACGACTCCTATACCGCGCGCAAGGATGGCACCGCCTCCACCGGTTCGGCCATCCGCGGAGGTATCGCCGGCTCTACCACGCCCGGACCACGCGCCACGATGGCCATGCCTGGGAACAGCTCCCCCGAGCAAATCCTCGCGGAGGCCGGCGACTGCTATCTCATACAGTCGATCTCGGGAATCCACTCCGGGGTGAATCCCATAAGCGGCGACTTCTCCGTGGGGGCCGAAGGCATCCGGGTCCGCAACGGCGAGCTGGCCGAGCCGGTCAAGGAGTTCACAATCTCCTCCAACCTGCAGAAGATGCTTTTGGACGTCAGGTCGGTTGGAAATGACCTCACCTTCCGGCCAGGCGGAACCGCAGGACTGACCTTGGCCATCGGCAATGTGAACGTCAGCGGGACCTGAGTCGACCGCGTTGCGTATAGACCTGCACACGCACACCCACCGTTCGGGGGACTCGACCACTACCTTCGAGGACTACGCGGATGCCTTCCTCAGGTCGGGGCTCGCCTATGTCGCGGTTACCGACCACTTGACGATCGACGGCGCGCTCGAGATGCAAGCGTTGCTGGGTGACGCCGTCATAATCGGCCAGGAGATGCGGGTGGCGGAAGGCGAACTAATCGGCCTTTTCATCACCGAGCGCATTCCGCCCGGACTGACCGCCGAGAAGGCGGCGGGCATGATTCGAGCTCAGCAAGGGCTGGTCTACGTACCGCACCCGGGAGATGCGCTTCGCGTATCCGTCTCCCTGGATTGCCTGAGGGAGCTGTGCTCCCGGGACCTGGTCGACGTCATCGAAGTCGCCAACTCCAAGGTGGCTCCGGACGGCTCCATTCCCGGCGCGCGGGAAATCGCCACCGCGCACGGCATTGCCGCTGGGGCGGGAAGTGACGCTCATGTGGAAAGTGCAATCGGCTCCACCTACATTGTCGCTCCCGACCTGCGCGTCGATGGACCGGACGCTCTCATACGGGCTCTGAACTCGGGCGAGGTGCGAAGCACCCACGCAGATCCTCCTCGGCGGTGGCGCCCCCGCATCGTCCCGCCGACGGTCCCTCCGCCGGTCTGAAACGGTAACTAGCCCGTCCTGGTCAACTACGCTTTAACCAGCTCGCGCACCCAACTTCAACCCCGCAATTCCGGGTAGCGCGGGATGCCCGTCCGCCGTCGTGGCATTTAGCGAGGAACCATGAAGCGTGTAGTGATCGTCGGAGCAGGATTCGCCGGCCTCTCGGCGATGGAGGCGCTACAAGGCAAGGGGTACTCGATCACTGTGATCGACCGCCACAACTTTGCCACCTTCCAGCCTCTCCTTTATCAGGTCGCCACGGCCGGCCTCAACCCGGGGGACGTTGCGTTTCCCGTTCGAACCCTGTTGCGCCACAGACAGAATGTGAAATTCCGCCAAGGAATCCTCGAGAAGATCGATACCGACGCCCAGCGAGTGATACTGGCCGACGGTATTTCGATGCCCTATGACTACCTGATCCTTGCCGTGGGCGCAACAACCAACTACTTCGGGGTTCCCGGGGCGAAGGAGAATTGCCGGGCCATCTACACGCTCGACGAAGCCATCGAGGTTCGAAACCGGGTCTTCGAGATGTTCGAGTGGGTTGCCGCACATGGCATGAAGGACTACAACCTGACGACTGTGGTAGTCGGCGGGGGCGCAACGGGTGTGGAGATGGCCGGGGCACTTGCCGAGCTTAAGTCGCGCGCAATTACCACCGACTACCCCAACCTGGATCCCGACGCGGCGCGCGTGGTTCTCATCGAGGCCCAGGACCGGCTTCTGGGAGCCTTCTCCCCTTCTCTATCCCGCTACGCCTTGCGCGAGCTAAAGTCTCGCGGCGTGGAGGTGCGCCTCAACACGGCCGTCAAGAAGGTCGCGGAGACAGGAGTGGAGCTAGGGGACGGCGAATTCATCGAGTCGAACCTCATCGTCTGGGGAGCCGGCGTGGGTGTCTCGGAGGAGGTTCGATCCCTGGGCCTGCCCCACCTGCGCAGCGGGAGGATCGAGGTCGGACCCGACCTGCGCGTCAAGGGGTTCGCCAATATCTTCGCCGCGGGCGACGTCGCCGGGACCATGGGGGCGGGGGACAAGCTGATCCCGCAGCTGGCGCAGCCCGCCATCCAGACGGGCCAGCACGCGGCAAAAATGATCAAGGCGATAGAAGCCGAAGAGGAGACCACACCCTTCCGCTACAAGGACAAGGGCACCATGGCCACCATTGGCAGGAGGGCTGCGGTGGCGGAACTGGGTGCGGGAATCAAGCTGACCGGATCATCCGCCTGGTTCGCATGGCTGGCGCTGCACGTCATGACGCTGCTGGGCGTCCGCAACCGCCTATCGGTCCTTCTCAACTGGAGTTGGCACTACGTCAGCTGGGGCAGAGGACCCCGCGTCATCCTGGGTGGATAGCCGGCTCAGGCAGAGGCTGCAGCGGGAGAACCCGATCCGGACGACTCACTGGCCGAAGCCGCCGGCTTGAGGTCGGAGCTTGCCGCAGGGCGCGTGGAGGATGAGGAGGATCGCGAGTCGTTGCGGTAAAAACCGCTCCCCTTGAAGGTGATCCCGATGCTTCCGAAAACCTTCCGCAGCTCTCCGCCGCACTGGTCGCATACCGTGAGCGGGTCGTCCGCAAATGACTGGACGACCTCGAAGTTGTGCTGGCACGACTTGCACACGTATTCGTACTTGGGCATCCTCGGCTCCCGAATTCTTGGCACTCTCGACTTCTGACTGCTAATTCTAGGCGAACTCGCTCGCGCATATGGCAGGGTCGCCGGAGCGGCGCGAATACCTGCCGTCGGGGAGCCCTTGCTATGTTGACCTTAGGCGTTGTCATGGGCCCGGGACCCCTCGGCTCCGACGGCCGGATCCAGCTGTGTAGGGGGTTTCCATGAAGAAAGTTCGCAAGGCGGTAATTCCCGCGGCCGGCCTCGGCACACGCTTTCTCCCCGCGACCAAAGCCCAGCCAAAAGAGATGCTTCCGGTCGTCGACAAGCCTGCAATCCAGTACGTGGTGGAAGAGGCCCTAGCTGCCGGCCTGGACGATATCCTCGTGGTGACCGGCCGATCCAAAAGGTCCATCGAGGACCACTTCGACCGCTCCTTCGAGCTGGAGTACTACCTCGAACAGGCTAAGAAGGACGAGGAACTGGCTCTGGTGAAGGCCGTCGGAAGCATGGCCCAAATACATTACGTTCGCCAGGGCGACCCCAGGGGACTTGGACATGCGGTGGCGGCTGCACGGGCCCACGTTGGCAGCGACCCATTCGCGGTCCTGCTCGCCGACGACATCAGCGACGGCAGCTCGACCCTGCTGCCCGATATGCTCGACCAGTTCTACCGGCACGGTCGATCGGTCATCGCGCTCCAGGAAGTGGAGGAGTCGCAGATCCCTTTGTACGGTTGCGTCAAGCCCGAGCCCGTCACGGATAACCTGGTCAGAATTTCCGCAATAGTGGAGAAGCCGCAACCCCAGGATGCACCATCCAACCTCGCGGTGACCGGCCGCTACCTGTTTACTCCCGAGATCTTCGAGGCCCTCGAGAAGACGCCACCGGGAGTAAACGGCGAGATACAGCTCACGGACGCCGTCCAGCTGCTCCTGTCCTGGCAGGCCGCATACGGCCTAATCACGGCCGACCGCCGCTACGACATCGGCAACAAGCTCGACTACCTGCGGGCTACCGTCGAGATAGCGCTGGGCAGGCAAGACCTCGGGACTCCGCTGAGGGAGTTCATTGCGGACCTGGTGGCCCAGGACGGCGAGTTGCGCGCCATCTGCGAACGCAATGGCGTCGCGGAGTAGCCGCCCGGGCAATGGTTGGGAACGAAAGTCATGATCCCTCTTAGAGAAGCTCAGGCACACGTCTTCGAAAGAATTGCCCCTCTGCGGGCGATGGCGGTTCCTTTGGATGAGTGCCTGGGCCTGGCAACCTCCCAGTCGGTTCATTCCGAGGAGCGCATTCCGCCCTTCGACAACACCGCCGTGGACGGTTTCGCGGTTCGCTTCGCGCAAGTCGCCTCCGCCGGCACCGACACACCCGTAGTGCTCCCGGTTGCAGGAACGGTGGCCGCGGGCGATCCGCCGCGAGAGCTTCCCCCTGGCGCCGCCCTGCGCATAATGACCGGCGCCGTAATCCCCTCAGGCGCGGACGCGGTGGTAATGGTGGAGGACACCGAGGAGGCCGAAGGCGGCGTCAAGGTCCTCCGCTCGGTCCGCAACGGGGAAAACATCAGGGTGGCCGGCTCGGACATCGCGGCGGGATCACTCCTATTCCCTGGGCACACGGTCCTCGGTGCCGCGCACCTCGGCGTGCTGGCATCCGCCGGTTTCGTCCGCGTGCCGGTTCACAGGCGCGCACGGGTAGGAGTAATCTCGACCGGCAGCGAGCTCGTGGACGAGGCCCGCGCTCTCAAGCCCGGTGAGATTCGGGACTCGAACCGGCATTCGCTCCGAGCCATACTCTCGTCGGCCGCCGTCGACGTCGTGGACCTCGGGGTCGTACCCGACGATGAGGGA
>JAJZNF010000006.1 GCA_021847985.1 Actinomycetes bacterium | reverse complement strand
ATCTGCGCGCTGAGCTCGATCATGCCCCCGCCGGGAACATACGCCTGATCAGCCTGTGTGCCGGGCAGGGCCGGGACGTGATCGGCGTCGTGGCTGGACATCGGCGCCGAGGCGACGTGCGCGCCCGGTTGGTCGAGTTGGACGAGCGCAACGTCGCTATAGCGCGGCGAGCAGGGCGGGCGGCCGGGCTGGACAACTTCGAGGTGCTCCATGCCGACGCTGGGACCACCGACGCCTGCGTGGGGGCGGTCCCTGCCCGGATCGTGCTGGCGTGCGGCATCTTCGGCAACATCACCGCCAGCGACATCAGGGCCACGGTGACGGCCCTGCCCAGCCTGTGCGCGCCCGATGCACTGGTGCTGTGGACAAGGCACCGGGGCCCGCCTGACCTGACCACCACCATCCGGTCCTGGTTCACGGAGGCCGGCTTTCGAGAGGAGGCCTTCGACATCAGCCACGACAGCTTCATGTCCGTTGGCGCTCACCGGCTGACCAGTGAACCTACCCAACTGGTCCCAGGCAAGCGGCTGTTCAGCTTCGTCGACAAGGCCTGAGGCGTCCCGCCTCGCCCGCACCCCCTAGCTGCTCAGCTCGTCAGTCCCACCGACGCGGCCGGCGACGAGCCATCCGGGTTGCTGACCGCCGGCACGCCGGCAGGTGTGGGGCCGAGGTGCGGCCCGCAGGAGGTGGGGTCGTTGGCTTGGAGCAGGTGGTCCGAGGAGGGAGCGCAAAGGACGTCCATCGGCTCGACGCGGGCCCAGTCCCCCATGGGAAGGCCGTCACAGTAGGGCCACTCTTCGCCGAGCATGCGGGCCGCAAGCCCCGCAGGTGTCCGCAAGCCCCGCAGGTGTCCTCAAGCCCCGCCGGGGTCCTCGACGCGGGCCCGGTACCTCAGCACCAGCCGCGGCATCGCTCAACCTGACCCCTGGCGCCGGGGAAATGTTGGAGGCGACGGCAAAGCTTCCCGGAGTGGGGCACTTGTGGCACGCCCGAATCGGCGTGCCGAGGTCCCGCCACTGCATACCCCCCATGACCAGCTGAAACGTTTGGAGAGGAGTGAACACAACTCTCTGGCCAGGGCAAAGGCCGACCACGACCGGGGCTCGTTACAAGCGGGGCGGCTTGCAATTAGAATTAGAGGTTCCATTACATCCCTGGTAAGTGCACCCTTTTGCAGGTCACGGCACCGTCCGCGAGACAGCGCCGCCCGAGCCTGGTTGAACTGGCGTTGCTGAGCGGTGCATGGAGGCTCGCTACCGAAGCTAGAAGATGGCCCGCCTTGCCCTCAGGTCTCAGCAACAGCGTGACATGTTGGATAATCGTGAAACTCCCATGGGCACGGCTGACGTTGCCGGTCCCAATACTGCTCTTGGCCAGCGTTATCGGACCGACCAGCGGTGCCGCTGGCCGTAGCACGCCGGAGCCGCTGCCGCTGGAGAGCTGCAGCAGCAAGACAGCCTCAGCCGGCCCTATCGCTCTACCCAGCCGATCTCTGTCGTGCATGGGCTCGTGTCATCTCCTTACGCCGTCGTGGTCGACGCCACTTGGGCGTTCGTTACCGAGCCGACCGGGTACAGCAAGGGGACCGGTCTCATCACCGTACTTCGCCTAAGAGGGAAGGAAGCCCAGTGCTCTTTACCGACTTCAACAGCCTGGACGTCCGCGTCATCAGCGCCAAGAACCTCCAATGGTTCGCACATCGCTGACAGGCTCGAGCGGAGCGGAGCGAGCGACGGGAATCGAACCCGCGTTCTCAGCTTGGGAAGTCACCCCAGGGCCGATTTCGCTACCTGGGCGGATCCCCGGAATTGGCTTTCTACCAGGACTTTCGCGTTCGGCGGCTGACGGAGAGTTCCGGCCAATTCTGATTCGTTCGCGCACGGATCGCGCACGCCGGGCCCGTCGACCGGCGTGCACGGCCCTCGTCGTAACATGGCCGTGTGGCCATCCCGCACAGCTCGGACCCCGAGCTTCCCGAGCCTGATCTCGCCGAGATGGCCGCCCGCGCGGCGCAGGACCCACCGTTACTGGAATTCGTCGAGGAGACCAAGCGGGCGGTTGCCGATGGGTCGATCTGGGACCAGGTGGCTGAGCAGCCCGACCTCCGGGAGCTCCTGAAGGAGTACGGCTACTGAGCGACCCGGAGCCTTGGACGGTTCTCTTTCAGCACGCTGTCCGGAAGTTTCTGAGTTCCGACCCCGCCTCGTTCAGTATGGCCATGGTCAGCGATTGGATCGACTCACTGCGACGAGATGGCCCTCCGGCCGAAGCGGAACGAGTCAACGTCTCAGATGACGAAGACAAGTACCTTGCCGTGGTCCGCCGTACCCGCCTGGTGTGCCGCTACTTCGTGATCGCCTACGAACGTCTCATCGTTCTGGACCGGTTCGAACAGCCTTAGCTCGACACGCCCGACGCCTCCGGGCCGCGGGAGCCTTGCGGCTGAGCCAGGACCGGGTACCGACCCGAACGTCCGGTCGGAGCCGGAGCGATCTGCGCCGGGCTATCCGGGTAGCCGCCCAGGCAAAGGTGCTCGGGATCCATTCGCGCCCTGCGCTGAGCTCGGCGATGGCCGTCATGACGCCCTCGACCCGGCGATAGGAGACATGAGCGGCGTCTGGAGGAGGGGAACTTTAGGGGTCACCCTTGTCGTGTGTTACCAAAGCCCGCAGCCGCTCGATGACGGGTGTGAACCCACGTAGGTCCCTCACGCTGAAGTATGAGATTCCCCAGCGCTCTCGGCAGGCCAGGAGGTGCTCGGCGATCTCCTGGTGGGTGCCCAGGGCCAGGAATGGGGTGGCCAAGGCGTCCTCGACGCTAAGTCCGAGGCGCTCGGCCAGCTGGTTGGCTGCCTTCGCTCGGTCCTTCGTGACCACCACCGCCTGGACGAGGACATTCAGTTCCAGATCGTTCCAGCGGCCGCCGGCCTGGTCACGGATGTAGTCGACCGTGCCATCGAGGCGTTCCGGTTCCCAGCGGACGTCGTGGCGCTGGCCGTCTTCGAGGGTGCGGCCCAACATGGTCAAACCGATGATGTCGGCGTGGCGCGCGGCGTGAGCCAGTGCGGCCTTGCCGTTCACGCCCACCAGGACGGGCATGTGGTCCTGGAGGCTGCGCAGAGTCCGGGCGCCTTCCAGTTGGTAATGGACGCCGTGGAAGGTGACCTCCTGACCGTCAAGGAGCTGGCGGAGAATCTCGACGGCCTCGGCCAATCGGCTCTTGCGGATCCCTGGGGGGTCGAAGGGCTCGCCGATGGACGCGTACTCGGTGAAGGCATGGCCGGCCCCGATACCGACCTCGAGGCGGCCTCCCGTGAGGTGGTCGATACTGGCAAGCTCCTGGGCTAGGTGCGCTGGGTGGTGGAAGTCGTTGTTCAGCACTAAGGGACACACTCGGATCCGGGTGGTGGCCTCCGCCATGGCCACCAGCGGCGCCAGCGGCGACCAGCCGTCTATGACATGGTCCCAGGTGTGGAGGACATCGAAGCCGGCCTCCTCAGCCGCCCGGGCCTGAGCCCGGAGCTCGGCCGCCGAGCACTCCCCGATCTGGAAGCCGAAGCGGAAGGCATGCACCCAACCAGGCTATGGGCCGATTCGGAAATGCTGGCATCTGGCGATTCGAGCGCGGTCTCCGAGCCGGCGTACGGGGACAGGGGTACCGGTGACCTTGGGGGCAGTCCAGACGAACATTCTAGGCGCCCCTTCGGCATCGGGACCGTTAGTACGGCTAGCTTCCTGAGCCGGCGTTATATGGGTGGCTCGGGTTGAGAATCGGTGAGAGCTCGCTGGCGCAGCGATGAGTCGCTAAGCGCTTGGATTCATCGGCGGTCGCGGTGATCCCGGTTGGAGTCGGGTCGCTTCGCCTGTCCAGTCTCCGGGTTGAGCACGGTGCCCGGGTGCCACCTCCGTGGTTGCGCCTCCTGTCGACCGCTTGCGTCGACCGGCATGGGCGACGGGGCACAGATCGGATGGAGCTCGTGCGTTGCGGTGAGAGGGGCGGTCGGGGTCCAAGGGCGCGGGTCGGCCG
>JAJZNF010000139.1 GCA_021847985.1 Actinomycetes bacterium | reverse complement strand
ATGCCGGAGGTCGAAGCCTCCCCGAGACGATCTCGGCTTGAAAGAGCGTTCCAGGTGCTACGCAGGACCGCCCTGCTCGCTTCGGACACCGATGCCGTTCGCGATGAACTTTTCGAGATAGTCGACAGAAGCGAGTCCGCGCTGGGTGAAGAACCGGGGCCGGATAAAGTCCCGGCGGCTGCAGCGCCTTCGGCGAGCGAGCCGGCTGACCGGGCAAACAGCGAACCGGTTGTGCCCGCTGCCGCCGCTCCTCTAACAATTCCCATCGGCCAGGCACGCGAGAGTTCCCACGAACCGCTCTTGACCAGCACATCTCTCGCCGTCGACTATCGCAGCGCGCAGCCCGAGGAGAACGACGAGGCAGCTCGAAGCACGTTCTTCACCGAAATGACTGCCAAGAACGAGGCCTTCTCAAACACGATGGAGATCGACGCACGCAAGCTGGAAAGCTATACCGTACAGTGGCAGGCCACTCACGAGCAGACACATCGGCCCGAAGCGAAGCCAGAGGTTGCGGCTCCTCCCTCCGCGACAGTGGTTACCGCCGAACCTAAGCGCCGGTGGTTGCGGAAGAAGCGCGGCCAGCGGCGCTAATCGTCGCCGGTACCCAGGTCCCAGACAACCGTCACGCGCTCGATCTCCGCGTCTTTCATGATGCGGTCCCGATTCCGCTTGAACTGCGGGTCGTGCGGGGGCAGGAGCATGAGCCTGGCAAGTACGCGCTGACGAAACGCATCAACCACCTTGCGCTCGCCGCCCGTGTGGTATACCTCCCAGTGCGGCGCAACGGGGCCCAGGTAGACGATCCTGGCACTTGCCAGGGGAGATTCGTCAACTTCCGTAAAGGTCACTTCGCACCCGCCTCATCTAGTTACCCATCCAATCTATTCCTCATGGCTGCGCCCTTTGTCGGGCGCCGAGGAATATCACCCCGGGGGGGCTGACGTTAACTGATGTAGGTGCAAGGATCCGACCGGTGAAATGTACGGTCTAATATGTGACCTGTGGCACCCCGGCGGGTTCCGGACGGCCACATATCTTGCGAAGGTTGGTGTGGGCCGTTGAGAGATACCTCGTGGATGCAGCTCGGCAATTGCCGGGACCTTCCCGCTAACGTCTTTTTCCCCAGCGATGGGGCAGGCGTTGAGGTGGCACGAAAGATTTGCGTGAGCTGTCCGGTACGCATGGAATGCCTGGACTACGCGATCGACAACCACATCGACCATGGCGTGTGGGGCGGTGAGTCGGAGCGCGAGAGGCGCCGCATTGCCCGCCGTCGGCGCTTGGAGACCAGGTACCAGGCGAGGTAGCCTTCCACCCGGCATCAAGTTGCCGGGAGCCGATCTCCAGAGGATTCAATGCGCGGTCTGGAATGCGTGGTCAATGTTTCGGAGGGCAAGGATGCCGAACGACTCGACGACTTCGCGGGCACCTGCTCCTCGTCACTTCTGGACCTGCACTCCGACCCCCATCACAACCGGAGCGTCTTCACTCTTTTCGGCCCTCATCTTTCGGATGACCTGAGATCGCTGGCGACGGCGGTCGTCGAAAATCTCGATATCCGCGAACATGCTGGTGTCCACCCTCGCATCGGAGTTCTGGACGTCGTGCCTTTCTGCCCGCTCGGCGGCGCAACGATGGACGAAGCCGTTGCCGCTCGAAATGAATTCGCGCGCTGGATCTGGACGCGGCTCGGTGTGCCGGCGTTTCTCTACGGGACCGAACGTACGCTGCCCGAACTCCGGCACGGCGCCTTCGCACTGTTCGGCCCCGATTTTGGGGCTTCGTTGCCACATGCGAGCGCGGGAGCTTGCGCCGTCGGGGCGCGCGGCCTGCTGGTCGCCTACAACCTGGTCATGGAAGCTGATATCCACGAGGTTCGTGCACTTGCATCGGAGATCCGCTCACCCAGGGTGCGCGCGCTCGCTATGCAGGCGGGTTCGGACGTCCAGCTTTCCATGAATCTGGTTGCGCCACTCGAGGCCACCCCGGCGGATGTCTACGACTTCGCCGCCGCGAGGTTCGCGGTGCGCAAGGCGGAGTTGGTCGGACTGGTGCCCGAGGAGGTCATGAGGCGGATAAAGCCGGAGCGGTGGGAGGAGCTGGGGCTCTCGGAGACGAACACAATCGAGGCCCGCATCGCTTCGAAACCCTGGGCCGAGTCGGCATAAGCCGCCGGCTACTGAAGCGAAGGGCGCAGGGAGATCTGCCGGTCCCGGAACATCTTGCGCCTTTCACGCTCGGAAAGGCCGCCCCAGATGCCAAATCGCTCGTCGCGGCTCAGCGCGTACTCCAGGCAGTCCCTCTGTACGGGGCACTCGCGACAGACCGCCTTGGCTGACGCGGAGGGAACTCCGCGGTCCGGATAGAAGATTTCCGGATCCCAACCCTTGCATCGCGCCTTCTCGTACCAGCCTCCAAGGCCGGAGAAGAGGCTTTGCCCGACCATCGACACAGCAGGTCTCCTTCCCCCAAAAAAAGGTCGTCTGCCAAACCGCGAGCACACGCATTTTCACACCCCGAGCGCGTACTGCCGTTGATCTTAGCCACAACATCGCGGAGTCGTTCAAATCCAAACTAAATAAATCCGACCCCCCACCGTGATATCCCAGTGCAAGTCAAAGGTGGGTGTCCATGAAGTCCACCAGCACATATGCACCTAAATCATCGGGGTCGGTGTAGAAGACGCGGCCACGGTTTATACGTGCGACTCTGGACATGAAATCACGCAAGTACTCATTTGCATCCAGGACAAAGGAGTTGACAGTTATGCCCTCACGGGTGCAGCGCCGCACCTCCGATAGAGTGGCCGCGATCGTCTCTGGAACCGGCGGATAGCTGAAGAACGGCTCGCCGTTCTCCAATATGTGCGCGGTCGGCTCGCCGTCGGTGATCATGAGCACCTGCCGCTTTCCGGGCCTCCCCGCCAAGAGCTTGCGGGAGAGCCTCAGCGCGTCCTCCATGTTGGTCCCATAGGCGTAATCCCAGGAGACGGAAGGCAGCTCGGCAGCGCGGATCTGGTGGGCGACCTCGGAGAAGCCCACCACGGCCAGAAAGTCCCTCGGATAACGGGTCGAAATCAGGCCTTGCAAGGCAACGGCGACCTTCTTGGCCGCCATGAAGTTGTCCCGGAGCGGCATCGAGAGCGACAGGTCCAGGCAGAGCACGGTGGATGCAGCCACCAGTGCCTCCCGGGTCTCTATCTCGAAATCCTCTACCGCCACCTTGAGGGGCACTCCGCCACGCTGGCGGACAATAGTGTTGCGCAGGGTCTCGGGTAGGGCGAGATCGAGAGGATCGCCGAACTCGTAGGGGCGGGTCTCGAAATCCTTGTCCACCCCTGCGCCACTGCGCATCCTCGCATGCGCTCCGAAGCGTCCGGCATCCAGCTTGGTGAAGACTTCGGCCAGCATAGTCTCGCCGATCCGGCGCAAGCCCTTGGCCGAAAGCGTAAGGCGGTCCCCCTCCCTTGAGATGAGGCCCGCCTCCTCGAGTTCGCGCGCCACCTCGGCCAGCCGCTGGAGCGATTTCGCCTCCTGCCGGCCCAGAAGCTCCGACAAGTGCTCAAGATCGAGGCGTCCCAGATCCGACGGGTCCGTAACCGAGCGCAGGAAACTCTCGGTGGAGTCGAGTTCGCCCAGGCCAGCCAGCGCATCCGCCGCGTCCTGTGTGCTCATCGGCTCGTTGCCGCGGAAGCCCATGCGAGCGAGCGAGCGCGGATCCACCAGCCCCGAAAGCGAATTCATCAACCTGGACATCTGCCATGAGAGGTCGAGATCGGAAAAGACCGACGAGGCGAGTTGGGCCAGCTCCGCCTGCTGCTCCTCCGAGAGAGCTCCGAAGGCCAGGGAAGCTGCGGCCATCCGCTCCGCCAGGTATTGCAGCAGCTCTTCCGTGGATGAGATGTCCGACGGGAAATAGCCCGGGTGCTTCTCCATGAACTGCCGGAACTGCTCCTTGGTGTCCTCACCTCGCTGGTGGGCGTCTATCAGCGCGTTGAGATCGGCCAGCATTTCGCGCTGCCGGCGCAGCTCCTCAGGCCCCATGGAGCTGAGCGCATCACGGGCCTGATTGAAGAAGTTCTCGCTGAACTGGCTCCTTAGCGACTCCGCCAGCTGGTCGTAGGCCTGCTTGGCCTCCGGTGACACGAACGGGTAGTCACCTAGCGCGCTCATCCTTCCCGGTATGGACGAAGGAAGGGAGTCCAGATCGAGCTGGTTGGAGAGAAAGAGGTCCTCGGCGGCCCTGATGCGCTCGGAGTCGCCGGACGAGTTCGCCGTATCCAGGAAGTTGGAAAGCGCCTCCCGCTCGGTGTCCACTATTCGCCGCAGCTCCTCGTCGATCTCGCGCGCCTGCCCGCTGGGGTCGAAGCGGTCAAGGATCTCGCGGCGCCTTTGGCGGATGCGCTCGAGAATCTCACGCAAGCCGAGGATGTCACTGCCGTCCTCACGACTGAGGCCCCTGGCCATGAACTCCCGCAGGGCCGCGGACGGATCGCCGTGGTAGAGAAGCGATTCGGCGATGGAGGAGAAGACCTCGTCGGCGTCGAGATCGAACTCCTGGCTCCCGTCCCAGCGCCCGTAGCGGGCGCCGTAGGAGCCTCGGCGCCGCCTGGTCACCGGATCCTCTTGGCGAAGATCGCCGTGTCGTCGTCGACGTATTTGTTGAGGCGCTTGGAGAGGTGCAGCCCCTCCAGCAGGAACTCCACCGCGGCCACCTGGACCACCTCCTCCTGCAGAGGCTCGAGCCTCTCGACCACCTGCAAAAGCCCGGGAGCCTCCCGCAGAAGCTTGGCGAGCTGAGCGTCGGAGGCGTCAGCGCCGATTGCCACTTCGGCCCCCTCGTCGAAATACGCCACCAGGCCTCGCAGCTCCTCCAGGCTGACCAGAGAGCGGAAGATGTCGAGCGTCGCTTTGGCCACCAGCTTCTCGATCACCGCGCCCTCGTCCGCCTCCTCCACGGAGTCGAGCTCGATCTTGCCGGCCATCGACGCGGCGAGCACCCAGGTGTCCGAGATCCGCACAACCGGGCGCACTCCCCCGTCGAGAAGCGAGCGGCGCAGCGCCGCCGCCTCCATCGCCTCGTAGTTGGCGACGGTCGCCCTTACCGAAACCCCGGAGCGCTGATTGATGGAGGGCGAGATGCGGGCCTGCGCCGAGATCTCGGCCAGCACGGAACGGAGGTACCCCGGGAAAAGCACCCCTTCCTCGTTCTCGGACGCCTTGTCCGCCTCCTGGTCGACGATCTCGAGCTCGATCTCGCGCTCCAGCGGATAGTGGGTCCTGATCTGGGAGCCGAAGCGATCCTTGAGCGGGGTGATCATGCGCCCGCGGTTGGTGTAGTCCTCCGGATTGGCGGAGGCAACCAGCATCAGGTCCAGCGGTAGCGAGATCCTGTACCCGCGAATCTGCACGTCCCTCTCCTCGAGGATGGAGAGGAGGCCGACCTGAATGCGCTCGGCGAGATCGGGGAGCTCGTTGATGGCGAAGACCCCCCTGTTGGCACGCGGCACCAGCCCGAAGTGCATGGTCAGTTCATCGGCGAGGTAACGGCCCTCCGCCACCTTGATCGGGTCCACGTCGCCTATCAGGTCGGCCATCGAGGTGTCGGGGGTGGCGAGCTTCTCTGCATAGCGCTGGCTCCGGTGCACCCAGGCGATCGGAGTCTCTTCGCCCGCCTCGGCAACCAGGGCCTTGGCATAGGCGGAGACCGGATGGTAAGGGTCGTCGTTTATCTCGGAGCCGGCGATGACTGGCATGTACTCGTCGAGGAGTGAGACCAGCCCCCGGATGATCCGTGACTTGGCCTGCCCCCGCTCCCCCAGCAGAATGAGGTCGTGGCCGGCGAGTAGGGCCGCTTCCAGCTGCGGAAGAACAGTGTCCTCGTAGCCGTGGATCCCCTCTATCAGGGGCTCTCCGCGGCGGATGCGCTCGATCGCGTTGCGGCGGACCTCGACCCTGACCGGGACGGACTTCCAGCCCGATTCGCGCAGCTCTCCTAAGGTCTTGGGGTTGGGTTCCATAACTCTAGGTTACGGCTTTCGCGGTGCAACTTGCGATGGCGGCGCGTGGCCTGGACCGCCGGGGCGATAGCCACCGCCCAATTGCGCAAAAATTTCACAATTGGCCGGTTTCATGCAAAGCTAGAGAGCGTGAAAGTGCACTACCACAGCTACGACGCCGTCATCGTCGGCGCCGGCGGGGCTGGCCTGCGCGCCGCCATAGAGGTCGCCGGCAAAGTCCGCACGGCGGTCATCACCAAGCTCTATCCGACGCGCTCGCATACGGGCGCCGCGCAGGGAGGCATGTGCGCAGCCCTGGCCAACGTGGAAGAGGACTACTGGGAGTGGCACGCCTTCGACACCGTCAAGGGCAGCGACTACCTCGGTGATCAGCCCGCGATCGACATCATGTGCCGAGAGGCGATCGACGCGGTCATCGACCTCGAACACTTCGGAATGCCCTTCTCCCGCACCCCTGAGGGCCGCATCGACCAGAGGCGCTTCGGCGGCCACACGCGTAACCACGGCGAGGCTCCCGTGCGCCGGTCCTGCTACGCCGCGGACCGCACCGGTCACATGATCCTGCAAACGCTTTATCAGCAGTGCGTGGCCCGCGAAGTCAACTTCTTCAACGAGTTCCAGGTGTTCGACGTCCTCTTCGATGAGAGCGGCGGCGAACGGCGCGCCGCCGGCGTGGTCGCCTACGAGCTTGCAACCGGGGACCTCCACGTATTCGTCTCCAAGGGCGTCCTCTTCGCCACAGGCGGTTATGGCAAGGTATTCCGGATCTCCTCCAACGCCCACACCCTCACCGGCGACGGGCAGGGAGTTCTATACCGGCGCGGCATACCGATGCAGGACCTTGAGTTCTACCAGTTCCACCCGACCGGCATCTACGGCTTTGGGATCCTGCTCTCGGAAGCCGCCCGCGGTGAAGGCGGCATCCTCCGCAATGGGCTGGGTGAACGTTTCATGGAAAGGGTCGCCCCCACCGTGAAGGACCTGGCCCCCCGTGACATGGTCTCCCGGGCCATCCACGCCGAGATCCGCGAGGGACGCGGCGCCGGGCCCGACAAAGACTTCGTCTATCTCGATCTGACTCACCTGCCTCCCGAGCAGATCGACGCCAAGCTTCCCGACATCACCGACTTCGCCCGCACCTACCTCGGCATCGAGCCCAAGACCCAGCCGATTCCGATCCAGCCCACCGCCCACTACGCCATGGGCGGAATCCCCACCAACGTGGAGGGCGAAGTGATCGTCGACGACAAGGGGACAGTGCTGCCGGGCCTTTACGCCGCAGGCGAATGCGCATGTGTCTCGGTGCACGGAGCCAACCGGCTCGGCACCAACTCCCTTCTTGACATCGTCGTCTTCGGCCGCCGAGGCGGCCGCGCCATGGCGGAATACGTCAACAGCGTCGACCACCCCGACATCGCCCGCGGCGCCGAGGGCGAGGTGCGGGAGCGCATCGAGCGCTTCAAGGCGGCCAGCGGCGGCGAGAAGGTCGCGGCCATCCGCAACGAGCTGCAGCAGACCATGACCGAGAACGCCTCGGTGGTCCGCACGGCGGACAGCTTGCGTGACGCGCATGCCAAGATCGAGGAGCTGACCGAGCGCTACCACTCCATCTCCATCGACGACAAGGGTGAGGTCTTCAATTACGACCTCGTGGAGGCGATGGAGCTCTCCCATCTTCTGGACCTGGCCAAGGGGCTCGTGGTCGCCGCCGAGGCGCGCCAGGAGTCGCGCGGTGCCCACTGGCGCGACGATTTCCCCACCCGGGATGACGTGAACTGGATGAAGCACAGCCTGGCCCACCGCGGCGACGACGGCAACGTCCGCCTCGAGTACAAGCCGGTGGTCGGCGGGCGGTACCAGCCCATGGAGCGAAAGTACTGATATGACGATGACCGCCCAGCCCCAGTCGCCGACGATGGCCCACGAGCCGAAGGTGACAGTCCATCTCAAGATCAAGCGATACAACCCCGAGGTCGACACCCGCCCCCACTGGGAGGAATACGAGGTGGATATGTCACCTGGCGACCGCGTCCTCGACGCGCTGCACCAGGTGAAGTGGACCCTCGACGGCACCCTCAGCTTTCGCCGCTCCTGTGCGCACGGGGTGTGCGGATCCGACGCGGTGGTCATCAACGGCCAGAACATGCTTGCCTGCGTGAACCTCATCCGCAATGTCGGGACGCATCTCACCATCGAGCCCATCCGCGGCCTGCCGGTCATCAAGGACCTGGTGGTGGACATGGAGCCCTTCTTCGCCCAGTATCGGTCGGTACTTCCCTACCTGATCGCACACGACGACCCGGGCTACAAGGAGAGGCTGCAGTCGCCCGAGGACCGGGAGCGCTTCGACGACACCACCAAGTGCATCCTCTGCGCCTGCTGCACGACCTCCTGCCCTGTCTACTGGGCGAACGACAGCTACGTCGGCCCGGCCGCGATCGTGAACGCCCACCGCTTCATCTTCGACTCCCGCGACCAGGCGACCGCCGAGCGGCTCGACATCCTGAACCAGAAGTCGGGAGTCTGGCGCTGCCGCACCGCCTTCAACTGCACCGAGGCATGCCCAAGAGGCATATCCGTCACCAAGTCCATCGAAGAGGTGAAGCGAGCGATCCTCTATGACCGCGTCTAGCCCGACCGCGGCCGAGTTGGCCGCGCGCATAGCCGAGCGCGTTTCGTCAGTCCGGCATCTGCGCCGGCCCGGAGAATCGATCTGCCTGGAAATCCGGGCCGCGGACGGAGCGGCACGTGTCGGCATTTTCCCCGAAGGCGTGGCCAAAGCGATCCCGGCCGATGAGGAGTTCGTCGCCACGATCACGCTCCATGCTTCGGCGAGCACTGCGGCGGAGATCCTGGACGGGTCCCTTACCGTCCCCGATGCCATAACCAAGGGCCTGATCAAGGTGGGCGGAGAGGTGTCCAAGCTCGCAACCATCGGGAACGAACTCCGAGGCGAGAAGGCCTGACCGATGACCAGGCGCTCCAAGGGAATCCGGCGGCCTCCACGAGGACGTGCCGGCTGGTACAGGACTCGCTCACCCCAGGGTGAACAACTCCGTTACTTTGACGGCACCTCCTGGACCGAACATACACGGTCCGTGCCCTTCTGGGCGGACGGCCCGGATTGGGAGCAGGTGGCGCCCTCGAGCGCGGACATCGATTCAGACAGCGGTTTTGCCGTGCGCAGGCTGTTCCAGCCGGCGCGCTTCCGCTCCCCGGTGACGGCGCCGCGACGTCGGAAGGTGCGCCTGCGCGCCACACTCGCGTGGATTCTGATAGCGGTGATGATCGCCGGGACGGCCGGGTCCGTGATCGTCTTCTTCACCCAGCGAGCGGCCCAGGGGCGCTAAGAAAACGCGCTTTCCCTGGCCAGGCCGATTTCGACGCGACGCCATACATTATGGCTCCCCTCGGCAAGGGGGTATATGATTTGGCAATCACAATGATCCTTCTAGCCAAGGAGGTCACCTTGTCCATTCGGGGTGTCATCGACGATCGCGTTCTCTCCACCTACCGCGAGCTGCTGGATGCCGAGGACGCGGCGTTTTACGAAGTTGAACATGCCTACGAGGACGGCGACAGGGAGCACTTCCTGGCGGACCTGGCGAATTGGCGAAAAGCCATACAAGCAAAGTTGAAGTATTTGGATTCATGCGGCCTGGGCGCCGAGGTCTAAAGAAAGAGAGACGGCGAGCATCGCCGGGGGATTGATCCCCCGTTTCCAGGTACCTCACCCTCGGGGCGGGGTACCTGTTCTTCTATGTGGGGGAATCGGTTCCCAAGCGCCGGCCCCGCTTTCAATGGGTACAGGAGCGCCTGAGGTCGTCGTCCGCGCTTCAGCTCGCGGCAGCGAGGAGCCGCCCGGATCTTTGCGGATGAGACCCCCGTACCGGCACTTCGCACCCTGACTCAGTAATCGCTGATATGCGTCACTTCGACTTCAAGGTCCGAGTCTCCGTGGGTGATCAGCAGTCGCACTCGCTCTCCCAGGCGGTGTCTACGGATAGCGTCCTGGATGTCCTGAATGGTGCGCACGGATTCGCCGTCGATCGCGGACAACACGTCGCCCGCCACTATTCCGGCCTCACGGAGCTGACTGCCTTTTCGGGGAGGCTCCAGGATGAATCCGCCTTCGGACGGAGCGTCCGCCTCGGTCAGTGCAATACCGGCGGCTTCCTGGCGCCCCACCTCGACACAACCACACGCTCCCAAGCTGCACATCGGACAAATACATTGGCATTCGAGATCGTCCTCGGCCAACTCGTCGGCCATGATACGAGCCAGATGGGCGGCGAGTGAAGAGGCTGCGTCCCTGTATGTCCGTAGGTGGCGAGGTGCAATATCGCGAAGGTCTTTATCGAAGAGCTTCAATGACAGTTCGAACAACGCGGCATAGCCAACGGCGGCATAGGAGACTTCGGCAAATAGGGTCGCCGCGGTTGCCGAGCGATCGCCGGCGGCACCAACCCCACCGGGGAACGGACTCGCCCGGACCGCGGATGTCGTCGGGCGGGTGACCCCGGGGTCGACTCCGGCCGACCGGAGATAGCCAAGCAGCGCCTCGCGATGGGCGTCGATCATGACGGCAAAGCCGTTCGGAAGTGCGGCCAGGACCCGAGGATCCAATCCGTTCAGGTTGCCTCCGATCAGGTTCTCCAGTTCAAGCATGCTGAGCACGTTTTGGTTCAGCCTCTCCAGGCGCAGATCCGTCATTGCTTCCCCCTGGCTCCCCCCTAACGCCACCATATGCACGCCTGCCGCCCGCAATCCTGCTTTCACGATCGAACTTTCACGGGATCACGTCACTTCGGCGCTCACCCGGGGAAGCATCTCGCTCCTTGTAGGGGCGGGCGAGGCAAGCGAAGCTGTGGGGAGATCACGAGTGCGGAGAACTCCCTCGCACGCGTTTGGCTAGATGCGCCCGGCTGCTTCGAGCAGAGCCGTACGCGCCACCATCTCCACCACGTCGGCGTGGCTGGTGTAGAGGGGGGCAAGGCCAAAGCGGAGGCGGTCAGGAGTACGGAAGTCGGGGACCACCTTCGCCTCATCTATCAGCGTCCGCGTCACCGCCCGAGCGGCGGGATGGCTGAGCGTGACGTGGGATCCTCGCCGCGAGCCATCTCTGGGAGTGCAGACCCTGAACGCGCGCTGGGACAGCAATGCATCCACTGCCTCGATGAACAGCCCGGTGAGCGAGGCCCCCTTTGCCTCCAGGCGCTCTATGCCCGCTTCTCCGATCAGTTCAGCGCCTTGGGCGACCAGGGCGGTTCCGATGATGTTCGGAGTACCGGCCGCGAAACGTCCGATTCCGGTACGCGGGCTGTAGGCGCTCTCCATCTCGAACTGGTCCACCTGGGAGAACCACCCACGCACCGGGCTTTCCATGGCAGGGATGAGGTCGGAGCGGACGTACAGGTAGGCGGGTGCACCCGGGCCCGCGTTCAAGTACTTGTAGGTGCACCCGACCGCTAGCTCGCAGCCGGAGCCGGAAAGATCAACCCTGACCGATCCCCCGGCGTGGGAGAGGTCCCAGATGATACGCGAACCCGCCGAGGCCGCCATGGCGTTCGCCTCCGCCAGGTTTACCCGCGCGCCCGAGCGGTAGGAGACCGCGGAGATGCAAGCGAAGGCGACGTCGCCATCGAAGTAGTCCGCCAAGGTCTCCAGTGCAAGCCCCTGGTCGATGTCCACGGGCATTTCGACCAGCTCCAGCCCCAGCTCGCGCGCCAGGCCGGAGAGCACGTAATGGTCGGTGGGAAAGTTGTCAGCCTCTATGAGCACGCGGCTCCGGCCGGGCGTAAGAGTGGCGGCGGCGCGAGCGAGCTTGTAGAGATTGACGGTGGTCGAGTCGGTGACCAGGACCTCACCTGGCCGAGCCCCCAACACCCCGTCGGCGAGCAGGTCGCCGGCCCGGAAGGGGAGATCCACCCATTCCGACGAGGAGCGGATTAGCCCGGTTCCCCACTGCTGCCGTGCCACTCGCTCGATTAGCAAATCGGTGGAGGCGGGCATTCTCCCCAAAGAGTTCCCGTCCGCATACAGCAGCTCCGGCTCGCCAACAAAGAACCGCTGTTTGAAGGCCGCCAGCGGATCCTTCGCATCGAGGATGAGCGCCTTCTCCCGCAGCTCCGAAAGCCCGCCGGCCATCTCCGTCGGCATTACCGCGTCCATCTCCCCAGTCACATTTCTCAGGCTAACGCGACCGCTGGACGCCTCGGGGGGCCAGGCGCCACCGCCCGGAAGGCGAGCGCCACCCCAGCGTTGCCGAATCGGTCTTGCCGCGCTCGCGGCGTTGGTGCGGTGGTCCTACCCGGACGAGACGAAGAAGCGGCGGGGACCCTGTCCCCGCCGCGACCATCAGTCATCGCAGGCCTGGCAACTGGGCGGCTCCGAACAAGCGGGCCGCCTTCGGCCTTGTCAGCCCTTCAACAGGTCCGCCACGTCGCTGCGCTCGGCCACCAGCTCGTCGGTGGTGATGGCGATCTTGGAGCGGGCGAAATCGTCGAGCTTGAAGCCCTCGATCACCTTCCAACTCTCGCCATCCGACGCGACGGGGAAGCCGAACTGCAGGCCCTCGGGTATGCCGTACTCGCCGCGGCTGATGACCGAGAGCGAGGCGCAGGTGTCAGCCGGGGTCGGGGTGATGATGCTGCGAACCGAGTCGACCACCGCGTTGGCGGCCGACGCTGCGGAAGAGGCGCCACGCGCCTCGATGATCGCGGCACCGCGCTTCTGCACTGTGGTGATGAAGTCACCCTTCAGCCATTCGTGATCGGTGATCACTTCGGTCGCCGGCTTGCCGCCGATAGTGGCGTTGGCAAAGTCGGGGAACTGAGTGGCCGAGTGATTACCCCAAATGGCCACGTTCTTGACCTCGGACACCTCCACGCCCGCCTTGTGGGCAAGCTGGCTGACCGCACGGTTCTGGTCCAAGCGGGTCATGGCAAAGAAGCGATCGGCCGGCACGTCCTTGGCCGCCTCCCGGGCGATCATGGCGTTGGTGTTGCAGGGGTTACCGACCACGAAGACGCGTACGTCGCTCGCGGCAACTTTGGCAATCGCCCGGCCCTGGGGACCGAAGATCCCTCCGTTGACGCCGAGCAGGTCGCGGCGCTCCATGCCCGCCTTGCGCGGCATGGCACCCACCAGAATCGCCCAGTTCACGCCGTTGAAGCCTGTGTCCAGGTCGGCAGTCAGCTCCATGCCGGAGAGCAGCGGGAAAGCACAGTCGTCGAGCTCCATGGCAACGCCCTCGAGCGCGCGCATGGCCGGCTCGACCTCGATCAGCCGCAGCGCAACCGGGGTGTCGGGACCGAACATCGCACCGGAGGCGATGCGGAACAGGAGCGAATAGCTGATCTGGCCGGCGGCGCCGGTAACAGCCACTGAAATGGGGGTCTTGCTCATCTCTTCTCCTTGACTCTGGGCGCCAGGACTTCTGTTGGAGCCCCGGCGCTCTAAGAATTTCGGCTTCTAGAGCCGGTCGACGATGGCGGAAGCGAACTCCGAGCACTTCACTTCGGTTGCGCCCTCCATGAGGCGCGCGAAGTCGTAGGTCACCACCTTGTCGGCGATGGTGCGCTCGAGCGCGCTGACGATGTTGGCGGCCGCGTCGTTCCAGCCGAGGTGCTCGAACATCATCACGCCCGAGAGCAGCACGGAGCCGGGGTTGACCTTGTCCTGCCCCGCGTACTTGGGCGCGGTGCCATGGGTCGCCTCGAAGATGCCATGCCCGGTGACGTAGTTGATGTTGCCTCCGGGGGCGATACCGATTCCACCCACCTGGGCGGCGAGGGCGTCGGAGAGGTAGTCGCCGTTCAGGTTCATGGTGGCGATAACGTCGAACTCTTCGGGCCTGGTGAGCACCTGCTGAAGTGTGATGTCGGCGATGGCGTCCTTGACCAGAACCTTGTCGCCCGGCTTGCCGCCACAGTCGTCCCAGCCAACGGCCGTGTCTGCAAACTCTTCACGCACCAGTTCGTATCCCCAGTTGCGGAAGGCGCCTTCGGTGTACTTCTGGATGTTCCCCTTGTGCACCATGGTCACGCTCTTGCGCCCACGACTCACCGCGTAGTTGAGAGCGGCGCGGATCAGGCGCTTGGAGCCGGTCTCGGAGATGGGCTTGACGCCAATGCCCGAGTCCTTGCGAATTTCCCAGCCGAACTGGTCGTGGAGGTATTCGATGAGCTGAACCGCTTGCGGGCTGCCCTGCTCGAATTCGAGGCCGATGTAAACGTCCTCGGTGTTCTCACGAAAGATGACCATGTCCACCTTCTCCGGGTGCAGCACCGGCGAGGGGACGCCCTGGAACCAGCGCACCGGGCGCAGGCAGACATAGAGGTCGAGAATCTGCCGCAGCGCCACGTTCAAGGAGCGGATTCCGCCGCCTATGGGCGTGGTCAGCGGGCCCTTGATCCCGATGAGAAGATCGCGGAAGGCCTCGACGGTCTCGTCCGGCAGCCAGCTGCCGGTCTCCTTGAAGGCCTTCTCGCCTGCCAGCACCTCGCGCCAGGCGATATTCTTGCCGTGCTTCTTGGCAGCCGCATCCATTACAAGCTGCGCAGCCGGCCAGATGTCGACGCCGGTTCCATCACCTTCGATATAGGGAATGATCGGCTCGTCGGGGACGATGAGTTCCCCGGTTGGGGACATTGTGATTTTCTCTGCCATAGTGGCCGATACTATCCCCAAATGCCTGGAGGCATTAAAACGAGCGCCGCGCGCGGCGCCTCGCTACGCGCCGCGGGAGCCGAACAACGCCTCGTGTATCGCGACAGTGGTGGCAGCCTGGTTCATGGTGAAGACGTGCAGGCCCTCCACCCCCATGGCCAGAAGTTCGGAACAAAGCTCGATCGCAATCTGGGTCCCCTCCGCCTGGAAGCCGGCCGGGTCGCCTTCGAATCGCTCGAGCCTGGCCGCCACCTTTGCCGGTATCGAGGTCCCCGATAGCTCCGCCATGCGCCTCAAAGTCGAGAGGCTGGTCGGCGCCATGATCCCCGGAAGCACCGGCTTGTCCACCCCCCGCTTGGCCAGGGCATCCCTGAGGCGCGCGTACCTGTCCGCCGTATAGAAGAACTGCGTGATGGCATAGTCCGCCACCTCGAGCTTCTCCGCCAGTCGGTCCATGTCCGCCTCGAAGTCGGGCGCCTCCGGGTGGCCCTCCGGGTGGGCTGCAACCCCCACGCACATGGAGTACTTCCGGCTCGCCAGCCGGGCCAGATCGATGGCATGGTTGAACTCACCGGGAGCAAGGGCGCAGCTCGCCTCCAACGGCGGGTCGCCGCGCAGCGCCAGCAGGTTCTCGATCCCTTGGCGCGTGTAACGCTCCAGGATCGCCTCCAGGTCGGCTTGGGTATGGGCCGCGGTCACGAGGTGGGCGACCGGCAACAACCCGTAGTCGCGCCGCAGACGTATCACAAGCTCGTGGGTGTGCTCGCGCGTAGAGCCGCCCGCGCCGTAGGTGATGGAGGCGAAGTCGACCTCTAGGCGGGATAGCCCCGCCAGCGCCGCCTCGAGGCGTGCTTCAGCCGCGGGCGAGCGCGGCGGCCAGAGCTCGACCGAGAAGAGCGGCCGGCTGCGGTTGGCGATCAGCTCGTCAACCCGCATTTGCACCTGCCACTCCGGCCTTGGCGGCCTGAAGGGCGTTCACCAGGAGCATGGCCCGGGTCATGGGCCCGACTCCACCGACTGTCGGCGTTACCGCCGATGCCACTTCGGCCACCGATGGGTCCAGGTCGGAGGAGAGCCTGCCGTTTACGAAAGGCGTACCCGCGCCGACCACGACGGCGCCCGGTTTGATCATGTCGCCCTTGATGACGCCGGCGACACCGGCCGCCGCAATGACGATGTCCCCCTGGCGCGTGATCTCTCCCAAGTCCTCAGTGCCGGTGTGCGCGATGGTGACCGTCGCGTTGCACCCCTTGCGCTTGGCGGAGAGCAGCATGGCCAGCGGACGCCCGATGGTCAGCCCCCTGCCGACCAGAACGACGTGGCGGTGCTCCACTTGCACCCCGTAGTAGGCGAGCAGCTCGACGATGCCGGCGGGCGTGCAGGGAAGCGGGCCGGGCTCGTTCATCACCAGCCTTCCCAGGTTCACGGGGTGAAGGCCGTCCACGTCCTTCGCCGGCGAGATGGCGAGCAACGCCTGGAGCTGGTCGAGCCCGGCGGGGAGCGGGAGCTGCAGAAGGATCGAGTCGACCTCGTCGGAGAAGTTCAGCTCCTCGATGACCTCCATGAGCTCAGCCTGGGAGGTATCGGCGGGAAGGTGCCGGTGGATCGATGCGATCCCCACCTCGTCGCAGTCGCGATGTTTCATGGCCACGTACTTCGCGCTGGATGGGTCGTCGCCCACCAGGATGGTGCCCAGCCCCACCCCCTTGCCGACGGCGGCAAGCTCGGCAACGCCGGCCTTGACCTTCTCCTTGATCGAGGCGGCGACGGCATTGCCGTCGAGGATCTTGGCAGTCATGATTTTGCAGCCTCTCAGTGTTTGAAGTGGCGTTCGCCGGTGAAGACCATGGCCACTCCCGCCTCGTCGGCGGCTTCGATGACCTTGGAGTCGTTGATGGACCCGCCGGGGGAGATGATCGCGGCAACTCCTGCCTCCGCCAGGGCAAGCATCCCGTCCGGGAACGGGAAGAACGCGTCGGAGGCGCCTGAGGAGCCGACCACGCGCTCACCGGCCTTGGTGGTGGCGATGCGCGCGGAGTCGAGACGGTTCTGCTGCCCGGCACCGATCCCCACGGCCATCTCGTCCTTGACCACCACAATTGCGTTCGAACCGGTGCGCGCGCATACCTTCCAAGCCATGGCCAGATCCCGCATCTGCTCCGCAGTGGGGGCGACCTTGGTGACCACCTTCCAGCCGGAGACCTCGGCCAGGAAGCGGTCGGCCTCCTGCACCAGGAAGGCGTTGCCCAGAGAGCGGATTTGCAGTCCAGGTTCCTCCGGGGCCGGCGCCTCGATCAGCCTGGTGTTCTTGCGCTTGGCGGCCAGCATCTGCACCACGCCGTCGGCGTAACCGGGGGCGATGATCACGTCCGCCTTGGGGTTGGCGGCGAGCTCCGCGGCAAGGTCGGCGTCCACCTCGCGATTGAGGGCAACGATCCCGCCGAAGGCCGAGACGGGGTCGGCCTCGAAGGCCAGCCGATAGGCCTCCCAAATGCCGGCGTCGGACACCGCGGCGCCGCAGGGGTTCGCGTGCTTGACGATCACCGCCGCGGGACGGGAAGTTCCTGCCAGCTCGTGCACCAACCTCCAGGCGGCATCGGCGTCGAAGAGGTTCAGGTAGGAGAGCTCCATCCCCGAGTGCTGCTCGAGGCCGCGCAGCCAGCTCTCCCGAGCCGGCGAGAAATAAAGGGCCCCGTTCTGATGGGGATTTTCGCCGTAGCGGAGCCCACGAGCCTTCTCCAGGCGTAGGCCGATCCGCTCAGGAAGCTTTTCGTCATCGCCCGCGAGCCAGTCCGAGATAAGCCGGTCATACGCTGAGAGATGATCGAAGGCCTTGGCCGCGAGCCGGCGCCGGAACGCCAGTGACACCTCACCTTGGCGCAGGGCCTCCAGAAGCGGCTGATAGTCGGAGGGGTCCACCACCACCGCCACCGATGCGTGGTTCTTGGCGGCCGCCCGGATCATGGAGGGCCCGCCGACGTCGATCGTCTCGATGGAGGGCGTCTCCGCGAAGGGATAGAGGTTGCACACCACAACGTCGATGGTCTCGATCCCCATCCGCTCCAGATCGGCCATGTGCGTCGGCTTGGAGCGATCGGCAAGGATGCCGCCGTGGATCCGCGGATGCAGGGTCTTGACCCGGCCGTCCAGCATCTCCGGCGAACCTGTCGCCTCTTCCACCGAGAGGTGGGCGATCCCGGCCTCGGTGAGCGCGGAGGAGGTTCCGCCGCTTGCCACCAGCTCGTACCCGAGGGTGGACAGCTCGCGAGCGAGGTCGACAACACCCTCCTTGCGATAGACGGAAAGCAGGGCTCTCATCGGCCACTCCCTTTCAACCCGGCGCCGGAGCCCCGCTCCGCGCGCCACCTCTCCTGAAACTCGAAGAAGTCCCCCGTCCCGTCCTGGGAGAGGAACTCGGCGTACTGGCGCAAGGTGAGCGGGTACAGCACGCGCTCCACCTCCTTGATGCGCTCGTGCAGGGTGGACTCGCTATCCCCGAGGCGCACCTCCACCGCCCGCTGGGCGAGAATCGGGCCGGCGTCCACGGCCAGAGTGGCGAGGTGGACGGTGCAGCCGGTCACCCTCACGCCATACCGGAGCGCCTCACGCACCGCGTGCCATCCGGGGAATGCGGGCAGCAGCGACGGGTGGGTGTTGAGGATACGGCCCTGATAAGCCTCATGCACCGGCTGTTCCAGAACGGTGCCGTAGCCGGCCATGGCAACCAGCTCGATACCGCCGTTTTCAAGTTCACTTGCGACTTCGTGGCTATAGGCCATCCTGTCGAATGCGGGCGTGAAGTCCCCCCTATAGCACCGCATTAGCGGGATGCCATGGGCCAGGGCCAGCTCTTCCGCACCACAAGGCCTGTCCACGAGCACCGAGGATACCTCGATGCCTTGGGTGACCATGGCGTTCAGGATGGTACCGCTGCCAGAAGCGAGTACCGCGATTTTCACGGGTACAGCATATGAGCGATGCGGGCTTGGCAATCGCCTTCAGCTCGCACTGCTCGAAAGCAATCGGCGATTGGCACCGGGCGAGCCGAACCAAGGGCGGCTACGCAACGCCGGCGCCCGGCCAAGACGATGCTTGGCCGGGCGCCACCGGATTTTCAATGCATTCGGCCTCAGGCGAACTTGCGGACGATCTCCACCATCGCTTCGCCGGCGGCGGTCGGGTTTGGCGCGACGACGACGCCCGCGGCTGCCAGCGCCTCCATCTTTGCCTTGGCGGTGCCCTGCGATCCGGAGATGATCGCGCCCGCGTGGCCCATCTTCTTGCCCGGAGGCGCGGTCTGCCCGGCGATGTATGCCACGACGGGCTTGGAGAAGTTCTCCGCTATGAATGCCGCCGCCTTCTCCTCGTCGGCACCGCCGATTTCTCCGATCATCAGCACGGCCTTGGTCTCCGGGTCGGCTTCGAAGGCTGCCAGGCAGTCGATGAAGCTGGTGCCCGGCACCGGGTCGCCACCGATGCCCACGCAAGTGGTCTGGCCGACGCCCTGCTGGGAGAGTTCATGGATGGCCTGGTAGGTAAGAGTGCCCGAGCGGGAGACGATTCCCACCGGTCCGCCGGGAAGGGCGATGTCGCCGGAGGTGATCCCGATATTGCACTTCCCCGGCGAAATAATGCCCGGGCAGTTCGGACCGAGCAGCCGGGTGCCGGGGTACTGGTCGCGCAGGAGGTTGAAGAAGTACGCCTCGTCCTTGGCCGGGATGAACTCGGTAATGCAGACCACGAAGGAGATGCCGGCCTTGGCCGCCTCCAGGACCGCGTCACCCGCGAATCGCGGAGGCACCGAGACGAAGCTGGCATTGGCCCCGGTCACGGCGACCGCCTCTTCGACGGTGTCGAAGACGGGAATTCCGTCCACATCGGTGCCGCCCTTGCCGGGGGTCACACCGGCCACCACCTTGGTCCCGTAGTCACGGTTCCTGAGCCCGTGGAAACGGCCCTGGCCACCGGTCAGGCCCTGCACCACCACGCGGGTGGTTTCGTCGACGAAGATGCTCACTCGCCTATGCTCCCTTGTTCTCGTTCACGATCTCGACCGCGCGGCGAGCCGCTCCGAGCATGGTCCCCTCCACCATCAGGCGGGGGGAGACATGTGGAGCCAGGATCTCCCTGGCCAGGTCAGAGTTGGTTCCGTCCAGCCGGATCACCATAGGAGCCCGCAGTTCGACGCGGTTGAGGGCCTCCAGGATCCCCTTGGCGACCTCGTCGCAGCGGACGATGCCGCCGAAGATGTTGACCAGCACAGCCTCGACGTTCTCGTCGGTGTTGATCACCTCGAGCGCCGCGGCCATGGTATCGGCACTCGCGCCGCCTCCGAGGTCGAGGAAGTTGGCCGCAGATCCGCCGACCTGATTGACCACGTCCAGGGTGGACATGGCCAGACCAGCGCCGTTGGCGATGATTCCCACCGAGCCGGAGAGGCCGATGTAGTTGAGGCCGCGCTCCTTTGCAAGGCGCTCGCGCCCGTCGTACTCGACGGTCTTGGCCCATTCGGCCCATTCGGGATGACGGTAGGCGGCGTTGTCGTCAAGGGTCACCTTGGCATCGAGGGCGTGAACTTTTCCTCCGGTGTTGAGGATCAAGGGGTTGATCTCCACCAGGTCGGCGTCACCCTCCACGAAGGCCCGATAGAGCGCCTCCAGGACGTCGGCGACTCCCTGGCGCGCCTCGGCATCGATTCCGGACGCCTCGACCGCCTCTTCGAGCATCTCCCTATCCACACCCTTGACCGGATCGATATGCCTGCGCACGATGGCCTCCGGGTCGGTGGCGGCCACCTCTTCGATGTCCACACCACCCTTGGCCGACAGCATGAGCAGGTAGAGCTTGGCGGAGCGGTCGAGTGTGTAGCTGGCGTAGTACTCCTTGGCGATGTCCGATGCGTGCTCGACCCAGACGCGCTTGACCAGGTGGCCCTTGATGTCCATCCCCAGGATGGCCTGCGCGTGCGCACGGGCCTCCTCCTCATTGCCCGCGATCTTGATACCGCCCGCCTTGCCGCGTCCGCCCACCTGGACCTGGGCCTTGATGACTGCGGGGAATTCGGCCGCCACCGCTTGGCGAACCGCCTCCTCCACCGTCTCGGCCACGCCGCCCGGCGAGGTAGGTATCCCATAACGGGCAAAGAACTGCTTGCCCTGGTACTCGAACAGATCCACCTGGCGTGTCTCCTTGATTGTCGGTCTGAAATTCGGTGGCGGAAGGTGCCGGCTAGATGGAAGCCATCCCCTTCTCGCGACGATCGAGGACTTCCTCGAGCCATGCGGCGATGCGCGGCAGCGGCGCTCCCGGCGTGAAAACCTCGGCCACGCCAAGGCGCTTCAGAGGCTCGATGTCGGCCTCGGGTATGATCCCGCCGACGATCACCACCACGTCATCGAGCCCGGCGGCGCGCAGCTCCTCGATCACTTTGGGAACGAGAGTCATGTGCGCGCCCGAGAGAAGGGAGAGGCCGACGGCGTCCGCGTCCTCCTGCACGGCCGCGGCGGCGATCTGCTCAGGGGTTTGGTGCAGGCCGGTGTAGATCACCTCGAAACCTGCGTCACGCAGCGCCCTGGCAATCACCTTGGCGCCACGGTCGTGCCCATCCAGGCCCGGCTTGGCGACGACTACGCGATAGGGACGTTCCACGGCGTCCAATATAGGCAATAACGCCCCTTAAGTCGAAAGCGGCCTAACCGGCGTTCAGATGCGCCGGTCGAGCCCCTCCCAATACGGGGCGCGAAGCTGGGCCTTTAGGATCTTGCCCGCCAGGGAGCGGGGAATCTCATCCACCACCTGCACACGCCGGGGCGCTTTGTAGTGCGCCAGCTGCTCGCGGCAGAGAGTGATCACCTCGCGCTCGATCTCGGCCGCGTCCTCCTCCTTGTCGGTCAGCGAGACGAGTGCGAGAACGCTCTCGCCGAACTCGTCGTCGGGAATCCCGATGACAGCGGTGTCGAGGACCTTGGGATGGGTGTGGATGACCGCCTCGATCTCGGCGGGGTAGATGTTCACCCCTCCGGAGATGATCATGTCTATCTTGCGGTCGCTGATGAAGAGATAGCCCTCCTCGTCCAAATAGCCGATGTCGCCGACCGTTGAGAAGCCGTCCCCGATGCGGGCGCTCTCCGTCTTGCCCGGCTCGTTGTGGTAGTGGAAGCTGCGCTGGCTGCGAGCGGCCACGATGCCCGACTCGCCCTGGGGGAGCTCCTCTCCGTCCTCCCCGAAGATGCGCAGGTCGACGTTGGGTATGGCTCGGCCCACGCTTCCGCGCTTGCGCCGCCACTCCGCCGCACTGATCATGGTGTTAACGCCGAGTTCGGTGGATCCGTAGTACTCGACGACATGGTCGGCGAACAGGTCCAGTATTGCGTCCTTCACTGCCGGCGGGCACGGGGCCCCGCCGTGCCAGATCACCTGGATCGAGGAGAGGTCGTAAGACGAGATCGTTTCCTTTGACAACTTGAGGATCCGCACGAACTGGGTCGGCACCAGGTGGATATTGGTGATCCGGTTGCGCTCGACCGCGGCCAGGGTCGCCTCAGGGTCGAAGCGGCCCTGGATGAAGACGGAGGAGCCCGCCAGGAGAGGCAAAGTGGAGAAGAGCCACTGGGCCGAGTGATAAATGGGACCGTCCAGAAGGGTGTTGCCGCGCCGGGGCATGCCCAGGCCCGTGGTGTAAGCGGCCACGAATTGTGAAAGCATCACCGGCGAGGCGGTGACGGTGCCACGCACGCCCTTGGGTCGGCCGGTGGTCCCGGAGGTGTAGAACATCGGCATGCCGAACTCGGCGGGGTCGCCCAACGAAAGCGCCGCCTGGCCGGCGGCCGCCTCCTCATAAGGGGCCCAGGTTGGATCCGCTCCTTCACCTTCCAGAACAAGCACGCGGCCCCCGTAGCCGGCCTCGGCGACCGCCATGGACGCCACCTCGGCGAGGGAGGGGTCTACAAAGAGGGCGCGCGGGTTCGCGTCCCCGAGCACGTAGGCAAGCTCGCCGTGAGACCAATGCCAGTTGACGGGAATGTAGGAGACACCCAGCAGGCTGGCCGCGATTATGGCCTCGTAGTACTCCACTCGGTTCCGGGAAAAGACGGCGATCACCTCTCCGGGGCCGATCCCCTGCTTGCCCATCCATGCGGACAGGGCTCCGACACGGGCGACAACCTCGGCGGCGGTAAGGCTTCGCTGCGGGTCGGTCAAGAGGACTCGGCCGGGATCGTCCAGAAGCAGAGATTCGAGGAATTCGGGCATGCCAAAGGATATCCCGCCCACCAGGGCGGAGGAGTGCAAAGGCGATGCCACCTTGGAGCGTTCCAGGCCCTACAATCAGCCCCGCGGAGCGGAAACGGAGGACAGCCATGCCGGATACGTCCAAGAGTGCGGTCGACCTCATCGCAGAGGAGTACCTGACGCGCCTGGTCGAGCTGGATCCGATCACCGCGACCTATCTGGGAATCCCCGGGCACGACACCGAGCTGAACGACTTCTCCCCCGCCGGGGCGGCCGCCTCGCAAGAGCTTTCGACCACCACCTTGGCCAGACTGCGTGCGCTGGGCGCTCTCAGCGGCCAGGACAGGATCGCCGCTGCCGCCATGGGGGAGCGCCTGGCGCTTGCCTCCGACCTCTTCGAGGCCGCCGAATACAAACGGCACCTGAACGTCATCGAGAGTCCGCTGCAGTACGTGCGCATGGCCTTCGATCTGATGCCGGCGTCGAACGACGAGGACTTCGCCACCATCGCCCAGCGCCTGGCACTGGTTCCGCGGACTCTGGCCGGCTACCGAGTGTCGCTCCAGCAGGGCCTGTCCGAGGGTTCGCCCGCTCCCGCGCGTCAGGCTCTGGCCGGCGCGGCCGAGGCGCGGGCCTATGCGGCCCCGGGGGGCTACTTCGCAAATCTCGCCGCTTCGTATCGAGGTGGCGACGCCGAGCTGGCGGGGCGCCTGGCGGATGCCGCGGGCGGCGCGGCCGCCGCCTATGACGAGCTCGCCCGCTGGCTGGAACGCGAATACGCGCCTGCGAGCCGCAGCTCGGACTACGTCGGCGCCGAGCGCTGGCAGCTGGCGTGCAGGACTTACAACGGCATGGCGCTGGACGCCGGCGAAACCTATCAGTGGGGCTGGGAGGAGCTGGCCAGGATCGAGGCGGAGATGGTCCGTGTCGCCAACCGGATCACCCCCGGGGAGACCCTGGAGGCGGTGATGGCCTCTCTGGACGAGAGGCCCGGGTATGTGATCGAGGGCGAGGATCAATTCCTGGCCTGGAACCAGCGCCTGCTCGACGAAACCATGGACGCCCTGGCAGGAAAGCACTTCGACGTAAGCGGCAACGTCCGACGCCTCGAGGCCCGCCTTGCACCTCCGGGTGGTGCCGCCGCAATGTACTACACCGCGCCCAGCGCCGACTTCTCGCGTCCCGGGCGC
>JAJZNF010000033.1 GCA_021847985.1 Actinomycetes bacterium | reverse complement strand
CTGTCCTGCGCGTTACACAGGTAGTTCCCGCAATTGCCATTGGAACCGAGGGTAATGGCGGTTAGCCCGCTCGTCGGTGCGTACAGCTGCTTGGCCGCATCAGTTCCGAAGTCGTTGTCGGCCAGGGCGAAGACACTGGCGATGATGGGGGAGGCGACGCTGGTTCCCCCCACCACGATCCAGCCGCTTTGGCCGTAGGTGTCGTACATCGCAACGCCCGTGTTGGGGTCCGCCACCGCCGAGGTGTCGGCCACCTGGCGCATGTCGTTGCACACGTTCGACTCGTACGGCTGCCACCCCGGGTTGGCCTCGTAGGCCGAGCAGCCGCTGCCGGCTCCGCTCCAGGCGGTCTGCGACCATCCGGTGGAGGTGGAATAGTTGAGGGTGGTGCCACCCGCTCCGACCACGTCCGGCGAGGCCGCCGGGTATTCGACACCGTAGCCGTTGTCGCCCGAGGACGCCACGTAGGTGACGCCGGTGTGGGTGTAGTACTTGTCGTAGCTCGTCTCAATGCTGAACTCCGAGGCGCCGTAGCTGTTGGAAACCACGTTCGCGTGCGCGCCCGCGTAGGCGGCGGCCGCCGCCAGATTGGACATGGAGTTCGATGATGCCTCGACCAACAGGATATTGCAGTTGGGGCAGATGGCCGACACCATCTCGACGTCAAGGTCCTCTTCGGTGCCCCAGCCGCTGTTGGCGCGCGGCAGCTTGGTGCCTCCGCTCTGGTTGACGATGGTGAGGCAGCCGGTGCTGGTGGTGCATTTGGGCAGACTGAAATAGCTGCGGTAAGTGGCGAGGTCGGAGGCGAGATAGGGGTTGGAATAAGCGTCGACTATCGCCACCGTGACGCCGGAGCCGTAATTCGTGCTTGCGTTGGCCAGGCCGTATGCGGCCTGAAGGTCGGATGGGTAGTAGCCGCTCGGCGTGGTGGAACCGCCGCCGGGAGGCGACGGTTTGCGCGCGTGATGCCCGCGCCAGGCGCTCGGGTTCAGGAGGACCTGGGAGAAGCAGCGGGCGAAGCCGGCTTTGGCGGGCCCGCAGACGTTGGCGATCGACGGCTTCGCTTGACTTGCGGGGCTGGCACTGGCACTGGATGGGGCGGCGGCGAGCGCGGTCAGCGCCAGGGCGCCGGAGCCGAGAAGGGCGAGCCGCAAGGGTGGGCGCTGCATGGGCTTCCTCCTTGTGGAGGGTGACGATTCGGACCGAACAAGAGGGACCTGGCGAAATGATATCACCCGGCCGGGCGGCTTGCGACAAAAGCCGCCGGCAACGCTCGTTGCACACACAACCAGGGCGTGCATGAATGGCAAGCGCGCCCTCTTTTGGAATTCCAAATGGCCGGTGTTAGATTCACAGCTTGTGAAGCCGCGGACCGATAGTACCTCCCGTCTGGGGGAATTCATCGTCACGGCTTCCTTCGAATCCGCCGCGGAACTCCGGCCTGAGCGGCTTGCCATCGGGCGCCATTGCGCCGGCGCGCGTATCGCAATCGATAAGCAGACGCCGCGGCCTGCGGATTCGGTAGATTCTTTGTCAACCCAGAGTGAATGAGGTGAGGCTCGTTGAAAGTAGCCATTCCACGAGAGCGACAAGCGGGCGAAGCGAGGGTGGCCGCGACTCCGGACTCGGTGACCAAGATGGTGGCCAAGGGGCTGGACGTCTGGGTCGAGGCGGGCGCGGGGGAATCCGCGTACTTCGGCGACGCCGCCTATCGTGAGGCCGGCGCAAAGATAGCCGCCGACGAGTCGGAGCTCTACCAGGGCGCCGATGTCGTCCTCAAGGTTTCCCCGCCGGGTGACGACGAGATCGCCAAACTCCCGGAGGGAGTGACGCTGCTTTCGTTCATGCAGCTTGGCAGGAACCCGCAGCTGCCCGAGAAGCTCGCGGGCAGGCGCGCGGTGGGTATCGCACTCGAGCTGCTGCCGCGCATCAGCCGCGCGCAGTCGATGGACGCCCTCAGCTCCCAGGCCTCCTTGGCCGGGTACAAGGCCGTCCTGCTGGGCGCGGACCTGCTGGCGAGGGTCATGCCCATGCAGATGACCGCGGCAGGCACTCTGGTGCCGGCAAAGGTCTTCGTACTGGGAGCCGGCGTCGCGGGGCTGCAGTCCATCGCCACGGCCAAGCGTCTGGGAGCCGTTGTGGAGGCCTTCGACGTGCGGCGCGCCGTCAAGGACGAGATCGAGAGCCTGGGTGCCAAGTTCGTCCAGCTGGAGCTGGAGGCCGCAGAGGGGCAGGGCGGCTACGCCGCGGCCCAGAGCGAGGAGTACCTGGCCCGCCAGCGCGAGATGCTCACCACTCATATCGCCGCCTCGGACCTGGTGGTAACCACGGCGTCCATCCCGCTCGGGAAGGCACCGACGCTGATCACCACCGCCATGGCCGAATCCATGAAGCCTGGAGCGGTGATCGTCGACCTGGCCGCCGAGACAGGCGGCAACTGCGAGCTGACCCAGCCCGGCGAGGCGATCGTCCACAATGGCGTCACCATCGTCGGCTTCACCAACCTGGCCTCGCGCATGGCCACCCATGCCAGCCAGACCTACGCGCGCAACCTTTTCAACCTGCTGGAGCTGATGGTCTCCGAAGGCGAGCTCAAGCTCGATTTCGAGGACGAGATCATCCGTGCCACCTGCGTCACCAAGGACGGGGAGGTGCTGTGGAAGCCGCGGAGTTGAAATTGTCCGCCCCGGGGCCGATGCGCCGGAGATCGAAGAGTTTTGAAACCAGAGGAGCCCATCAGTGAATAGCGCGATCATCGACTACTTGACGGTTTTCGTCCTTAGCGCCTTCGTGGGGATCGAAGTGATCTCCAAGGTGCCGACCATCCTGCACACCCCGCTCATGTCCGGTAGCAATGCCATCCATGGCATCATCCTGGTCGGAGCGATCGCCGTGATGGCCGAGGCCCGCACGCCCCTGGCGGAGGTGCTGGGCTTCATCGCCGTCATCATGGCCACCATCAACGTGGTGGGCGGCTTTGTCGTTACCGACCGGATGCTCGAGATGTTCCGGACGCGCAAGCAGACCGAGGCGAGCAAGTGAACATTCTCGCATCCACTTCCTTCATCTCGCCCGATCTGCTGGCGATCATCTACCTGATCGCGGCGGTGACCTTTATTCTCGGCCTGAAGGGCCTGAGCTCGCCCAAGAGCGCCCGCCGAGGTAATGGGATCGCAGCGGTGGGCATGGCGGTCGCAATTCTGGTCAGCCTGACCCAGATCCATCCCCATGCCACCCAGGTCATACTTATCGTCGTAGCGGTCGCCATCGGCGGGGTTGTCGGCGCGCTGAGCGCCCGCAAAGTCAAGATGACGGCCATGCCCCAGATGGTGGCAGCCTTCAACGGCGTGGGCGGCGGCGCGGCCGCCACGGTCGCCATCAGCGAGTACCTGCGCCTGGGCGTCGCCGGCCGGGGAGCGGTCGTCACCGCCCTCACGACGGTGCTCTCGGTCGCCATCGGCGCGGTGAGCTTCGCGGGCTCGGTGGTCGCCTTCGCCAAACTGCAGGAGATCCTGACCGGAGTGCCGATCACCTACAAGGGCCAGCAGGTGGTGAACGGTATCCTGGTGCTGGGCATCCTCGGTATCGCGGTCTACCTGGTTGCGGTTGGCACCGGAACAGTGCTGCTCGGCGTGCTGCTCGTTCTCGCGCTCATCCTCGGTATCGCGTTCGTGCTGCCTATCGGCGGGGCGGACATGCCGGTGGTGATTTCGCTCCTGAACGCCTTCACGGGCCTCGCGGTTGCGGCAAGCGGCTTCGTCCTTGGCAACACCGTCCTTATCGTGGGTGGCACTCTGGTGGGAGCCTCGGGTACCTTCCTCACCAAGATGATGTCGGACGCCATGGGCCGTTCACTGGGCAACGTCCTGTTCGCCGCGGTTGGCAAGCCGACCGAAGGTGGCGCGGGGCCGGCCGGGGCCGAGGACAAGACGGTGCGCTCCGGGACCCCGGACGACATCGGAGTCATGCTCGCCTACTCCAGCAAGGTCATCATTGTTCCGGGCTACGGCCTGGCGGTTGCCCAGGCCCAGCACGCGGCCCGCG
>JAJZNF010000077.1 GCA_021847985.1 Actinomycetes bacterium | reverse complement strand
GGGCGGGCAGGAACTGCACCGGACAACAAGAGATGCGGATCAGCCGAGATAGGCATCCTGCACCTCCTTGTCGTTGACGATCTCGTCGTAGGTGGCGTCGGCGATCTTCTTTCCGAAGCTCATCACCACCACCCTGTCGGTCAGTTCGCGCACGACCTCGAGGGCGTGCTCGACGATGACGAGGGCGATGCCGTCGTCGCGGATGGACTTGAGATCCCCCACCAGCTTCTCGACCAGGTGCGGAGCGACTCCCACCATCGGCTCGTCCAGCAGCATCACCTTGGGCGCGGTCATCAGGCAGCGCATGATCTCGACCAGGCGGCGCTGGCCACCGGAAAGCTCCTTGCCCCAGGCGTTGGCGACGTGGGTCATGTCGAAGCGCTCCAGCATGTGCCAGGCGCGCTCGGCGATCTCACGGTCGGCCCGGATGCTCGCCTTACGCCCCAAAACCACGCTGGAAAGCCGTGCCCCGGAAAAACCGTTGCCGGCGGTCACCAGGTTCTCGAAGGTGGTCATATCGGAGAACTCACTGGTGGACTGGAAGGTGCGCACCAAACCATGCCGGGCGCGCCGGTAGGCGGGAAACTTGGTGACGTCATGGCCGTCGAGGGTGATCGACCCGCTCACCGCCTTGGCCTGTCCGCCCAGGGAGGCGAGCATGGTGGACTTGCCGGCACCATTAGGGCCGATCAGTCCGACCGCCTCGCCGGCGTGAACCTCGAAGGAGACGCCGTCTACGGCCACCACTCCTCCGTAGCTGACCACCACGTCCTTGGCGGCCAGCATGACCTTCTTCTCGGAGCGGGACGGCCTCTTGGAGGCCTCCATATCCATAACCTTCTCGGACTCGATCACGATCTCCTCCAATTGCTAACTCGGCGCTCGATTCCAGAGGCCGCACAGGCCGGCCGGAACAAGTCGATCAGGATCGAAGTACTCACTGCGCCTCGGCTTTCGCCATGGCGCGAACGCCCAGACGTCCGCGGCCGATCCGGCGTCCGCGCAGGACGGCATCGAAGTTTCCGGGCTCAACCACGTTGCGCTTCTCGGGGATGATGCCCTGAGGGCGCAGCAGCAGGCTGGCCATCCACATCAGGCCGATCACGATCCATTCGATGGAGTCGATCAGGCCCGGGTAGCCGATGGGGGGAAGGAAGCGCGGCAGCTCCAGGAAGATGATCGGCACCAGCGCGGTACCCAGCACCACTCCCCACCAGTTGCGGATTCCTCCGACGAACATGGCGGTGAAGATCACGAAGGTCTCGGCGTATCCCCAGGCCCCCGGCGACCAGGCGCCGATGTACTCGACCAGAAGGCCACCGGAGAGGCCCGCGATGAGGCCGCCGATTACGAAGACCTGCAGGCGCAAGGCGGTGACGTTGATCCCGAGGCTTATGGCCGCGTCCTCCTGGTCACGCATGGCGCGAAGCGCCCTGCCCCAGGGCGAGGCCGCAAGCCAGCGCAGCAACAGGTAGACGGCGCCGCAGATCACCAGCGTCCAAACCACGTAGACCCACTGGTAACCCAGCGAGGAGAGCGGAAGCGTGGTACCGAGCGGCCTGCCGATGCCGGTGAGGCCGTTGGAACCGTTGAAGAGCTTGACGTCGGAGCTGACAACCTGCCAGGCGATCAAGGAGACGATCAGCAGCACGGCCGCCTGATAGTCCTTACGCATTCTCCTCAGTCCGAAAAGCCCCACCACCAGGGCGAGCGCTCCACCCGCCAGCGTGGCCAACACCAGCGGCAGCGGGAAGGGAAGCGACATGCCCCCGATGTAGCTCTGGAAGGCGCCGGCTCCGGTATCCGGACCGAGTGTCACCACCGAGGCGACGTAGGCTCCCATGGCCTGGAAGATGATGAATGAAAGATTGATGATCCCGCCGTAGCCGAACTGCAGGTTCAGCGAGTAGGCCGAGAGGACGTCGATCGCGAAATAGACGACCAGGGTCGTTATGTAGAATTCCCAGGCTCCCACTCAACACTCCTTCAAAAAGGTTCGGTTATAGCGCCTGCCGGCGGGGACGTTCCGGCAGGCGCAATCGATCCGGCTCAGACCGTTACCTGCGCCTCGGCACTCCCATGGGAGGCGACGGCGCCCGGCCTGGCCAGCAGGACAATAACTAGGACGGCGAACCCGGCCACCTGGGAGTAGGCCGGCGCCCCAAAGGCGGAGACCAGCTGGGTGACGATTCCCATGACCAGGGCGGCCAATACCGCACCCAAGGGGGATCCGGCGCCGCCCAAAAGCGCTGCCGCGATCACCAGGGGCAGGAAGAGCTCACCCGAGGAGTAGCCGATGCTCTGGGTGCTGATGGCGTAGACCACTCCCGAGAGCCCGCACAGGAAGCCCGAGAGCAGCCAGGTGACGGTCACGACGCGGCCGGTTCGGATCCCGCAGGAGCGGGCCAGGCTCGGCTCGGCCGCGGTTGCCCGCAGAGCCTTGCCGATCCTGGTCAGCCTGAGAAGCATCTCCAGTCCGATGAACACCACCAGGCCCAGGACCGCAATTATGGCCTGCGTCGGGGTGATGATCACCGGCCCCAGGTGCAAAGGAGCAGCCTGGAGCACGGTGAACTGGTCGATGTTGTCATGGGTTAGAGCCTGCAAGCCGTAGTCGATGACCAGGCCGAGGCCCAGTGTCACCATCATCATCTCGAAGAGCTTCGCCCCTCGCCTGGCATAGGGACGGAATACGTACACGCCCATTGCAAGGGTGAGGACCGCCCCGAAGAGCCCCCCTACAAAGAGGCCGTACCAGGCGCTGATTCCGTGGCTAACCAGAATGAAAGCCACGTAACCAGCCGCCGTCATGACCCCGCCGTAGGCGAGATTCAACATGTTCGTGAGACCGAACTGGATGGTGAATCCCATGGAAGCGATCGCGATCACCGAAGCGAGAACTACGCCGAAGGCGACCGCCGAGACGAGAGTGTCGAACACTGTTATGCGACTCCCTGCACCGGGACGGCTCCGATTTGGGCGGAGGTGATCAGGCCCAAGGACTGCGGCTGCAGCGCGTTGTTGCTGGACACGGCCTCCTGATTACCGTCGGAGTTGTGGTACTGGTTGAAGTCGATGACGCCGGTCGCACCGTAATAGGAGATCTGCTTGCCCGCCTTCAGAGCGGCAACCCCCTGGGCGTAGGTGTAGACCACCGTCTTGCCCGGGCCGGGGTTGGCCACCTTGGAGATGTAGCTGTTGAAGACCGCCGGATTGGTGCTCTTGGCCGCGTTCATCGCCAGTGCGACGGTGATCATGCCGTCGTAGTAGGTCTGGGAGAACGGGTTGTTCAGGTAGGACTGCCACGGAGGTGAGACATTTGCCTTCTCCGCCTTTACGCCCGCCTCGAACTGGGTGAGAGCAGCCGTCGTCTTGCCCGGCTCCTGCACGACTCCGGTGTACATGCTCGTGAACTGGGAGCCCAGAGCACCCTTGACCGCAGTCAGCCACGGGGCGGTGAAGGTCGCCTCGGTTCCGATGATCGGCTTCAGTCCTCCGAGCTGCTTGAGCTCACCGAAGAAGGTACCCGCGGTGGCGGCGTCCGACTCGGTCATGATCACCTGCGGCTTGGCAGCCATGAGCTGCTGAACCGAGGAGAGGTACGAAGCCTGATCAGGAGTGATGTTCAACTGCGAGACAACCTGCATGTGCAAGGCCTTCAGGCTGTTGAGCACGCCGGGAAGGTCGCCCTGGGAGCCGTTGTCGGTTCCGAAGACGGTCGCGACCCGCGTGTAGCCCTTCTGGTGCGCCCACAGCCCCATCGCGGTGCCGTTGGCCGAGTCCGGCGGGAAGAGCCGCCAGAAGTAGGGCATCGTGTTGGTGTTGTAGGACGATTCGCCCGCCACCGCCGTCATCGGGATATGTGCCCGGTTGAGGATGGGAACGATGGTCGGGGCCGAGGTGGTACCAGGACCGGCCACCATGATCAGGTTCTTGGTGGTGGCCAGCATCTGCTGGACCGCGGGCAGGGCGTCCGCCGGGTCGCCGCGGGTGTCAACACCCTTGTATACGACCTGATGGCCGAGGATTCCGCCGGCCTTGTTGATCTGATAGAGCG
>JAJZNF010000244.1:1994-4082 GCA_021847985.1 Actinomycetes bacterium | reverse complement strand
ACGTTGGTTCCGGTCTGGTAGAGGTCTCCGTAGTTGGTCTCGCTTCCGCCCTGGTACGCGACGTCGCCAAGCGAGATGGCAAACTGTGCACCGCTCGCGGCGATCTCCGCGTCGATGTTGGCCTGGTTCTGGTTCACCGAGCCGTTGTTGACTCCACTGTTGGTGGTGTCGCCCCAGTCTCCGAGGACGTCGAAGGTGAAGGGCTGAGTGCCGTCGGCCGGCTGGAGCGTGGTGAACTCCGGCGAGGGGTTCGAGCCCAGAAAGTCGACCGGTGCCGTGCCGGCGGAAAGGATACGGTAGCAGTATGTCGTGCTCGGGCTCAGGCCCGAGAGTTCAATGCCGTTCATATACTCGCGGCTGGCACCGACGGTAACCGGCTTGCCCAGCGTTGCCGATACGGCCAAGTTGCTGGCACAAGCACCAGGTGGCCCGTACTCGACAGCCCCCCTGTACTGGCTCGCCGTCGCCCAACTCACCTGGACTCCGGTCTGGGTCAGGTCGGTGAGGTAGGGCGCCCTGGTCAGCTGGGAACTGACGCCCCCGAAAACCGAGGCGCCGGCTGCCACCGGCACCTCCAGCACCGAGAACGCGAGGGTGCCGGTGGCCAGGAGTACCGTCGGCCTACGCATCCCCCTCAGGAATCGCCGGCGCCCGTCCGTGCCGGATCCGTGCCTCCTGCCTATCGAACCTGTCATCTTTCACCTCGTCTGCAAATCGAACTTTCCGCTCCTCGGGTCAACCATGGAAGACCGGCACGAAACTCGTAACGCAGCCGGCCTGCGCACCCAACATTGCAACTTGCACTTGGACCCGAACGCTTCTTCCCACCTCCGCCGCTGAAACCGGAATCGCGATGCGCACCTCTCCGGATGGCGCGCTCTTCGAATAGTTCCAAAAGCCGGACTCCGATGACTTCTCCACGCGCACCTGCGAGCCCGGCGCGGTGGAGATGGCAACGGTCTCGACGCTTCGACCCGCCGCCAGCGCCTCACCGAGCGCTGTGACGGAGCAGGCCAGTGACTCGGGCGTGAAGGAGCCATTGCAGTCGGCCTGGCTTGCCTGGAGCGTTGCCCGGGCGGCCAGCGTCACAGTCCGGCCGGGAGTGGCGTTGGGGTTGACAAGCTCGAAGACTGCATTGCCGTCCTGGGCCGCCTGGGTGCCATAGTTGCTGGTGTAGCTGGCGTAGGAGGCGCTCAGCGACACCCATGCGCCGGCTGTGGTCCGCACCGTAATCGTTTCGGAGGCGGCCGCGATCTTCGGGTTGGGATCTGAAACCGAGATCACGCAGCCGCCCACCTTCAGCGGCCCCGATGGGGTGTAGATCTTTGGCTTTGCCGCCTGCGCGGCACGGACAGTCGCCGCAGCTGAGGAAATCACAGGTGGGCCGGGCAGCGCCCCGGAGGCGGGCGCGCGCGTCGCCATCGACACCAGGACAACCACCACCACGGCGGCAGCGGCCGCCAGCTGGCGGGGAGTGACCGTCATCAGGCCCCTCCTGTCGAAGTTCCGGAAATGATCGATGCAAGAGTGACGAGGCTCTGGGTTCCGTAGCGCTCGAGCGGCACTACATAGGTTCCCTCGGTTATCTCGTTCCAGCTGATTACAAGCCAGGCATCCGGATGCGCCGAGGAGTTGCCGGCGTATAGCTCGCGCATCGTCTGCCCGCCCGCCCGGGGAACACAGTTGGTCCCGCCGGCCAGCTGCTTGTCATAGCCGGGCGCAAGAGGGCTGAAGAACTTCTTGGCGCTGCCGTCAGGATTGCGCTCGGAGCGCACCATCGCCGCAAGCGAAGCGATGTCGGAATAGGAAGCAGCCGTCGGCGGCTCGCTCGACCAGTAGTACTGGTCGGCATCGAAGAGTGCCGCCCGCGCAGCGCTCCAGGTGCGCCAATTCTCGTCCCCCACCAGGTAGAAGTACTTCCGCCAGGCTGTGCTCAGCGGATCCAGGAGGCCAAGGGGATATTTGCGGCTGCCCATCAGGATCAGCGTGGGCAGACCCCCGTTTGAGCGATCAAAGGCTGGACTGGACCCGTATGCCGCCCGGAGATAGGCGAAGTCGTTGTTCATTGCCTGCTCTGTGCGAATCCGA
>JAJZNF010000244.1:0-1984 GCA_021847985.1 Actinomycetes bacterium | reverse complement strand
TGTAGGAGACCCACAGCGTGAAGTGGCCGCCCGCCGCGTCGTAGCCTTCGACGGCGTCCACAAGCATGGCGAGGCGGGTGTTGTAGAGCGATGAGCCGGCACTCTGGCCGGACCCGCCCGTGCCGGCCCATGCCACCGCGAAGCCGGCCAACCCGGCGGACGCGGCCTCACGGACGTCGGTAGCAATCTGGGCCGGATTGGACTCGTCATAGAGGGGAGACGAGACGTCGGTCAGCTGGTTCCCGGGATAGAGGCTCGTGGGTTGGCAGCCGTCGGGGCCCAGCCGGGCCGGTAGCGGCTCGGGAATCCGGCCCAGCGGATAGGACGGTCCGAGGCGAGCTCGCCAGTGGGCGGGATCCCACCAAAGGTAATAGAAGGCGAACATGCGCGGGGTGGCCGACACCGCCACGCCGCCGGTGGTCCTGGGCGCCGAGGTTGCCGGCGGTGCCGAGGTCGAAGGGGCCGAGGTTGCCGGCGGTGCCGAGGTCGAAGGGGCCGATCCCCCGCCAGGGGGCGAGCCGGCGGAACCGGATGCCCCTGCTGTGCATCCGGCCAGGGTCGCGGCGACCACGAGCGCCCGAGCGGACCCGCGCGCACCTGCCAGCAAGATCCGGCTCCGCCTCAAGGGAATCCGCCTCCTCCCGCAGGCCGCGGCGCCGTGCGGCGCCGGTAATTCCCAAACGCATAAAGCAGTGCCGCCCCCCCCAAGCACTACCAGCATCGAAAGCGCCGCGTCGCCGGTGGTCACAACCTTCTCGCTGAGCTCCTGGTCGCGGGAGAGCCGCAAAGGCGAGCGCAGGTTCATTACCCCGCCCTGCACTATGACCGTGTAGTCCCCGCGCGGAAGGTCCGCGAAGCGGGCGCTGTGCAGCGAGCCCATCGCCTTGGTGATATTGCTCTTGTCCGGGAAGACGAGCTTCACCTTGGTGCCGGCGGGAGAGCCGGCAAGCGCGTCGGTGGCCCGGACGGACAAGTCAAAGAAGAGGCCGTGAATAACCCACTTGGACGCGGAGAACGGGACCAGGCGCAGCTGCCCCTGATTGACGACGTTGGAGCCGTGGACGGTCACCGATTGCAGGGTGTAGGTGACCAGGCGTCCGTAGATGCCGTCCTTCCCGAGCGCAGGAATCAGCGACTCCAGCCACACCGGCCTTGAGAGCTGCTTACCGCCTAGCGTCAGGGTGCTCCCCAGGTTGTCAGTCATGCTCAGCCCGGTGATTCCCGACGGATCCACCGCCTTGCCGTTTGGCGTCACTACGGTGATGTCCACCTGCCTGTCTTCGGCCAACTCGACCAGCAGGCGCCTCTGAAAGCTCGGGTGGTAGGGGTCGATGCCCACGCGGTATAGCCGGACCCGGAGCCCACCTGAGACCACCTGCGCCTTTACCCCTACGCGCGCAGCGGCTCCACTCAGGGGAACAGCGGAGAAGGTTGCCCGTCCAGCTCCGTCGCTCAAAGCGCTGAGGCCGCCGAGTCGGATGGTCACACCGGGCAAGGACGGCACGGTCTGGATGACGACACTGCCGACTCCGGGCGCCGACGCTGCCGAGGCGGGAGCTTGTGCGGCGGCCACGCCGAGGACCAGCAAGGTGAGGATTCCAAGGGCGGCCGCGGCCGGCCGGCCGCACCTCATCTCCTCAGCTCCAGAATCCGCGGCATGGGCGGCGCCCTCTGCGGCCGGGGACCCGGCCTCCTGCCTCGGCGACGCCTCTCGGATCTCGCCGCCCAGCTCATGATCCCGGCGGCGATCGCCACCGCTCCCAAATAGAAGGCGTACACCAGCCAAGCAGGGCCGTGAGCCGCCGTGCTCCGAATCGGCACCGCCATGCTGACCCGGGGCGCAATCGGCTTCTGCGCGAGGTCCAGGCCCACCCCGAGGCTTGCCGCCGAGGCATCGCGGGCGGTGAGCGGAGCCAGGTTCCAGTTCTGCTCGATGAAGCTCAGGATCGAGGTGGTGTCCATCAGGTTCGAGACCACGGCTCCG
>JAJZNF010000045.1 GCA_021847985.1 Actinomycetes bacterium | reverse complement strand
GGCGTTCTATTCATATGTCCGATTCGGTAGGCAATTCCGAGATCGTCCCTGAGCAGCAGGACGAGACGGAAGGTTTTTCACCGCGAGCAATCATTGAAGACGATCTCGGCGATGTCTCCTTCGACGAAGCCATCGCGCAGACCATCGTTCGTTTCGACGATGGTGACATTGTCCAGGGCAAGGTCGTCCGGGTAGACAAGGATGAAGTTCTACTCGACATCGGGTTCAAGTCCGAGGGAGTAATCCCCGCCCGTGAGCTCTCCATCCGCCACGACGTCAACCCCTTCGAGGTGGTCAACGTCGGCGACGAGATCGAAGCCCTTGTCATCCAGAAGGAGGACAAGGAGGGCAGGCTGATCCTCTCCAAGAAGCGCGCGCAATACGAGCGGGCGTGGGGGACCATCGAAGAGGTCAAGGAGAAGAACGGCTCGGTCAAGGGACCCGTCATTGAAGTGGTGAAGGGCGGCCTCATCGTCGACATCGGACTTCGCGGCTTCCTGCCGGCCTCCCTGGTCGAGCTTCGCCGCGTGCGGGATCTTACCCCCTACATCGGCAAGGTTCTCGAGGCCAAGATCATCGAGCTGGACAAGAACCGCAACAACGTGGTTCTTTCGCGCCGGGCCTGGCTGGAGGAGACGCAGAAGGAGCAGCGCGAGGAGTTCCTCGAGCACCTGGTGCCGGGAGAGGTGCGCAAGGGCGTCGTCTCCTCGGTCGTTGCCTTCGGAGTCTTCGTGGACCTCGGCGGCATGGACGGCCTCGTGCACGTCTCGGAGCTTTCCTGGAAGCACGTCGACCATCCCTCCTCCGTCGTCCAGGTGGGAGATGAGATCGAGGTCCTCGTCCTCGAGGTTGATCGGGCCAAGGAGCGCATCTCTCTCTCGCTCAAGGCGACCCAGCGCGATCCCTGGCAGGAGTTCGCCGCCGCCCACAAGCCGGGCGAGCTGGTTTACGGCCGCGTGACCAAGCTGGTGCCATTCGGTGCGTTCGTCCAGGTGGCGGAAGGTATCGAAGGCCTGGTCCACATATCGGAGATGTCTTTCCAGCACGTCGACAACCCCGAGCAGGTTGTCGAGGTCGGCGAAGAGCTATGGGTGAAGATCATCGACATCGATCTCGCCCGCCGGCGCATCAGCATCTCGATCAAGCAGGCCGCCGAAGGTGGCGAGGTTGCCGCTGAATACCAGGAGGCTTTCGGCGAGCACGCCTACGACGAAGAGGGCAACTACATCGGAGCGGATTATGCCGCGGGGGAGTTCGAGCCGGAGAACGAGAGCCAGGCAGCCTGGTTCGGCTTTGGCCCGGACGGCAACCCGGTGGAGGAGCCGACCGAGTAGCGTCCGCATCGCCAAGATGTGAGAAGGGGGGCGCCGTTGGCGCCCCCCTTTCGCGTTCTCCCGGACCTAGCCGCCCGAGCCGCGTGCAACCTCTTCCAGCCCATCCCAGAAGCCGTCGCGCATCCGTTGGGAGAGTTCTCCGGACAGCCGCGTGCTGCCCCAGGGCTTCTCGAAACTTTCAATCGTGTAGCGCAGCAACCGGTAGTGAATCGACTCCGGCACCACCGGCTTGGATTGCAGCGCGGCCTCAAGTTCGCTCATCGAGGAGGTGAGCTTCATACGCAGGGCGAAGCGGCGGCCGGCCAGATAAGCGTCCTCCAATTGCGGGGTGCGCTCCTCCTCCTGGCCGGCCCGGCCGAGGAGAACCTGATCCGCGGGGCCGAGTATCTCCAGCTTGGACCACCGCGGACGAACCTGTCCGTCGCTCTGGATGCTGAAGAAGCGCGCGAGGTCGTTCTTGCCGAGCAGCCCGTAGTTGTCGGCCTCCATCTTCAGCTCCGGTGACATGCTCTCGCCCGGGCCGTCGATGCCTATCAGGAAGACCTTGACTCCGAAGGCTTGGGCAGTGGTGACGCCTTCCACGAAATCGCCGTCTCCGCCCAGTATCACAGCCGTCTGGACCGAGTTCTGGCGGGCAAGCGCGGTCAGGTCGAGCAGCAGCATGGCGTCCACGTTCTTCTGGACACCGTTGGCGGTGAGATGCCCCAGGCGCAGCTTGGTTTCGGGGATCTGGGCTATCCTTTGATGCTCGCGAGTGGGGATGCGATCCGGAGCGGCATCGTACCAATAGACGCGGAGCAGCTCGCGGCCGGGTGCGAAGGTGGCGGCGAAGCGCTTCACGGTGGCGACCATCCCGCTGTAATCCATGGCGACGTTTGCCCTGTTCAAGCTGCCGAAGTCTTCCCGCTCTCCGAAGGCGGCCTCGATCCCGGCCGCCCATAGGTATCCCGCGTCGACGAAGACCGCGTACCTGTCCATGATCCACCTCGCTGCGCAGCTGATCCCCAAAGGTTAATGCAACGCCGGCGCTCTCCGTGGCCGCGCAGTCCCGTGGCGGATAGCCTCGTCGTCGGAGGTGGCCAGGTGCGGATCATCGGATTAACGGGGGGCATCGGCTCGGGGAAGTCGACTGTGGAGGCGATCCTCGCGCGCCGAGGTGCCGTGGTGATCGATGCCGACCGGGTGGCTCGCGAGGTGGTCGAGCCGGGCAAGGAGGCGTACCGGCGCATAGTCGAGCATTTCGGCACCGCGGTGGTGGGGGAGGGCGGGGAGCTCGACCGTGCCGCCATCGCCCGCGTCGTCTTTGCCGACCGGGACGAGCTGCGTTTCCTCAACTCGGTCACCCATCCCGCAGTGGGCGAGGCGATCCTGGAGCGCCTGGGGGAGCTGTCGCGCACCCGGCCCGACGCGGTGGTGTTCCTCTCGGTCCCGCTTCTCGTAGAGACAGGCGGAGCGGAGCGCTATGGCACGGAGGCGGTGGTGGTCGTCGACGTGCCACCCGAACTGGCCGTGCAGCGGCTGGTGGAGAGCCGGGGAATGACCAGGGAAGACGCCAAGGCGCGGGTGGCCGCCCAGGCGCCGCGTGCGGACCGTCTGCGCGCAGCGGATCATGTGATCGACAATTCCGGGAATCTTTCTGCGCTTGAGCGCGAGGTGGACAGGGTGCTGGCGGCGCTCGGAGCGCTCTAACTCCGACAAGCCCGCGTGCGCCCTTAAACTGGAGGGGTGCCTCCCTTCAAAGTCGTCTCCGCCTACTCGCCGGCGGGTGATCAGCCCAGCGCTATCGCCTCGCTTGCCGAAGGCGTCAAGTGCGGGGACCGTTATCAGACTTTGCTGGGGATAACCGGTTCGGGCAAGAGCGCGACGATCGCATGGACGATCGAGCAGGTGCAGAAGCCGACGCTGGTGATCGCGCCCAACAAGTCACTGGCGGCGCAGCTTGCGGCGGAGTTCCGCGAGTTCTTTCCGGACAACCGGGTCGAGTACTTCGTCTCCTATTACGACTACTACCAGCCTGAGGCTTATATTCCCTCCTCGGACACCTACATCGAGAAGGATTCCTCGATCAACGACGAGATCGACCGGCTCCGCCACTCGGCCACCTCGGCGCTGTTATCGCGCCGGGATGTGATCGTCGTGGCTTCCGTTTCCTGCATCTATGGCCTGGGTTCGCCCGAGGAGTACGCCAAGCGCATGGTGCTGGTGGAGCGAGGCGAGCCCCAGGATGTGCGCGAGCTGCTCAGGCGGCTGGTCGACATCCATTACGAGCGGAATGACGCGAACCTGGTGCGAGGAAAGTTCCGCGTGCGAGGCGACACGCTCGAGATCCACCCCGCCTACGAGGAGAGCGCCTTTCGGGTCGAGTTCTTCGGAGACGAGCCGGAGCGGATCACCGAGTTCGACACGCTCACCGGCGAGGTTCTCCGAGAGATGGACGAGCTGGTTGTCTACCCGGCCACCCACTACGTCGCGGGCGACGACATCCTCCGGCGGGCGATCGGCGACATCGAAAAGGAGCTCGGTGAGCGCCTGCAAGAGCTCGAGGGTGCGAACCGCCTGCTGGAGGCGCAACGGCTGCGGATGCGGACCCAATTCGATCTCGAGATGCTGGGCGAGGTGGGTTACTGCAACGGGATCGAGAACTACTCGCGCCATCTGGACGGGAGGGCTCCCGGCGAGCCGCCGTTCACGTTGCTGGACTTTTTCCCCAAGGACTTCCTGGTCGTGATAGACGAGTCCCACGTAACCGTGCCGCAGCT
>JAJZNF010000257.1 GCA_021847985.1 Actinomycetes bacterium | reverse complement strand
GCTGGAGTTCGATCCCGCCTCGTTCGATTTCAAGCACGGTCGCGACAACCCCCTGCCGTGTGACCTGCTGGTCGCGGACGAGGCCTCAATGATCGACGTGGCGCTCGCCAACCGCCTCCTGGCAGCCGTTCCGGACCACGCCGCTGTGATACTCGTGGGCGACGTGGATCAGCTACCGTCGGTGGGGCCGGGAAGGGTTCTGGCCGATCTCATCGACTCGGGTGCCGTGCCGACGGTTCGGCTGACCGAGGTCTTCCGCCAGGCCCGGGAGTCCTTCATCGTCACCAACGCGCACCTGATCAATGCCGGAGCCATGCCCAAGGTGCCTCCTCGGGGGAGGGATAGCGATTTCTATCTGGTGGCCGCATCCACGCCCGAGGAGATCCAGGAGAGGCTGATGCGCATGGTCACCGAGCGCATCCCCGGGCACTTCGGCTTCGATCCGGTGTCCGAGGTGCAGGTGCTCACCCCGATGAATCGTGGCGGCTTGGGAGCCAGGGCGCTGAACGTCTTGCTGCAGGAGCGGCTTAATGGTGCGGCAAAGCCCAAACTGAGCCGCTACGGGAACAGCTACGCGACCGGCGACAAGGTGATCCAGCTCGTCAACAACTACCAGCGGGAGGTCTTCAACGGGGACATGGGGATAGTTGTCGGCGTCGACGAGGAGGCAGGCGCCCTTTCGGTCGACTTCGATTCCCGGACCGTCGAATACGACGCCGCGGATCTCGACGAGCTCACCTTGGCCTACGCCATCTCCATTCACAAGTCGCAGGGCTCGGAGTACCCGGCGGTGGTGATACCGCTGGCGATGCAGCACTACGCCATGCTCGAGCGTCGGCTTTTGTACACGGCGGTGACCCGTGCCAAACGCCTGGTGGTGCTGATCGGCGAGACCCGCGCCGTGGCCATGGCCGTCAAGAACGTTTTGGTTCAGGACCGCTTGACCGGGCTGAAGGAGAGGCTGCTCTCGGTACTGGCCCCTTAGGTCCCGCCCCGGGGACGCTTGGGCACAAGGAATAATCCAGAGGCCTGCTGCGCTTGAAAATCGGGACGCAATTGGCGTTCCTGCGCCTAGGGGAAATGGGGAAAGATGACAGTCACTGTGGGTAGCCGCGTACCGGATGTAAAGGTGGTGGCCGTGGAGAACGGAGCCACTAGCGAGGTCATGACGGGTGAGTACCTCGGAAGCGGCAAGGTGGTGCTGTTCGGTGTTCCCGGAGCCTTCACTCCCACGTGCTCCGATTACCACCTGCCCGGGTTCGTGATCAGGGCCGAGGACTTAAGGGCCAAGGGCGTCGACAAGATCGCCTGCATTGCGGTCAATGACGTCTTCGTGATGAAGGCGTGGGCGGCGTCTCAGAATATCAGTGACGAAGTCGTGCTACTCGCCGATGGAAATGGGGATTTTGCCAAGGCTGCCGGGCTCGAGCTTGATGGCAGCGGGTTTGGCATGGGTCTGCGCAACCAGCGTTTCGCCATGGTCATCGAGAATGGCGCAGTTCGCTCCGTCGCGGTCGAGCCAGGAGGCGGCCTGACTGTAAGCTCCGCCGACTCGGTGCTGGCGAGCCTGTAGAAGGCGTGGATTGGGCGCCTGAGGCCCGACAAATCGGTGGCGAGAGTCGTCCAGTCGCTCGCCACCCTCCAGTGAGGGCAGGTCGACGAGCCCTGCCCTGGAACTTACAAGACCCGCAGGCTCAGACGCGCAACTCCTCGTGGCCGCTCTCGTTGGAGATCCGCATCAGCACGGCAACCAGGATGTAGTTGGAGACCAGCGAGGACCCGCCGTAGGCAACGAATGGCAATGTCACTCCGGTGAGCGGCAGGAGGCGGACGATGCCGGCCATGATGAAAAACGACTGCAGCCCGATGATGAGGGTGAAGCTGGCGGCCAGTAGCGAAGCGAATGGGCTGGAGCTGCGCTGAGCCGCCCGGATTCCCGCGCCCACCAGGAGCAGGAACGCGATGACAACCGCGGTCGTCCCCAGCAGTCCCATCTCCTCGCCGATTGCCGCGAAGATGAAGTCCGAGCTGACCACGGGAATGAGAGTGGGGTGGCCGCGCCCGAGGCCAGTGCCTGACAGCCCGCCGGCTCCCAGCGCATATTGGGCCTGGATGATTTGATAGCCGATGGTCTCGGCGTACTTCCAGGGGTCGAGCCAGGTGACCATGCGCTCGTTGACCTGACCGAAGAGTTTGGAGGCCACCACCGCACCCACTCCGAAGAGGGCGCTCCCCGCCACCAGGTAAGAGATTCGCGAGGTCGCAACCCAAAGAGTGATGATGAAAACCAGGAAGAGCATGAGCGAGAATCCGACGTCGCGCTCCATGGTCATGATCATCAGCGACCCGAGCCAGGCCGCCAATATCGGCCCGAGGACGCGGAGATTGAGGCTGAACTTCCGGCCCGAGGCCCCCATGCCGCCGGAGAGCATGTCCTGCTTCTCGATGAAGTAAGAGGCGAAGAAGACCGCGAGCGCCAACTTGGCGAGCTCCACCGGTTGGAAGCTCAAAGGTCCAAAATGGACCCAGAGCCTTGCTCCATTGATGTTCTCACCGATTCCTGGGGCGAGCGGCAGCACCAGTAGGCCCAGTCCCAAAAGTGCAAAGAGGTACCGGTACTTGTCGAGGATTTCCGTGCGGCGCACGACCAGCAACGTGAAGATGTATGCCGCGACCCCCACTGCCGTCCAGATTCCCTGCAGTAACGCCTGGGGTGGGTCGAGGCGGGTGATCATCACGTAGCCAAGGCCGTTCAAAAGTGCGACCAATGGCATGATGATCGGGTCCGCGTGCGGGGCCAAGTAGAGGTTCGCCACATGAACCACGCCCATCAGGGCGATCATGGCCACCAGGATCGGAACCAGATTGGCCGGCATTGCGGAGTACTTGCCGATGGAGGCGAGAACGTAGGCGAAAATTGTTATCGCCGCCGCAAGTATCAGCATCCCCGCCTCGGCACGCCTCTCTCGCGTGTACTGCGGGAGGCGCCGGCTCCGGCCGGCCTCCTGCCCAGCTGCTAGCAGCGTCATCCCAACCTCCGCCCCCGATATTACCCGAGGTGGTGCGGGTGGCGGGGTTGGCCAAGCTGACAGGGGCCTGAGAGGGATGGTCGGTGTGCCGGGAAATGTTTTGCCTGGCCACTCATTTTGCTGCCTGCCAGCCCTATCTTGGATGCATGGAGCCTTTGACCGAGGTTGCCGAGATGCTTGGCCCGACGCGCTTTATGAATCGTGAGATCTCCTGGGTCCGCTTTGCCGAGCGCGTGGTCGAGCTTGCCGAGGACGAGCGGATCGAGTTGCTCGAGCGGATCAAGTTCTTGGCCATTTTTTCCTCAGGTCTGGACGAGTTCTTCCAGGTCCGGGTGGCCGGTCTCAAGGATCGCCTGGCGGCGAGCGTGCGTTCCAACTCTCCGGATGGCATGAGCACCAAGGAGCAGCTGCGCGCCATCCACAGTCTCCTTGTGCCGCTTCTCGACCGGGTTGGCAGGGCCTACAACGAGGTCATACTGCCCGAGCTCAAGCGCCATGGCGTGGAGATACTCAGCTTCGAGGAGCTAGGCAAGGAGGACCAGGAGCATCTCTCGGAGATCTTCGAGAAAAAGATCTATCCGGTGCTCACGCCCTTGGCCGTCGATCCTGCGCATCCCTTCCCCTACATCTCGAATCTTTCGCTCAACCTGGTGCTAAAGGTGGAGGACCCCGGGACGGGTGAGAGCCGTATTGCACGAGTCAAAGTCCCTCCTCTGCTTCCACGCTTCGTCGAGCTGCCGGGCAAGACCCGCTTCGTGCGCCTTGAGAGCGTGATCGCGGCTCATCTCGGTCGACTCTTTCCCGAGATGGAGCTGGGGGAGTTGCTGGCCTTCCGCGTGACGCGCAATGCGGATCTGACCTTGGAGGAGGACGAGGCGGACGATCTCCTCGAGCTGGTCGAGATGGAGCTTCGCCGGCGGCGCTTTGGACGCGCGGTGCGAATCGAGATATCCCGCGGCGCGAGCGACGAGATCAAGGGCGTGATGCTGGAGGAGCTGCGCCTGCATCCGGACGATCTTTACGAGGTCGACTTTCCACTCGATCTGTCGGGACTGTGGGCGGTCTACGACCTGGACCTGCCCGAGATCGCAGCGGCGCCCTTCGCGCCGGTG
>JAJZNF010000282.1 GCA_021847985.1 Actinomycetes bacterium | reverse complement strand
TTTCCATGTACTTGGGATGTATATCAGCTTTCATAGCCTTAGAGAGTATAGACGGGCGGCCTGCCGCCGCCGGGATGACTAGATGTTGGGGCTCTTGGCGATCTCGCCGAGGAAGTCCGCGTTGGATCTGGTCTGGCGAATCTTGTCGATGAGGAGTTCGAGCCCGGGAGCGCTCGAGCCTTCCTGCGTGAGCGCGTTGAGAACGCGGCGCAGCTTCCAGATCAGGTTGAGCTGCTCTCTCTGGAAGAGGAGCTCCTCGTGCCTAGTGGAGGACGCATTCACGTCAATCGCCGGATAGAGGCGCCGCTCGGCGAGTCGGCGGTCCAGACGCAGCTCCATGTTGCCGGTGCCCTTGAACTCCTCGAAGATCACCTCGTCCATGCGTGAGCCGGTCTCGACTAGCGCTGTGGCCAATATGGTCAGCGAGCCGCCCTCCTCCACGTTGCGGGCCGCGCCGAAGAACTTCTTGGGCGGGTAGATGGCACCAGAGTCGACACCACCGGACATGATGCGCCCGGTGGGCGGGAGGGCCATGTTGTAGGCGCGGGTCATGCGGGTGATGCCGTCCAGGATGATGACCACATCACGCCCCATCTCCACCATGCGCTTGGCCTTCTCGATGGCAAGCTCTGCAACGGCCACGTGCTCATCGGAAGGGCGATCGAAGGTGGAGGCGACAACTTCGCCCCGTACGGAACGACGGATGTCGGTGACTTCTTCCGGACGCTCGTCGACCAGCAGCACCATGAGGTAGACCTCAGGATTGTTCGCCTCGATGCAGCGGGCGATCTCCTTCATCACGGTGGTCTTACCGGCCTTTGGCGGTGAGACGATCAGGCCACGCTGGCCCTTGCCGATTGGGGAGACCAGATCGATGATGCGTGCGGTGACGCTCAACTCGCCTGGGACTTCTAGGCGCAGGTTCTGGTCAGGGAAGAGCGGGGTGAGCTCCTCGAACTTGGGGCGGAGCTTGGCCTCTTCGGGATCCATCCCATTGACCTTGTCGAGGCGCTGAAGCGCCGGGTACTTCTCCGAGCCGGAGGCTGAGCGGGCCGCACCTTCGAGGGCGTCCCCCTTGCGCAGCCCGAAGCGGCGAACCACGTTGACGGAAACGTATACGTCCTTAGGCGAGGGAAGGTAGCCGTTCGAGCGCACAAACCCGAAGCCCTCATCGCGCAAGTCGAGGAGCCCGGAGAACTGAATGAGTTCGGCCGGGGACTGCTCGACCTGGTGCCTGCCGTCCATCTCACGGCCATCACTGCGATTACGGCGCTTCTTGTCGCGCCGCCGTGAGTTTGCGCCCTCGCCGCCATCTCGCTCCTGATCGGCCCTGCCCGCCTCGGCAGTCTCGCGAGGGGGCCGCTGACCAACATCTCCGCCATTGCGTCGCGAGGTCCCGTTCGCAGTCGCCTCACGCCCCTCCGGCCTTCCGGCCACCTCTACGACGATCGGCGGCGGCAGGATGGCAGCCGGCTCGAAACGCGCGAGCGGGGAGACAGGGGGCCGCGAGCCTCCACCCTCCCAGCTGGGAGCAGCCTCGGCAGCCGGCTCGGAAATTTTTTGCGAGCGGATGAGGCGGCGCTGTGGCGCACTCTCCCCGTTGGTGGCCTCGGGCTTGGCCGTGGCAGCCGGCTTTTCGGCAGCCGGGCGGCCACCTGCCCCACTCCCACTCATGATCAGATCCACCAGGTCGGCCTTTTTGGCACGGGCGGGCGGGGTGAGTCCGAGCGCGGTCGCAATCACGACGAGTTCGTCGTTGCGCTTCTTTTCCAGAACGGCCCTGTTGGAGCCTGTATCGACGGTCATCAAACTTCCTTGAATTGTCCCTCGGCCGCCAGGCAGGATATGCACACGCCTTCTGCAGGCGACCCTCGTAAAAACTTGCCGATCCGCGACAGCCGAAAGACATGGAGCGGAAAGAAGGAGCAGAATCTTCTGGCCGGAAGCTATTTCCTGAAGAGCGGAAAACCGCTCGCGAGCGCACTCCGTGGCCGCAAGACTTACTGATTTCCCACTATACCATCCTGGATGCCGTCATGCATATCCCCCCGCGGATGCCGGAGGATTCAGAGTCCAAGTGCTTCGTATATTGAATCAAGATCCGCGTCCACGGCCGTGGGCACTTCGATTTGAGAGATGGCTGTGTCCGGATCCTTCAAGCCGTTTCCGGTAAGGACGCAGACGACCGTCGAGCCCGGCTCCACTCCTTGCTTGAGCAGCCCGGCAACCGAGGCGGCCGACGCCGGCTCACAGAAGACTGACTCTTGCCGCGCAAGCAGGCGATATGCCTCCAGTATCTCGGCATCGGTTACGGCAAAGATATCGCCCCCGGAGGACTCCTTCGCCTCGATGGCACCCGCCCACGAGGCGGGATTGCCAATGCGTATTGCGGTCGCAACCGTCTCCGGTTTTAGTATCGGGTGCCCCTCGACGATGGGCGCGGCCCCCGCTGCCTGTGCCCCCATCATCTTCGGCCGCTTCGTCGAGTAGCCCGCCTTGAAGTACTCGTTGTACCCACGCCAGTAGGCGGTGATGTTCCCGGCATTTCCGACGGGAATGAAGTGATAGTCCGGAGCGTCGCCAAGCTGGTCGACGATCTCGAAGGCACCGGTCTTCTGCCCTTCGATCCGGTAGGGGTTGATGGAGTTGACGACCGTTACCGGCTTGTGCTCCCCAAGCTCCCGCACGATCTCCAGGGCGCGATCGAAGTTTTCGCGTATCTGGATCACCTTGGCGCCGTAGACGAGGGCCTGAGCCAGCTTGCCCAGCGCAATGTAGCCCGCCGGGATCAGCACTATGCAGTCGATACCCGCCTTGGCCGCATAAGCAGCCGCCGAGGCGGAGGTGTTCCCCGTCGACGCGCACACCACGGCGTGGGATCCCTCCTCGACCGCCTTGGTAATGGCAAGGGTCATGCCGCGGTCCTTGAACGAACCTGTCGGATTCGCTCCCTCGAACTTCAAGTAGACGTTGGCGCCCACCACTTTGCTCAGCGATGGCGCATGGATGAGCGGTGTCGCGCCCTCACCCAGCGTTACCACGGTCCCGCTGGGATCGACGGGAAGGAAGTCGGCGTATTCGCGGATCAGGCCCCTCCAATGAAGCCGTCCGCCACGCTCGCCCACTTTCGACATCTTGAGACCTTCCCTCGAACCCTACGAGGGGTCGAAAACTCTGATTGAACCAGCCACTCTGCGCACCGCCGGCAAGCTCCGAAGCTCATCCAAGGTCTTGGCGACCGAAGATTCCGGTGCCGGGTGGGTGATGAAGACAAGTTTTGCCTGATCATCGAAGCCGGTCTGCTCCATCGACCTGATGGAGACCATATTGGCCCCGAACACCTGGGCCACCGCGGCCAACACCCCGGGCTGATCGTTGACGTCGATCGCTATATAAAAGGGATTCTGCATCTCCTCGACCGGCACGATGCTCGCCACCTCGCGCTCCAGCTGCCTCTCGGTCACTCCATAGCGAAGGTTGTGCGCGGCATCGATGACGTCGCCCAGAACTGCACTCGCGGTCGGCAATCCGCCTGCGCCACGGCCGTAGAACATCAGCTCGCCCACCGCATCACCGGTGACGAAGACTGCATTGAAGGAGTCGCGCACCAGGGCAAGCGGGTGGTCATCGGGGACAAGCGCCGGGTGCACGCGCACGGCAATGCGATCACGGCCGCTGGCATCCTGGCCAGACTCGCAAAGCGCGAGCAGCTTGATCACGTATCCGTGCCGCTTGGCAAAGTCGATATCCTCGGCGCTGATTCCGGTGATACCTTCCCGATAGACATCCTGGGAGCGAACCAGGCGGCCAAAGGCCACGGTGGCCAGGATTGCCGCCTTGGCGCGTGCGTCCTCACCCTCCACGTCGGCGCTGGGATCGGCCTCGGCGTAGCCGAGCTCTGTGGCCAGGGCGAGGGCCTCCTCGTAGCTGGAGCCCTTTTCGGTCATGGAGGAGAGGATGAAGTTGGTGGTGCCGTTCACGATGCCTGCCACCCTTCGCACCCTCTCACCTGCGAGCGACACCCGCAGAGAACGGATCAGGGGAATCCCGCCGGCCACCGCGGCCTCAAAGAAGATGTCCCGGTCGACACTGCGAGCAAGCTGTGTCAGTTCCGCGCTGGCTGAAGCCAGTAACGCCTTGTTGGCCG
>JAJZNF010000118.1 GCA_021847985.1 Actinomycetes bacterium | reverse complement strand
CAGCAAGCCCGCCGGCTGAAGTTGTTGCGGCTGGGTTCGTTGATCGGAACAATGGTCCTCGCGTCAGCGGTGACGGGATGTCAAGGGGGAGCGCCCGTCCTCCCGGACACCGCGGTTCCAAGCACACCGGTCACCAACCCGCCTTCGACAACCGCCCTTCCCCCGACCGCCTCCGTGCCGACAACGTCGGCGACAACCGCCCTTCCCTCGACCGCCTCGGTGCCGACAACGTCGTCTTCCGTCACCACAATCGCACTGCTGCAGCGGGGCGACACCGGACCGCTCGTGCTCTCGCTGCAAAAGCAGCTCGTATCGCTCGGATATTGGCTCGGCACGCCCGACGGCGTATTCGGCGACGGCACCCAGCAGGCGGTTTACGCGCTGCAAAAGGCGGCCGGGATAGCGGTCGACGGCGTGGTCGGGCCTAGGACCGAAACGGCGTTGGCCGGGGACGTGGCCCCGGTGCCACGTAGCACCAGCGGCTACATGGTGGAAGTCAACCTGAGCAAGAACCTTTTGATGTTCGTGGACAACGGCCGCCTCGAATACACCCTCAACACCTCGACGGGTGGCGGCTTCACCTACACGGCCGACGGCGAGAGGGCCGTGGCCAATACGCCGGTCGGAACATTTCACATCCTCTGGCAGCAGGACGGCATGATCGTGAACTCTTTGGGCGGACTCTGGCGGCCGAAGTTCTTCTACAGCGGCTTCGCCATCCACGGCAACTCGTTCGTACCGCCATACCCTGACTCCCATGGGTGCGTCCGGGTAAGCAACGAGGCCATCGACTGGATATGGGCGCAGAACCTGGCTCCCATTGGGACCACGGTGTGGACCTATTGGTAGATCCGATCCAGCACGGCCAAGATGGCCGTCAGACGAGAGAGCCCCAAAAGAGAATGCGCTTGAAGGGGTAGAAGAAAGGCCGCTGGTACCCCAGCACTCCGAGAATGCGCTCCCGGTAGGCGCCGACGAATGACTCGTACTCATCAGGTGGCAGCAGGCGCTTCACCCTGTTCAGCGACGTTCCCTTCATCCACTCGACGAGTGCCTCGGTATCTGCCAGCAGATGCGTGTAGACCTGCATTCGCACGTGCTGGCGCTTGAAGCCGAGCGCATGCAGGAGAGTCGAGTAATCCTCGGGCTTGAGGACGTTAGTTGCCACCGGATCAGGCGGAGCATCGGCACCCAAGATCTGGCTCGCCACCTCGGTTAGCACCAGGTGCGAGGCGTGGTCCCAGTTGGCGGGCACCTGCACGGCGAGCTGGCCGCCAGGCGCCAGCGACTCGCGCCAGCGCCTGAGCACCTCCTTGTGATCGCCAACCCACTGCAATGCGGCATTGGAAAAGACGATGTCGAATCCCGATCCGTGCCAAGCCGAGATGTCGCCAACGACGAAGGACACCTCGCCGTTTGCCGGCGGGTCGGCGCGGGCCAGCATCTCGTGCGACGAATCGATACCCAGCGCGCTTCCGGCGCCGATTCGCTCGTGGAGCTGTGCCGTCAGGCGCCCGTCGCCGCATCCCATATCGACGAGCGTTGCTCCAGCGTGCCGCTCCAGGAGGCCGGCAAGATCCCAAAAGGGCTGCTCTCGCTCAGCCGCGAACCGGCCGTACTGCTCCGGATCCCAAGGCGAGCCTGGCATTGATACCCTTTCCGGCCGGGGCCCACTCCGATCAGGAGTCAAAGCCGAGGCCGATTCTGTCGAGCAGCCTAAGCCACGCATTTCGCCGCCCCCGCCGGTCGGCACCGGCAAGTGAGGCCCGTGTCGCCTGGATCACGCCGTAGCGTACGGGCTCGGGAGGGAACGGGAGCGGTCGCGACCGGACCATTTCGAGGTCAGAGATTTCGGTTTTTCCCCCGAACATCATCTCGTCCATGACCCGCGCCGCGAAGCGGGTGGAAGCCACGCCGAGGCCGGTGAAGCCGGTGGCGTAGGTGACCGATCCCCGGTTTGTCGAGCCGAAGAAGGGAAAGAAGCGCGAACATGTGTCGATCGCCCCGCCCCAGGAGTACTCGAAGCCGACCTCTCTCAACTGCGGGAACGTCGCATGGAAGTGCCGTGCCAACAGGTCGAAAGTGGTTTGGCGCTGTTCCAACCCCGGGTCGACCTTGCCGCCGTAGTGATAGATCGCGTCGTATCCTCCCCAGAGGATCCGGTTGTCCGCCGTCAGCCGGTAATAGTGGAAGAGGTTCGAAGCGTCTCCGACACCTTGGCGAGAGGCCCATCCGACCTCCTGCATTTGCTGAGGCGTAAGCGGCTGGGTCGCAAGCACGTAGTCGTAGACGGGAACGACGTATGCGGAGAGCCGCTTCACAAGAGGCGGGAAGGCGTTGGTGCACAGCGCCACGCGCTGGGCGCGCACACTCCCATAACGGCTTCGCATAACCATGTCGGGCCCCTCGCTCTGAAGGGAGCTTACGTGCGTGTAGTCGAAGATCTCCACGCCCATGGCCTCTGCGGCTCGAGCCAGACCCCACGCGAGCCGGGCGGGGTTGAGCATGTAGGTGCTCTCCTTGCGCCACAGACCGGCCAGGTAGGTTGGTGACCTGATCTCGCCGGCGATGGCCTCCGAATCGAGAAAAACGGCCTCGCGGCCCAGTCGCCGCTCCAGGTCGGCACCCTCGAGCAATCTTGAGATTTCATGCTCACGGGTGGCGACCTCGAGCTCCCCGCTCGTCTCGAGCTGGCAATCGATCCCCCACCTTTCGGTGTCGGCCTTCAGACCCTTGAGATTCTCCAGCCCCAGCCGCTCCAGCTTCTCGGCCTCGGACGGATACCGGTCAAAGGCCACCGCGGCACCGTGCGTAAGCGTCGAAGCGGCGAATCCGCCGTTGCGGCCGGACGCCGCGCCTCCACATACCTCCGCCTCTAGTACACAGACGCGAAGCTCGGGTTGCCGTTCCTTGGCGACGAGCGCGGTCCACAGCCCGTGGAACCCTCCGCCAACCACCGCCAGGTCAAAGGTGCGATGGCTCTTCAAGGGTTCGCGGGGTTCGGGGGCTTCAGGATCATCAAGCCACACCGGCATTGTCTTTGCGCCGGCAAGTGACTCCCTGATCCGGCCCCGTTTAGAACGCGAAAGCATACGCCCTCCACTATCGCAGGCTTCGCCCTGGCCGGATGCGACCGCTGGAAGTGGTGCGCCCGAGCCGGGCCCACTTGGCAAGCCTAAAACAGAGCCACATTCCCAAAGGGCACTGACCTCGGTAAACTTTGCGCCATTTTTGTTGACAATCGATCACGTGATCGGGAAAGCTTTGCCCGAAAGACGGTGGCCGATCCGGTCGCGTCCGGGAGGTCCCCCATGCGTGCACTGAGATTGAAGGCCTGGAAGTCCGAAGCCGTGCTGGAGGAGGTCCCGGATCCCGAGCTCCCTGCGGCCGGAGCGCTTATCAGGGTGCTCGGTGCGGGAGCGTGTCACTCCGACCTGCATCTCATGCACGACTTCGAGCAGGACGCCATGGGATGGGGTCCTCCTTTCACCCTCGGACACGAGAACGCGGGCGAGATCGTGGCGCTGGGCAGGAGGGCCTTCGGTCTGGAGGTCGGGCAGAAGGTGGCCGTGTACGGCCCCTGGGGATGCGGGCATTGCCGGCGATGCGCCATCGGCGAGGAGACCTACTGCGAGAACGCCGGCGCCATCGGAGCGGCCGGAGGCGGACTCGGCCTGGACGGAGGGATGGCTCCGCTCATGGCGGTCCCTGACACGCGGCTCCTGGTCCCCTTGGGCGACCTGGACCCCATCGAGGCCGCGCCCCTTACCGACGCCGGTCTCACTCCCTACCACGCCGTCAAGCGGTCCCTCCACAAGCTCATCCCGGGATCGGCTGCGGTTGTGATAGGCGCGGGCGGACTCGGGCACATGGCGGTGCAGATCCTGAAGGCCGTCAGCCCCGCCAAGGTGATAGTGGTCGACACTCGGCCGGAGGCGCTCGCCTTCGCCAAGAGCCTCGGCGCGGACGAGACGGTGAGCATGTCGGAAAGCACCTCCGCCGCAATCACCGAGCTCACCCATGGTCAGGGCGCCGAGGCGGTCATCGACTTGGTCGGCGCGGACTCCACCATCGCCCTGGGGATGCGCGTCGCGCGCACCAGGGGCGACCTGTCTCTGGTCGGCCTGGCCAGCGGCGCCGCGCCGTT
>JAJZNF010000141.1 GCA_021847985.1 Actinomycetes bacterium | reverse complement strand
TTCTCGCTGGAGCTGGTTGCCAAGCGGGCGGGCGTGTCCCGGGCCACCATCTACAGGGCCTTCGGTGATCGCTATGCGCTCCTGGAGCGCGCGCTCGAGGAGGCCTACGCGGAGCTGGCCACGACCTCCTCCCCAACGTCGGCCGAGCCGCTCGAGGTGCTGCGAAGCGCCTTTGCCATAGTCTCCCGTGTCACCAGCCATTCGGTGGGCCGTGCCATGCTGCGTGTCCTCATGGAGGAGAGCCAGCGTGATCTTGCCGATAAGCTGCGCCAGCGCTTTTACGAGCTCGCCTACGCGCCCTACGTTGTGCTTCTGGAGCAGGCCCGCCGGGAGGGGCGGATCGCAGAGGATGCGGATCCCGACGAGCTTTGCCGAATCGGTGTAGCGGCGGGGTTGTTCAGCGTGGCCGTGATGGGGCGTCCCTTCTCGGCGGACCAGGCCGATCGGATGGCCCAGGCCGTTGCCCACGGGGTGGTTCCCAGGGGATAGGGGAGAGCCCTCGGTTTCGGCCGGCCATGCCCGCCGGTGGCTCCATTGGGTGGCGGCCGGGCGGCTATTAGGCTTTACCGAACAGGATCTTCGGTCCCCCGAAGCGTGAGGGGCCCTGGCTGCGGGCAAGGCGATGAGTGACAATCCGGTTCGAGTAGGCATACTCGGTTGTGGCAACGTAGGGGCGGAGCTGGTCAAGCTCTTGACCAGGGACGCCGAACTCATTTATGCCCAGACCGGGGAGCGTTTCGAGATCGCCTCGATAGCGGTGCGCTCGCTCGACCGTGAGCGCCCGGCGTGGGTCGACAAGGCTCTGCTCACCGACGACGCCTTCTCGGTCGTCGCCGACCCGGACGTGGACATCGTGATCGAGGTCATGGGTGGGATATCCCCCACTCGCGAGCTGATCGAGAAGGCGCTCGCCGACGGCAAGTCGGTCGTGACCGCCAACAAGGCGTTGCTGGCGGTAGCCGGCGGGGAGCTCACCCAGCTGGCGCGCAGCGTCGGGCGGGACATCTTCTTCGAGGCGGCCGTGGCGGGAGGGATTCCCCTGATCCGCTCCTTGCGTGTGTCGCTCGCCGGCGAGCGGGTGCGCAGGGTCGCGGGCATCGTAAACGGCACCACCAACTTCATCCTTTCCTCAATGTCCGAGAATGGCTCCAGCTACGAGGAGGCGCTCGCTCTCGCCACGGAGCTCGGCTATGCAGAGGCCGATCCCAGCGCTGACGTGGAGGGCGAGGACGCCCGCGCCAAGGCGGCGATACTGGCCACGGTGGCATTCGGCCGTCTGGTGCGCTTCCAGGACGTCTACCGCGAGGGCATCACCGACATCAGCGCCGAGGACATCGATTTCGCCAAACGGCACGGATACGTGATAAAGCTGCTCGCGCTTTGCGAGTCCGGCCAGGATGCCAGCGGCCGCGATCGCATCGCCGTGCGCGTGCATCCAGCACTGGTTCCCGACGACCACCCACTCGCCCTGGTGCGCGACTCGTTCAATGCGATCTTCGTTACCGGCGAGGCGGTTGGCGAGCTCATGTTCTACGGTCGCGGCGCGGGCGGATTGCCGACCGCCAGTGCGGTGCTCGGCGACGTCATCGACGCGGCGCACAACCTGCGCTATGGGGTGACCGAGAGGCAGCTCGAGCGCGAAGTGGCCAGCATCGTGCCGGTCGAGGAGATGCAGAATCGCTTCTACATCGCCATCGACGTGAACGATCAGCCGGGCGTGCTGGCCGCCGTCGCCCAGGTGTTCGGGAGCAATATGGTCTCCATCAGGTCGATGGAGCAGACCGGGTTCGACGATCAGGCGCGGCTGGTCTTCATCACCCATCCCGCACCGGAATCTTCGGTCGCCAAGACCTTGGACGAGCTGCGGAGCTTGCCGGCCGTGCGCAGGGTGGCCGGTTTCATCAGGGTTTTCGACCCCTCTTAGAGCGCGAGGGAAGGTCTCAAAGATGTCGACAGCGGGCGAGCGTGGCGGACGGCTCCAATGGAAGGGCCTCATCCGCGAATACGCCGACTTCCTCCCCGTCGATCCCAACGGGACCGTGGTCACCCTGGGCGAGGGTGCAACGCCGCTCATCCATGCGCCTACGCTGAGCAAAGCGTCGGGCGCCGACGTCTACCTGAAGTTTGAGGGCGCAAATCCGACCGGCTCCTTCAAGGACCGTGGAATGACCCTGGCCATCACCAAGGCGGTGGAGGAAGGTTCACATGCCGTCGTTTGCGCCTCGACGGGCAATACCTCCGCCTCGGCGGCGGCATATGCGGCCAAGGCCGGCATCGACTGCATCGTGCTGATCCCGGCGGGATACATTGCGTTGGGCAAGCTGGCGCAGGCCCTCGTCTACGGCGCCAAGGTGGTCCAGATCCGCGACAACTTCGATCGCGCGCTCGAGATCGTCCGGGAGCTGGGGGAGCACAAGCCGGTCACGGTGGTCAACTCCATCAACCCGTTCCGCATCGAGGGGCAGAAGACGGGCGCCTTCGAGGTTGTCGACCAGCTCGGCGACGCTCCCGACTACCACTTCATCCCCGTCGGCAACGCAGGGAACATCACCGCCTACTGGCGCGGCTACAACGAGTATTTCAAGGCGGGATACTCGACGAAGTTGCCAAAGATGATGGGAGCCCAGGCGGCAGGGGCCGCCCCCATCGTCGAAGGGCACCCGATCCTCAAGCCGGAGACGGTCGCCACCGCGATACGCATCGGCAACCCCGCTTCGTGGTCGGGCGCGATCGAGGCCAAGGAGTCCTCCGGGGGCGACATCTTCGCCGTTACCGATGCCGAGATACTGCAGGCCTATCGACTGCTGGCGCGGCAGGAGTCCGTCTTCTGCGAGCCGGCGTCGGCCGCCTCCGTGGCCGGGCTGCTGAAGCAAGGGGTGGAGCCTGGCTCGACCGTCGTCTGCGTCCTCACCGGCAACGGTTTGAAGGACCCGGACACCGCCATCTCCCAGATCGAGGTCCCGACGGCAGTGGATGCCGATCTCGAATCCATCTCCGAGGCGCTCGGGCTCTGAATCCTCCGGCCAAGGCAGGGGATATGCATTGCTGCACGCAGGATGGTATAGTGGGAACTCAGTAAGTCTTGCGGCCACGGAGTGCGCTCGCGAGCGGGTTTCCGCTCTTCCAGGAATAGCTTCCGGCCAGAAGATTCTGCTCCTTCTTTCCGCTCCATGTCTTTCGGCTGTCGCGGATCGGCAAGTTTTTACAAGGGTCGCCTGCAGAAGAGCATGTGCATTTCCTGCCTGGCGGCCGAGGGATGATTCAAGGAAGTTTGATGACCGTCGATACAGGCTCTGACAGGGCCGTTCTTGAAAAGAAGCGCAACGACGAGCTCGTCGTGATCGCCACCGCGCTCGGACTCACACCGCCTGCCCGCGCCAAGAAAGCCGACCTAGTCGAGCTGATCATCAGCGGGCGTGGGGCCGGTGAACCATCCGGTGCCGAGAGGCATGTGCCCGAGAGTAGGGCCGAGGCCGCCAATGGGGAGCATGCGCCGCAGCGCCGCCTGATTCGCTCACAGAAGGTTTCCGAGCCCGCCGCAGAGGCGGCTCCGATCTGGGAAGGTGGTGGCTCACGCCCGCCTGTATCCCCCCTGGCGCGCTTCGAGCCAACCGCGATCCTGCCCCCACCGATAGTCGTCGAGGTGGCCGGAAAGCCGGAGGGGCGTGAGGCTTCCACAAACGGGGCCCCGCGTCGCAGCGCCAACAACGGTGACGGTGGCCAGAGGCCTCCTCGCGAGCCTTCCGAGGGGGGCAGGGCCGAGCAGGAGCGCCCCGAGCGTGATGCCGGCGACAGCGCAAATTCGCGGCGGCGCGACAAGAAGCGCCGCAACCGCGGAGATGGACGCGAAGTGGATGGAAGGCACCAGGCGGAGCAGTCTCCCGCCGAGCTAATCCAGTTCTCCGGACTTCTCGACTTGCGTGACGAGGGCTTCGGTTTCGTGCGCTCCAATGGCTATCTGCCCTCCCCCAAAGACGTGTACGTCTCGGTCAACGTGGTTCGCCGCTTCGGGCTGCGCAAGGGGGACGCCCTCGAGGGTGCGGCGCGCTCTGCCTCCGGCTCGGAGAAGTATCCGGCCCTCCAGCGTCTCGACAAGGTCAACGAGATGGATCCCGAAGAGGCCAAGCTCCGCCCCAAGTTCGAGGAGCTGAC
>JAJZNF010000017.1 GCA_021847985.1 Actinomycetes bacterium | reverse complement strand
GGAGCCCCAGGTACACCTCCAAGTCCAGGCCCGCCCGCCGGGCTCCTTCGTGGACCTCCAGGGCGCTGAAGGCATGCACGTGCATCCCGGGCACCGCCGTCTTCACTGTGCGCACCACGTCCAGGTAGTAGTCCGCGTCGAAGTCCGGGTGTATGCCGCCTTGGAGGCACACCTCGGTGGCGCCGGCCTCGGCCGCCTCGGTCACCCGCTGGGCCAGGTCGTCCATGGAGAGCGTGTAAGGCGCACCCCGGAGATTGAGCGAGAGGGGGCCCTTGGAGAAGGCGCAGAAACGGCAGCGGAAGGTGCAGATGTTGGTGTAATTGATGTTTCGGTTGACGATGAAGGTGACGTCGTTGCCGACGATGCGTTCGCGCAGGCTGTCTGCAACCTCGGCAACTCGGCGAACGTCGTTGCCGCGTGCGGAGAAGAGGAGTTCGATCTGGCCGGCGTCGGGCTCGTGACCGGCCTCCACCGCCTCGAGAAGCTCGGCCAGTGCCCCTGATCCCGAGTCGGTCCGGGCGCGGAAGACGGCGAGGCTCGTGGTCAGTGGACGCTCTTCGAAGAGCGATGGCGAAGGCTCGTCGCCGCCCGAAACCCAGCGGTCCTCCCGCGCATAGCCCGCCGCGTCTGAATGGTCCAGCACCGGGAAGCGGGCCTGCTCCGCCAGCCAGCGCCCGGGGTCGGAAGCGAACTCGGGGTAGATCGCCAGTCGGGGGACCAGGTTGAAGCCCAGCTCCTCCACCTGCCGGGCCAGCTTGTCCAGGTGGGGCCAGGGGCGCTCGGGATTGACGTGGTCGATGGTGACGGGGGAGATGCCACCGAGGTCGTCGATGCCCGCCGCCACCAGGGCGGAGACGTCGTCGCTCAAGTTCGGAGGAGCCTGCAGATGTACGCTGGGCGGCAACAGTAGGCGCGCCAGCGCGATGGTGCGGAGAAAGGTCTCGGTGTCGGCCGGCGGCGCCCCCGCCAGGCGCGTGCGTGGCTTGGGCAGGAAGTTCTGGATGATCACTTCCTGGATGTGTCCGTACTCCTCGGCCAGCGCAGCGAGTTCGCGCAGCGCCTCGATCCGGTCGGCTTCGCTGTCACCGATTCCCACCAGGAGCCCGGTGGTGAAGGGGATTGACAGCTCTCCGGCGGCTCTAATGGTTGCCAGTCGGCGTTGTGGAGCCTTGTCAGGTGCGGCCCTGTGGGCCTCCAAGTCAGGGCGGATGCTCTCCAGCATCATTCCCTGTGAGACCGAAGCCGGGCGAAGCACGGCGAGCTCGTCCTTGGTCAGGGCGCCTGCGTTCAGGTGGGGAAGTAGCCCGAAGTCGGCCATGGTCCGGGCCGCCACCGAGGCAAGGTAATCCACGGTGCTTCCATGCCCGTTCGACTCGAGCCAACTCCTGGCCTCGGCCCAGCGGTTCTCGGGCCGCTCGCCCAAGGTGAAAAGGGCCTCGTGGCAGTTGGCCGCCACTCCGGCCTCGGCAATTGCCCTGACCTCGTCCACGGAGAGGAAGGGGGCTTCGACCTGGCTCGGCCTGCGCACGAAGGTGCAATACCCGCAGGCGTCGTTGCAAAGCCTGGTGAGCGGAATGAAGACCTTGGGGCTAAAGGTGAGGTACGGTCCGCCGCGGGCGTCGCGCACCTTGGCGGCGCGCGCCATCAGCTCAGAGGTCGACAGCGCCGTTAGATCAGAAGCCATAAATCAACTCTAGGCCACCGGCAACGTTGTGGGCGAAAGCGCGAGGCCGGGCGGCGCCGGGATCACGCCAGGGCGGCCTGTGCTTCGCGGTCGATGACCACCGCCAGTCTTTTGGGCCTGAGCCGGCCGGCGGGATACGAAGGCGGGTCATCCAGCGCCGCTTTGAGCGCCTTGCCTTTGACCGCACCGGTGGTGCTGAGTATGACCAGCTCGGCATCGTCGATGTAGTCCATCGTCACCGAGACGCGCAGGTGCCGATTGAGCCCTGTGGTGTCGAGAGCCACCGTGCATTGGGGAGTCGCAAGGCCGAGGTCGTCGGAGTGGGGAAAGATCGAGGCGACGTGCCCGTCGGGCCCAAGCCCCAGATGTACGATCCGTGGGATCGGCGCGGCCTTCAGCTTCGCACTCCACCAGCCGAGAATCTCGTGCAAGGTCTCTCGGGAGGGGTCGGTGCCCGCCGCCGCGGAGGTGGCCAGCCGGGCGGAGAAGGCTCGGGTAGGGGAGACGATCTCGTCCGGGCCCTTGGGCGCTGCTTCAATGGAGTCCAGCATCGCCGTGTTCGAATCGGGATGGGCGAGCGGCACCAGGCGCTCGTCCCCCAGGTAGAGGCCGACTCCCGCCAGGGTGGGATCCGCGACAAGCGACGGGAACAGCCGAGGGTAGACCAATTCGGCCTGGGACCCGCCGGTGAGGAAGAGCGAAGCCGCCCCTCCGGCGGCGACCTCCGAGATAAGGCGGATGACCTCGGCTGCCGGATCGTCGCTGGTCAGCAGGTCGAAGTTGGAAAACCCGGCTGGACCCATTCCGTTACCTCAATCCAGGACCACTCGGGTCACCCTTTGCCCGCGGTCCGTGAGGGCCACGGCGTCGCCGTCCGCCTGGGCGCGGATCAAGGTGTTGAAGTCCGTGCCCATGTCGGGTATGGCGACGCGGGGACCGTAGTCGGCCGAGATGATTTGTATCACGTGGGCGAGCTTCGGGCCCCCCTTTTGCAGCTGGCCCGTCGAGTGCAGGTGCCGGGGAGCCAGGCCCGCGGTCACGGGATGCGCCTTCAGCTGAGTGGCCAGGCCATCGCGAAGACGGTAGAGGTCGTCCTCCCAGTCCAGGGGCTGGTAGGCGCTCAGCGCGGCGTACTGGCCCTCCGACAGCTCGGTCTCCAGGTAAGCCGCCAGATCCTCGATCCCGACCCTGGGAACCTTGGGTTCGAACTTCTCTCCCGCCAGGATTCGGCGGGTGATCGCTTTGGAGACCCCCACGTCAGGCTCGTTGAACGGGTCGATTCCCAGTACGTGGCCCGCCGCGGCGGTCGCCACTTCCATTCCGAAGATGTGCGAGGCGAGGGCGGAAATGCTCTCGGCGGCCACCTCCAATGTGGAGTGCGGATAGTCGCCTTCCCGGGCTCCGGTTGGCACCGGCACCAGACCCTTGCCCTCCTTGCCCGTGCTCTCCGCCAGGATCTGCTCGGTCCACATGCCCAGCGGCCGGTCCCTCTCGTTCCGCACCAGCTGCACGGGGATCCTTCCCGCCAGGGCGGCCTCGGCGATCTCGACGCCAAGTGCGGCCCAGCGTCCGCTGTCCACCTTTGGCAACGCCTCGAAGAGTGCGCTCAAGTCCAAACCCGCCAGCACGGCGGGCACGATTCCGAAGTAGGTGAGGGCGGAGAAGCGCCCACCGACGTCTTCGGGCGTGGTGAAAACTCGCTTGAAGCCCAGTTCGGCCGCGACTTCGGCAAGGGGGGTTCCCGCGTCGGTGATGGCGTAGAAGCGCTCGGGCCGGTGCATTCGCTCGAAGAAGAAGCGCCAGTAGGCCTCGGTTTCGACCGTGGTTCCCGACTTGGAGGAGACCACCACCGCCGTGTCGGTCAAGGAGATGTCGGCCAAGGAGCGAGGGTCGGTGGAGTCCACGACCGTCACCCTGCGATGGGCTCCCCCGTGATCGGCGAGGAAGCTCGAAAAGACGCGTGGCCCCAGGCTGGACCCGCCCATTCCCAGCACAAGTATGTGCGACTGGTCGACCGATTCCGCCCACCGGGTGAGGTCGTGAAGCTCCTCCTCGGTGGTATCGGGCGCCCTGAGCCAGCCGAGCCGGTTGGCGGCCACGCTGTTTTCCACCCAGAGCGTTACGTCGGCTTCCAGGATGCGGGTGGCAATGTCGCTGGTGGTCATGGCCGGATCTCCCTTCTATGGTTGAGCGGCCTGGCGCCCACGGCCGCTAGGCCGGGGTGCCCGCCTTTTTCTCGATCTCGGACATCAATCCGGCCCAGGCTTTCGAGAAGGACTCGACTCCTGCAACCTCCAACTCCGCGGTCACCGCCCCAAGATCGATCCCCGCGGCGGGAAGCTGGTCCTCGAGCAGGTGCCGGGAACTCTCGACATGGTCGGCGACCGTGGCTCGGCTCGGATCCCCGTGGGCGAGCATCTCATCCACGGTGGCGAGCGGCATGGTGTTCACCGAGTCCGGACCTATGAGGCTCTCCACATACAAGAGCTTGGGATAGGCGGGGTTCTTGGTCGAGGTCGAGGCGAACAACGGGCGCTGTGGGCGAAGGCCTTTGGCGAAGAGCTCGGCCGCCTCCGGAGCAGACGCCATCTCGCGGAAGGCCGCATATGCGAGCCGGGCCTGGGCAACCGCGGACTTGCCGGCCAGATCGCCTCGCCCTGCCTGTACCAGAAGGGGGTCGAGCGCCGTGTCGAGGCGCGAGACGAAGAAAGAGGCAACGCTGCCCAGGACCGCCGGGTCGCCCCCGCCGCCCAGGAAGCGGCGCGCCCCCCTGACAAAGGCGGCGAAAACCTCGCGGTAACGCTCGATGGAGAAGATCAGGGTGACGTTGACGCTCGTGCCTTGGGCAATGGCCTCTTCGATGGGGCCGAGCCCTTCGGCGGTGGCGGGAATCTTTATCATCACGTTCGGCTCGGCTATGGCCTTGCGCATCGAGCGGACCGCGGTGAGCGTGGGGCCCGGCTGGTATGCGAGGTCGGGGTCGACCTCGATGGATGCCCAGCCGTCCTTGTGGCCGGTTTCCCGGTAGACGGGCGCCAGCACCCGTGCGGCCTGGGATATATCCGATTTGGCCAGCTCCAGCGCGATGGACCGTGAGTCGAGCCCCCTTTCCGAGAGCGAGTTGATCTGCTCGTCGTAAAGGGTGGTGGAGGCGATCGCGGCGGCGAAGATGGTGGGATTCGAGGTCAGCCCCACGATCCCCTGGGAGACGAGCTCGGCGAGCTTGCCGTTCTCGAACCACTCCCGGGTGATGTTGTCTATCCACGGGGAGGTTCCCAGTTTCGCCAAGCGGTGCAGGCTGGTACGGTTGGGGACGGATTCTGCCACGGGCGTTCCTCCTGAGCTCGTTTCACCATCCTACCCCCGCCCCGCCGCTGATCGAAGTGAGGGCGTCTGTACAGGGAGGCAATCGCGCTCGGGCCGCCATCGGCCGCCCTTGGGCCGCTAATCTGGGCCCATGTCCGGCCCCCAGCAGCACCGACCGAGTGTGCAGGTCCCGCCGGCTTGCGACCTGACGCTCGGAATGGAGTGCGTGGACAAGGCGACGCCCGGCGTCTCGGTCTGGCGGATGCAGGCCCATGAGCGTTTCGCCAACCCGGCCGGAGTGATGCAGGGCGGGTTCATAGCCGCGTTCGTGGACTCCGCCATGGGTGCGGCGACGGTCACCTTTGCCGACCGCAAGATCATCTCCTCCAACACCAACCTCTCGCTCAGCTTCATTAGGGCCGCGAGGATCGGCTCCGAGCTGACCTGCACTGCCCGTGTGGTGTCGGGCGGGCAGACCATCCTGTTCGTGGAAGCCGAGGTGACCGACGACGCGGGAAGGCTGGTGGCTCGGGGGCAATCCACCTATTACCTGCGGCCCCGCTGAATCGGTGGATCACAAGTGCAGGTTGTGGGCTGTCCCGCGTGGCGGCTGGGCTATTGTGCTTGGGGTAAGGACTGCTGAGCGAGGGGCGTGGCGGCGTGGCACTCCAGGACCTGTTCAAGACCAAGAGCCCGTTTGACGAGCTGCGCACGACTGTCATCGCCTATGTGAAGCAGGAGACGCTGGGTCCCGCCAAGGCGCTCGGCCGTTACCTGGCCTTCGGGATCGCCGGGGCGATCACGATCCTTCTTGGAGTCGCCCTGCTCCTGCTGGCGCTGCTGCGGCTGCTCCAGACCGAGACGGGCACGGCGATGTCCGGAAACCTGAGCTGGATCCCCTATGTCGTTGTCGCGATAGTCGGGGGGCTGGTCGCTCTGGTGTCGTTCACGGCGGCGCGGCGTAAGGCGTCCGCCAAGGAGCTTGTGAAGTAGCGGCCGCGCATCCGTGGCCGCGCGTTTGAGAGGGTTCTGATGGCTGAGGACAAGGTCACCAAAGAAGATCTGCGCGAGAAGTTCTCCCAGCTCGAAGGTGGCTTGGGCAAGGCGAAGGATGCCGCCGCGCCTGCGCTGCCGATGATCGCGGTAGGGTTCGGGGTCGCCGTATTCATCGTTGGGCTGCTGCTCGGCTTCCGTATCGGCCGCAAGAGGAGCGCAGTTGTCGAAATCACGCGCATCTGAGAGGAAGCGCTCCTCCAAGGGTGCGGGCCTGCTCCGGTCCGCGGCGCAAAATCTGCTGGGCGGTTCGCTGGCGCGCTACTCTCCGTTGCTGCGCTATTTCGCAGTCGGCCTTTGGGTCTATCGGCGGCTGAAGAAGAGGTCGGCGGGCCAGAGGGCCAAGTTCACGCTCAAGCCGGGTGACGCATTCGAGATACGCAGCAAGCCGCGCAAGTGACCGGGTCCCTGGCGGCGGGGCGCTATTGCCCGAGGTGCCGGCATGAGTGACCGGAATTCTCTTTTCGTGGAGACGGCGACGGCCGCGCCATTCAGCGCCGGAGAGAGGGTGCTTGCCTTCGACGAGCGGAACCGGGCGCAGCTCCTGGTCCTGTCGGCGGGCGCGAAGACCTCCACTCATTACGGCGCCTTGAACCACGACGAAATAATCGGCGCGCCCCCGGGTTCGAAGATCCGCTCCAGCAAGGAGAGGACCTTCGTCGTCGCTCGCCCGACCCTGGCCGAGGCCATCGAGGCCATGCCGCGTGGCGCACAGGTCATCTATCCCAAGGACCTCGGGCAGATCCTCATGGCCGCCGATATCAGGCCGGGCCAGCGCGTGCTGGAATCCGGCGTGGGCTCAGGAGCCCTCTCGATGGCGCTGCTGAACGCCGGCGCCAACGTTATCGGGTACGAGCTTCGTGAGGACTTCGCCAATCGCGCGCGCAACAACGTCGGTGGGTATCTCGGCTCAACGGCCTTGGAGCGCTACGCGGTGGAGTTGAGGGACGTCTACGAAGGCGTTGACGGCGGACCGTACGACAGGGTCCTGCTCGACCTGCCAGAACCCTGGCGCGTGCTTGACCACCTGCGGGGGCGCCTCTCGGTGGGGGGAATCGTTCTTGCCTACCAAACGAGTGTCGGCCAGCTAGAGCAGCTCCGCGCCCGCTTGCGCGAGCTGGGTTTCGTTCTGCCCCGCACGGTGGAGGTGCTGACGCGAGGCTGGTATCACTCCGTCCAGGCGCTCAGGCCCGAGCATTCCATGGTGGGGCACACGGGATTCCTTACCTGGGCCAGGATGCCGCCCGAAGGATGATCTAAGTGGGCGTGCGCGGCTTGTAGGGCGGCTCAGTCGTTCTCGACGAAGATGCACTCGCCCGGGCACTCCTCCGAGGCCTCGACGACGGCGTCCTCGAACTCCACCGACACCACTGCCATCTGGCCCGAGCCGCCGGGGTTGTTGAAGACGTCGCTGCCTTCTTTCACATAGGCGAGCCCATCGTCCTGGAGCGTGAAAACGGACGGACAGATCTCCTCGCAGAGGCCGTCCCCAGTGCAGAGATCCTGGTCGATCCAGACTTTCATTTACGCTTCCTTCGTGATCCCTGGGCTCTTAGCGCCAACGCCGGCCCAGCCATTCGAGGCGGTTCCGGCTTATCCGGCCTATCTCCCTTAAAACTTAGGGGCGCACCCCGAAGAAGAGGACGCCTTTGTTATTTTCAGGGGCGGGAGTCGCTCCGCGCGCCCCCGTGCGAGGCGTCGTTTGGACCGCGGCCGGGTGTAGCGTGAAGTCAGGAGGTGGTCTCTACGACTAGCAACGACAAGTTCTCAGACCAGCCGACCAATTCCGAGGCAGGCGCCGAGGAGAGGGTGGCGATGCTGCAGGCCGAGATCGCCGAGCTGCGCCGCGCCGTCCAGGACGCGCCACTTAGGGTGCGCGCCCTGGAGGAGAAGCTTCTCGAGGTGAGCGGCCAGCTGGCCCAAGCCGTGTCCCGCAACGAAAAGCTGACCGTCACCCTCGGCCAAGCCCGCGAGCACATCGCAACGCTTCGCGAAGAGGTCGAGAAGCTGACCCAGCCACCGAGCGCCTACGGAATCGTGGTCGAGGTGAACGAGGACGGTACCGCCGACGTGATCAGCTCGGGCCGCAAGATGCGGGTATCGATACATCCCGCCATCGATTCCTCGGATCTGGCCATCGGGCACGAGGTGGCTCTCAACGAGTCTCTCGCCATCATCCTGGCCCGCGAACCGGATGCGGTGGGAGAGGTCGTCACCGTGAAGGACCTGCTCGATTCCAACCGCGTCCTGACCATCGGGAGGGGCGACGAGGAGAGGGTCAACGAACTCTCCGATTCCATGGCCGGCGAGCGGCTGCGCGCCGGGGACTCGGTTCTGGTGGACATGCGGACCAACCTGGTTCTCGAGAAGCTCCCCCGTCCCGAGGTGGAGGAGCTGGTGCTGGAGGAGGTGCCTGACGTCTCCTACGAGGATGTCGGAGGCCTCGACTCCCAGATCGAGGAGATCACCGACGCGGTCGAGCTGCCTTTCCTGTATCGATCCCTCTTCCAGGAGTACAAGCTTCCCGCCCCAAAGGGGATCCTTCTCTACGGGCCGCCCGGGTGCGGCAAGACGCTGATCGCCAAGGCGGTCGCCAACTCGCTAGCCAAGAAGGTGGCGGCTATCAACGGCGACGAAAAGGGGCGCAGCTACTTCCTCAACATCAAGGGTCCCGAGCTTCTGAACAAGTACGTCGGGGAGACCGAGCGCCAGATACGCCTGATCTTCCAACGCGCCCGGGAGAAGTCCGAGGAAGGCTTCCCGGTGATCGTCTTCTTCGACGAGATGGACTCGCTCTTCCGCACCAGAGGAACAGGGATCAGCTCGGACATGGAGTCGACCATCGTTCCGCAGCTGCTGGCCGAGATCGACGGGGTGGAGACCCTGAAGAACGTCATCGTCATCGGCGCCTCCAACCGCGAGGACCTCATCGATCCCGCCATCCTGCGTCCGGGCCGGCTTGATGTGAAGATAAAGATCGAACGTCCTGACGAGGGTGCCGCCGCCCAGATCTTCTCCCGCTATCTGACTCCGGACCTGCCGCTGGACGCGCGGGAGGTCGCCGACCTCGGCGGAGGCGATCCGGCAAAGGCGGTCGCGCTGATGATCGAGCGCACCGTCGCAGAGATGTATCGGACGGACGAGGAGAACCGGTTCCTGGAGGTCACTTACCAGAACGGGGACAAGGAGATCCTCTTCTACAAGGATTTCGCCTCGGGCGCCATGATCGAGAACATCGTGCGCCGCGCGAAGAAGCTGGCCATCAAGCGCGCGATCGCCAATCAGGGCGGAGGCATCATGGTCGAGGACCTCATCCGCTCCATAGCCAAGGAATACAAGGAGCACGAGGACCTGCCCAACACCACCAACCCGGACGACTGGGCCAAGATCTCGGGCAAGAAGGGCGAACGCATCGTCTATGTGCGGACCCTGGTCTCCGAGGGCAAGGAGACAACCGGCGGTCGGGCAATCGAGAAGGTGGGCACCGGCCAGTACCTCTAGCCGGCCGGTCCCGAGGGAGGAGCGCCTGTGGCGATAATCAAGGTGTGCGGGGTGGAGACCGAGTACGGAATCCAGATGCTGGGAGTTCCGGACCCAAATCCGATCACCGCCTCCTCCCTTTTGGTCAACGCCTACCTTTCGCTGATTTCCAAGAAGGTCGGCTGGGACTTCGTGGACGAGTCGCCCATGGTGGATGCGCGCGGCTTCACCCGGGACTTCCAGCTTGCACCGGAGGTGGAGACCCACCTCATAAATACCGTTCTTTCCAACGGTGCCCGCTACTACGTTGACCACGCCCATCCGGAGTACTCGAGCCCCGAGTGCTACACCCCCCGCGAGGCGCTGCTTTACGACAAGGCCGGCGAGGAGGTGCTAAGGCGCTCGATGGAGTCGGCCGAGCGCTTTCTCGGCCCTGGCCAGTCGGTGGTCGTCTACAAGAACAACTCGGACCGCAAGGGCAACTCCTACGGCTGTCATGAGAATTACATGATGGACCGGGCGGTGCCCTTCGGCAAGATCGTCTCCCAGGTGATGCCCTTCTTCGTTACCAGGCAGATCTTCACGGGAGCCGGCAAGGTCGGAACCGAGATGGCCTACCTGCCCAAGGACCAGGTTCCCTTCCAGATCTCCCAGCGCGCCGATTTCTTCGAGGAGGAGGTCGGCCTGGAGACCACGCTGAAGCGCCCCATCGTAAACACGCGCGACGAGCCGCACGCCGATGCCTCGCGCTTCAGGCGCCTGCACGTGATCCTTGGTGACGCCAATATGAGCGAGTACTCGACCTTCCTGAAGGTCGGCACAACCGCCATCGTCCTCTCCATGATCGAGGACGGGTTCCTCGACGGCCAGGAAATCACCCTGGAGACACCGGTGCCCTCCTTGCGGGCCGTCTCCTACGACCTGACCTTGAAGCGCCCGATTCCCATGGCCGACGGGCGGGGCGCAACCGCGCTCGAGATTCAGGGAAGATATCTCGAGGCGGCCAAGGAGTACGCCGCTGCCGGGGGACTCGCATCCCTCGGTGACGAGGCCGAGGGCAAGGAGATCCTGCGCCTGTGGGAGGAGGTGCTTTCCGATCTGGAAGTCGACCCAATGCGCTTGGCCGACAAGCTTGACTGGGTGGCCAAGTACAGGCTGGTAAGCGGGTACCGGGAGCGGCACGGGGCCACCTGGGACGACCCCCGCCTTGCCGCCATCGATTTGCAGTTTCATGACATACGCAAAGGCAAGTCGCTGTTCTATAGATTGGGACAGGAAAGGCTGTTGGCTGACGAGGAGATCGAGATCGCTGTTTCCGAGCCGCCGCGGCGGACGAGGGCGTACTTCAGGGGCAAGTGCCTCGCGAAATACGCCTCGAGCGTGGCGGCTGCGAACTGGGACTCGATGATATTTGACCTTGGCGAGGACCCGTTGCGCCGGGTGCCGATGATGGATCCGCTCAGAGGGACGGCGGATCACGTCGATGAGCTCATTACAAGCTGCGATACGGCCGCTGAGCTTCTGCGGGCGCTCGGGTCCTAGAATGGAGACTGCTATGGCAGAGCGTGAAATGGTCAGAAAGACGAGTACGAGCCGCTCCACCGAAACGGTGGAGGAGGAGAGCAAGAGCGCTCCGACCGAAAAGTCGGAGAAGCTCAAGGCTGAACTCGACGATCTCCTCGACGAGATCGACGAGGTCCTGGAGGACAACGCGGAGGAGTTCGTGCGCAACTACGTCCAGAAGGGCGGGCAGTAGCGCAGGGAGGTGGCGCTCCCGATCCGATGCGTCGGATGGGGGCGTCAAGGAGCGTGCGGCCAAGGCCGCTTTGGCGGCGCCGCCCCCTTGGGGGCGGCGTTCGCATTGCCAGGCGACCGGCGCCTATCTAAGCTGCAATGTGACGGAACGAAGGGCGGCGCCGCTCAAGGCGTTGCCGGGAGAGCTGAAAGTGAACCTGCCAATCTTCAACCCGGTGGACGATCCCGGGCCAAGTTTCTTTGCGACTCTGGAGCGGATCGGCATGTCGCCGTTTTCCCGCCTCGAGGTGTCCCCCGGCGAACCGATCTCCGTCCCCCACGGAACCACGATCCTCGCATTCAAGTACGCGGACGGAGTGGTGATGGCGGGGGATCGCCGTGCGACAGAGGGCAACTTCATCGCGCATAGGCGGATCGAGAAGGTCTTCGCCGCCGACCGGTACTCCGGCGTGGCAATTGCGGGTGCCGCAGGACCCGCGGTCGAGATGGTGCGTCTTTTCCAGACCCAGCTCGAGCACTACGAGAAGGTGGAGGGAGTCGTCCTTTCGCTGGAGGGCAAGGCCAACCAGCTGGGACAGATGATAAGAGCCAACCTGCCTATGGCGATGCAGGGCCTGGCCGTGGTGCCACTCTTTGCCGGTTGGGACCATATCCGCTCCGCCGGGCGGATTTTCGCTTACGACGTCACGGGTGGCAAGTACGAGGAGGTGGCCTTCCAGGCCACCGGATCGGGTGGGCGCGACGCCAAGGGCACGATCAAGGCCGGCCTGAAGGGCGCCCTGCTCGATAGGAGCGCCGCTATCAACCTGGCGGTCTCGGCCCTTGTGGAGGCCTCGGAGGAGGACTCGGCCACAGGTGGACCCGATCTGCACAGGGGGATCTTCCCCGTGGTGGCCACCATCACCGAAGTGGGTTTCGTCGCAGTCCCGGACGAGGAGCTCGAAGAGATCGCCCGCAATGTGCTTGAGGCGCGCAGAGGGATCGGAGGGGGCCAATAATGTCGATGCCTTTCTATGTAGCGCCCGAGCAGGTGATGAAGGACCGGGCGGACTATGCGCGCAAGGGCATCGCCCGGGGCCGCAGCCTGATCGGCTGCATCTACGCCTCCGGCATCCTGCTCTGTGCCGAGAATCCCTCCAAGTCGCTTCACAAGATCTCCGAGATTTACGATCGCATCGCCTTCGCCGGTGTCGGCAAGTACAACGAGTTCGACCAGCTGCGCGTGGCCGGGGTTAGACACGCCGACACGAAGGGATATGCGTACTCCCGCGACGACGTGGACGCCCGTTCGCTGGCCAACGTCTACGCCTCTTACCTTGGCCAGGTGTTCACCCACGAGATGAAGCCGCTGGAGGTGGAGATCCTCGTGGCCGAGCTCGGCCGCAACCACCACGGTCAAAGTCAGCTCTTTCACATCCTCTACGACGGGACCGTGATGGACGAGAGCCGTTACACAGTGCTAGGTGGTGACTCCGAGGCGATTTCGCGCCGATTCGGCGAGGCTTATTCGGACCAGATGTCACTGGCTGAGGCGCTCAAGGCGGCGGTGACCGCGCTGGCGGGGCCGGAGCGCACGATTTCGGCAGGGGATGTGGAGGCCGCGGTGCTGGAGGATTCCAACGGCCGGCGCACCTTCCGGCGCCTCAGCGCCTCGGAGCTCACCGAGCTGCTGGCAGGGTAGCCCTGCAGCCGCCAGAGGGCGGCAGTCAGCTAGATTGCGGCTAAGCGAGCTTCTAAGGCGGCAAGGTGGAACTTCAGCGGAGAATCTTCGGGCTGGAGAACGAGTATGGCGTGACATGCACTTTGCGTGGCCAACGTCGCCTCAGCCCTGATGAGGTGGCACGCTATCTGTTTCGGCGGGTGGTCTCCTGGGGCCGGTCGTCCAACGTCTTCTTGGAAAACGGCGCGCGCCTCTATCTGGATGTGGGTTCGCATCCGGAGTACGCCACCCCGGAGTGCGACTCCCTCTCCGACCTGGTGGCGCACGACAAGGCCGGAGAGCGCATACTCGAGGGCCTGGTCTTCTCGGCGGAGGCCCGCATGCGTGAAGAGGGCATTCGTGGAACCGTCTACCTCTTCAAGAACAACACCGATTCGGCCGGCAACTCCTATGGCTGCCACGAGAACTACTTGACCACCAGGGCGGATGACTTCGCACGTTATACCGAGGTGCTGATTCCCTTCCTGGTCTCACGGCAGATCTTTACGGGGGCCGGCAAGGTGCTGCAAACCGCGAGGGGTCCGGTCTTCTCGATCTCGCAGCGCGCCGAGCACATTTGGGAGGGGGTTTCGTCCGCCACGACGCGGAGCCGCCCCATCATCAACTCACGCGACGAGCCCCATGCCGACGCGGAGCAGTATCGGCGCCTTCACGTGATCGTCGGCGACTCCAACATGAGTGAATACACCACCTACCTGAAGGTGGGGACGACAGCGATCATGCTGCGGATGCTGGAGGATCCCTCGGTGGTGCTCAGGGACTTCAGTATCGAGAATCCGATCCGAGCCATCCGCGAGATCTCCCACGACCTCACCTGTGCCCGCAAGGTCCGGCTCGCCAATGGGCGAGAGCTCTCCGCGCTGGACATACAGTCCGAGTACTGCGACCGGGCCCACAAGTACCGGGAGCAGCAGGGGCTGCCGGCGGAGGAGAGCCGGGCGCTGGACATGTGGACCTACGTACTGGAACACCTGCGCCAGGACCCCTTCAGCCTGGATCGCGAGGTCGACTGGGTCATCAAGCATCGCCTCATCGAGTCCTACATGGCCAAGAACCAGGTGAGCCTGGGGCATCCGCAGGTGTCACTCATCGACCTCCAGTATCACGATGTCTCCCGGGAGCGGGGCATTTTTTACCGCATGCAGCGCCGCAACCTGGTGGAGCGGATAGTCGAGGACGGGGCCATCGACAAGGCGGTCGAAGTCCCGCCCCAGACGACCCGGGCTCGGCTGCGCGGCGAGTTCATCAAGAAGGCAAAGGAGAAGCGCAGGGACTTCACCGTCGACTGGGTCCATCTCAAACTCAATGACCAGGCGCAGCGCACAGTCCTGCTGAAGGACCCTTTCCGCTCGGAGGACGACCGGGTGGATAAGCTGATAGACAGCCTGTAAGCCGGCGATACGTGCCGCGTCGGCCGCATATGCAGAGGCGCGGAGGGAGTTCCCGTTTGACGATCGAGAAGGCTTCGCAGGAGTCGGGTGCTGCAACCGCGCGTAAGCGCGGGATCCGGCGCATCTTGGGCCCGAACCTGGTTGCCGTCGTAATCTCGGTCGGGATCGCCGTATTGATCCGGCTCTTCGTCTTCCAGTCTTTCTTCATTCCGTCCGGTTCGATGATCCCCACTCTTCAGATCGGGGACCGCATCGTGGTCTCGAAGCTCTCCTTCGATCTGGGAGGCGTCCAGCGGGGGGATATCGTCGTCTTCCGCAGACCCGCCGCAGACACCGTCGACCCTGGCATCGAGGATCTCGTGAAGAGGGTCGTCGGGCTTCCCGGCGAAACGATCTGGTCGAGCAAGGGGCACGTCTACATCGACGGCAAGATGCTTTCCGAGCCCTACCTTCCCCCGGGCGACCTGACGTATCACATCAAGCGCCAGACGATTCCCAAGGGCGACTACTTCCTAATGGGGGACAACCGGGGCGACTCGTATGACTCGCGCTACTTCGGTCCCGTGCCCGGGAGCCTCTTCATAGGCAAGGTTGTCCTTCGTTTCTATCCCTTCAGCCGCTTCGCGGTCCTTTAGCCCGGCACGCCGTCTCGCTCAAGTCGCTCACTAAGAGTGTCGATGAGATATTGACGGCAAGTGGCCGCCTGCATCACCTATTCCGGTGCAGGGCATGGAAAGGACTCCAGATGCCGCTTATCAAGGCGAGCTGCCCGACGTGCGGAGATGTCGAGCTCACCATGGAGGATATTCGGGTGCTGGTCTGCTCCACCGACGGGCAGGCGTCCTACAACTTCCGATGCCCTTCATGCGCGGTGCGGGTATCCAAGGCGGCGGACAAGGCGGTTGTCGACGTTCTGATTTCTGCGGGGGTTGCCCTAAGTTTCTGGCGCATGCCGGCAGAGCTGGAAGAGGAGCACGACGGGGAGCCCATCTCCTACGACGAGCTGGTGCAATTCCACTACGAGCTGGCCGACGGCGCCTTCTTCGAGCGCCTGAGCGAGTCGGCTCGCAAGCGCGAGGACTGACCCCCGCCTAGCGGTAGGTGAGCAGCTCTTCCCCACCCCGCAGGTGTGCATGGTCGTTGTAACTGAGCAGGTGAGTCCCGCTCGACCCCGCCACGAGCACCGTTATCGAGGCGTTTACCGCCATCCGATTGAGAGCCACGAAAGAGCCGGGTGTCGCCGAGAGCGCCCGCATGCACAGGGCCGCTATGACACCACCCGAGGTGACGACGACGGCGTCCTGGCCCGCGGTGGTCATGCGTAAGAGGTCATCCAGAGCCTGGCTCGCACCATTCACGAAGGCTTCCCACTCCCGTCCTTGGGCTGAGATCCAAGCCGTCAGCGCTTGGTCGAGCGCAGCCTGGAGCAAGCGGTTGTCCCGCCCTTCGAGCGTCTCCATCTGGGAGTGGGCCGCCAGGATCGCCTCGTGGTCGAATTCGTTGAAGCGCGGTTCCGCTTTGGGTGAGAGTTCGATCCCGGCCACGGAGGAGATGGCGCGAGCGGTTTCCACCTGCCGGCGAAGTGCGCCGCTCAGCATGAGTGGACGGCGGACCCCCCGGCGAACCAGCTCGGCTGCGGCTGCTTCGGCCTGGCGTATCCCCAGGGCTGTAATGCCCGGGTCTTTGTCGCCGTTCGCATCGGTCTGTCCGTGGCGTACCAGGTAAACGGCCGGCATAAGCCCTCCAGGTTGGGTTTGTCTCCGGCCCCAGGATAGTTGGGCCGCATTCGGCCAGTCCTGCTTGCGCACGGCTCTCACGGGAGGGTTCTGCGCCGGGGCCAAAGTCGAATTATCGTGGAATGTATGTTCAATCTCGACCCCACCAAGTTCGTGATCGTGGTGGCGGTGGCCCTCGTCGTGCTGGGCCCTGACAAGCTTCCCGCCGCCGCGCGGAGCATAGGCAAGTACTGGAACGAATTCCAGAAGATCCGAGCACGCCTGCAGACGGAGATGAACGGTGCGCTCAGCACCATCACCGACGCGGTCGGACCGATTGGAGACGTCATCAACATGGGTGTGGCCCAAGTAAAGGGGCCCATAGGCATGGTCGGATCCATGCTGGCCAATCCTGCTCCGAGCCCCTTCACGGCATCCGCCGCCACCGCCGCCACTGTCCCCCAGGCGCCGTCCGCGGCGCAACCCGCGGAGCCGGGCCGGTCCTGGGAGGCGGTCGGGGCGTGGTCCGCGGTGGATGGCGTAGTCCACCCTCCGGTGGACTCGGACCCCTATCTCAATTGACGCATTATCAAGACGAGGAATCCTCGGCGTGAAACTGTCCAGGTCGCAGCGCAAAGAGCCGGCCCCCGACGCCGGCGGGAACATGAGCCTGCTCGAGCATCTGGCCGAACTGCGCGGCAGGATCGTGAAAGCCGCGATTGCGGTTACGATCGGCGCCATCGTGGCCTACTTCTTCTATGGGCATATCCTCGACTTCTTCACCCAGCCCTACTGCCAGGTCTCGGGCAAGTCGGACTGCGCCCTGTACGTAACGGGCCCGCTGGAGGGCTTTGCGCTCAGGATCAAGATCGCGGGGTACGGAGGGGCGCTCCTTGCTTCACCCGTGATCCTCTATCAGTTGTGGCGCTTCGTGACGCCTGGGTTGAATCCCCGGGAAAAGCGCTACGCGGTGCCCTTCGTTCTGTCGTCGCTGCTGCTGTTCCTGGGTGGCGCCCTGGTCGCATACATCACCTTCCCTCATGCGCTCCACTTCCTGCAGTCGGCCGGAGGAAGCCAGCTGCACGACATCTACACCCCGAACAGCTACCTCAATTTGATCTTCCTCCTGATGATCGCCTTCGGTATCTCCTTCGAATTTCCGGTCCTGCTGGTAGCGCTGGAGCTGGCTGGGGTCGTGACCCCGAAGAAGCTCTCGTCGTTCAGGCGCTGGGCGATCGTGATCATTTTCGCCGTGGTCGCAGTCTTCATCCCCAGCTCCGACCCCTTCTCGATGTTCGCCATGGCCATTCCCCTGGTGGTCTTCTACGAGGCCTCCATCCTGATCGGCCGGGTGGTCACGCGCAGGCGGGCCAGGCAGGGGGCCGCGGCCCAATAAGGTGCGCCCGTCGTTTACGCAGGCAGGCGCGGTCCGGTAGGATGGAAGGTGGAAACCTCACTTGTGCCTGACCCTCTGCTGAAAGAGATCGGCCACGCCTCGTTCATCGAGCGCATCGGCCTCTCGCCCGACCCATTCCAGCTGAAAGCCTTCGCAGCGATCGACATGGATCGCTCCGTTTTGGTGGCGGCGCCAACAGGCAGCGGCAAGACGCTGGTTGCCCAGTATGCGGTGGACCGGTCGCTGTCGCTGGGTTGGCGATCCTTTTACACCACGCCGCTCAAGGCTCTCTCCAACCAGAAGTTCCAGGAGTTCACCGAGATCTACGGTGAGAGCCGGGTGGGCCTGTTGACCGGGGACAATGTCATCAACCCCGGCGCCGATGTGGTGATAATGACCACCGAAGTGCTCCGCAACATGCTCTATGAGGGGGCATCCGATCTGTCCCGGCTGGGCTATGTGATCATGGACGAGGTGCATTATCTCCAGAATCCCTACCGCGGCGCGGTTTGGGAGGAGGTAATCATCCACCTCCCGGAGACCGTGTCCTTGGTCTGCCTCTCCGCCACCGTCTCCAACTCCGATGAGTTCGGGGAATGGATCCGTACCGTGCGAGGGCCGACCGACGTGATCGTGGAGACCGAGAGGCCGGTCGAGCTGGTGCACCTCTATGGAGTTGCCGACGGCCGTGGCCGAGATCTCAAGGTCCTCGAGGCGATTATGGACGACAGGGCCAACCCCGATTGCTCCCGCTACGACGACCCCCGGGCCTCGGGCGCCTTCGTCGGGCGCCGCCCGGCGGCGAGGGCGGCGACTCCGCGAAGGCTCGATGTTCTGGATTACCTGCGTGATTCGGCGATGCTTCCGGCGGTCTTCTTCATCTTCTCCCGCCAGGGTTGCGACCTTGCGGTGGAGCACATGGTGCGCTCCGGCGTCAGGCTCACCAGCGCCCACGAGCGGACTGAGATCCGCGCCATCGTGGACGAGACGATAACAAGCCTCTCCACCCGGGATCTGGACGCCCTCGGTTTCTCGTCCTTCATTGCCGGGTTGGAGGCGGGCGTGGCCGCCCACCATGCGGGCATGGTGCCTCCACTGAAGGAGGCTGTCGAGAAGTGCTTCGCGCGCGCCCTGGTAAAAGTTGTCTTTGCCACGGAGACGCTCTCGTTGGGTATCAACATGCCGGCACGTTCGGTCGTGATAGAGAAGCTCACCAAGTTCAACGGCGAATCCCACGAGATGCTTACGCCTGGGGAGTACACCCAGCTCGCCGGCCGAGCGGGCCGCCGCGGAATCGACGAGATCGGCTACTGCCTGGCGCTGTGGTCGCCGTTCGTCCCCTTCGAGCAGGTGGCGCATCTGATGGCAACCCGCTCCTATCCGCTCACCTCGTCCTTCCGGCCCACCTACAACATGGCTGCGAACCTGGTCAAGAGCTTCGACCCGGAGGTCGCCCGCAATCTCCTAAACCTGTCCTTCGCTCAGTTCCGCTCCGATGCCGAGGTGGTCCATCTGGAGGCGCGACTCGCAAAGCTGCGTAGCGAAGAGGAGTCCCTGCTGGATCAATCCCATTGCGAGTTCGGCGACGTCGCCTCGCTGTGGGCGCTCACCAAGCGGGACGGGGAGCGCTCCGCGCCGTTGGCCACGGTTCCCAGCGAGCGCCACATTCGCCTGCACGCCGCCCGCCTGCGCCCGGGAGACGTCCTGTGCGTCCCTTCTGCCGGCGACAGTGGGATTCCCACCCGCGTGGTCGTGGTGGCCACCTCACGCAAGAAGGGGGGGCGGATAGCGGTTTGGGTAGTGACCGCGGCGGGCGAGAAACTGGCCATGCGCGGCAATCAAATCGACTTCATTCCCAAGCCGGCGGCCCGGCTAGAGGTAGGGGTCGAGTACAATCCGCGCGATCCCGCATACCTGGCCGCCATGGCCGAGGCGCTTCGGGAGATGCGCATAGCCAACTGCTCGACGGAGGAGCCACGCTTCAGCCGCCAGGCCGCCGTCGCCCCCCGCCCGAGCGTCTCGAAGGCGGAGGTTGCCGAGCTCAGGGAGAAGCTCAAGCAGTGCCCGGACTTCAATCGCCACTTGAACGCGGTGAAGCGTCTCGAGCGGATCGCCGAAACGAGTACCAAGATCAAGGAGTCGGTCAAGCGGCAGACCGAATCCCTCGCGCGCCAGTTCGACCGGGTGCTGGAGGTTCTTTCCGAACTGGGCTTCGTAGACGGCTGGGAGCTGACACCCTCGGGCGAGAGGCTTGCCGGCCTCTTCCACGAGTCGGATCTTCTCGTGGCCATGGCCCTGGAGAGAGGAGTCTTCGACGGGCTCGAACCCGAGGAGCTCGCATCGCTGATCTCGGTATTCGTGTACGAGCCACGCAACTCCGCGCCGGGCTCCGACCACTTTCCCTCCCTCAGGATGGAGGAGCGCTTCCGGGAGATCGCCGCATTGCGGGTGGAGCTGGTGAAGTCAGAGGCCCGCCTGCGCATTCCCGCGACGCGGGCCGTGGAGTCCGGGTTCATGGTCTATGCGAGCGCGTGGGCGCGAGGGCGCGACCTCGAGGCGGTGCTGGGGGATCATGGAATGCCCGGAGGGGACTTCGTCCGCAACGTGAAGCAGATAATCGACCTGGCGCGCCAGCTCGGCAACGTGGTGGCCGATCCCGAGATGTCGAGACGCTTCCATGCCGTGGACAAGATCCTGTGCCGGGGCGTCGTCGAGGCCTCCATCCGCGTGAATCGCTCATAGGCGCCTTCACCACAAAGGCGGACCGGGCAGCAACGGGTACCGGCAACCCCTGTAGTTTGTTTGCCAATGACCCCAGAATTCACCGCCGAGGAGCGCAGCGTCCTCGCTCGGCATTTCTCCAACCTCGACGGTCCGGTGTACGCCCTCACCGACTTGCCGGACGTCACCAAGGCCGCCCTGTTTGCCCGTTACTCGCGCTCGCCGAAGTCCTTGCGCCGCCTCTTCCTGGACGAATTCGCCACGAGTGGCGGCGGGGGGGAGCGCGGTGGGTCCGAGGAGGGGCTAGCGCGCTCCGAGGCCCTCTTCTCGCGAGTGCTTGCCGACTACGGAGACGACTCGGTGGCTCAACTGGCCGGAGTGCACGTGGCCCTGGAGGGTATCTCCAACCTGGCAACCAAGGTGGTCGAGCGCCCTCGCCTCGGCGCGTATCTCGAACAGTCGACCCGCTACATCCCTTACGACTTCCGTGACGCGCTCGGCCGGTACCGCTACGTCCGGCCTCCGGAGCTCGAGGGAAGTGAGTTCGCGCGCTTCGAGGAGGAGATGGATGCGCTGTTCGACGCCTACTCCTCCCTCACGGCGCGGGTGACCGATCGGCTCTTTGCGTCTTCGGGCGGCGTGGAGTCCCTGCCGCCGGCGATGCGCGCCACGCTGCGCGCCTTTGCGCTCGATGCCACTCGGGGCCTGCTTCCGGCCGCCACGGCGTCGAACGTGGGGATCTTCGCCTCTGCACAAACCCTGGAGCAGCTGGTCCTGCATCTGGCCGCGCATCCCCTCGGGGAGATGCGCTTGCTGGGCGAGCAGCTTCAGCGCGAACTCGAGCGGGAGATACCTTCCATGGTCTCCCGGCTGTCGCGCCCCGAGCGGCGTGAACCCTGGGTCGAGTACTTGCGTTCGACGCGCCATGCCCTCGCATCACTGGCTCGCAGCATCGTCTCCGCGCATTCGGGCATCGGAGGTGCGCAGACGATCCATCTCGACGGGCCCCTCGGCTCCCAGGTCGACCTGGTCGACTGGGACCCGGACGCCGAGAGGCGGGTTGGCGCGGCAATCGTGGTCGAGGCGCTCGGCCTGGGTGCGGTCGAGGCAGGTGAGCTTGCAGCCTCGATCGGGGAGGCCGAGCTGGACGCACTTTTTGCGCAATATTGCGGTGAGCGCGGGAATCGCCGCCATCGTCCCGGGCGGGCCTTCGAGCGGACCAGGTACCACTTCGGCGTTGTCTCGGATTACGGCGCCTTCCGCGACCTGCAAAGGCACCGTATGCTCTCCATCTCCTGGGGGGACCTGGGATGTGAAATGGGTTACTTCACATCGCCGAAGCTCACGGACGATGAAGCGGCTGCCTATGCCTCCTCGCTTGAGCGCGCAGCCGACTATCATCGGAGCCTCGCCGAGTCGCACGGAGCCAAGGTGGCCTCCTACGCGGTGCCGATGGCGTTTCGGATCCGCTTCGATTTGGAGCTGAATGCGCGCGAGGCGATGCACCTGATAGAGCTGCGATCAGCGCCGCAAGGGCACGAGAGCTACCGAGAGGTCGCTCAGTTGATGTACAGGGCCATTGCCGAGGGCGCGCTTCATCGGCGCATCAGCGGGGCAATGTCTCATGTAGACATGAGTGCCGGCGAGGGTGGACGGCTGGCCTCGATCGAGCGCCAGGAGCAAAAGAGATCGGCACCATAGGGTGGCGCGGGCGTAGACGACGCGACCGAAGGTGTAGGTCGCTAGAGTTTTGCGGGAACAAAGCGGCTTGCGAAGTTGATTCAATTGGGGCAAAAGCTGCGAATGGGTTTTAGTGCGTCTGTGGGGTGGCTGCCACCCCCGGCGGAAGGGAATGTTTGATGCCGCGCAAGAAGGCGAATGACAGCCAGGACGTGGTCAGCGCCGAGGATATGGAGGAGTCGGTGGACGAAGAGTCCTTCGAGGACTTCGAGGACGCTGACTTCGAAGAGGTAGAGGAGCTGGACGAAGAAGAGGACCTCGGAGATCTCGAGGTCGACGAGCTTGAAGATCTAGAGGAGCTCGAGGACATCGAGGAGCTGGACGAAGAAGAGGACATCGAGGCACTCGAAGTCGAAGAGGAGGTCGAGGCCGAAGAGGAGGTCGAGGCCGAAGAGGAGGTCGAGGAGGAAGAGGAGGAGCTCGACGAAGAGGTGGAAGCCAGCCTCGACGACATCCTCAAGGAGCGCCTTGTCGTCATGGACGAGGAGGAGGAGAGCTACGACGAGGACGAGCTCGACGAGCGCTCGGACATCGCCCTGACGGTTCTCCCCAAGCAGCCGGACGAGTTCGTGTGCCAGAGCTGTTTCCTGGTGAAGAAGCTGACGCAGCTGGCGGACAAGGAACGCAACTACTGCCGGGACTGCGTGTAGGATCCGAGTCGTGTGCCCTGGCTGAGAGCCCGGACACCGCGGGAGGCGTGATGGACGACGGCGACCTGAAGAAGCTCATCGATTACGCGGTATATGCACCGGTAGGGATCCTCCATGCGATCGCCGAGGCGCTGCCGCGCGCTGTCGAGGAAGGCAGATCGGTGGTCGAGTCGCGAGCGGTTACAGCCCGCTTCATCGGCAAGATGGCTGTCGGCATGGCCGAGTCCAAGGCCCAGGAGCAGTTCGCCGAGGTTCGTCGACAGGCCGAAGAGCTGATAGACCTCGTGCTGCCCGAACCCTGGGCCGACTTGGCTCGGATGGTGTTCGGAGATCAAAGGGAGGAGGCGCAGGCGCCCGTTCCCCAGACTTCCGATAACAGGCCGGCTCCGCCGGCTCCGCCGGCGCCGCAGCCGGTGCCGGAAGCCGCGCCGCCGGATATCGACCTGGGTGAGGTCGAGGCTGTCATCCCAAACTATGCAACCCTGTCCGCGAGCCAGATAACCGCCAAGATGGACATGCTGTCCAAGCGCGAGCTCAAGCTGGTATACGGCTACGAGCTCGGTCATCGCGGACGCAAGACGATACTTTCCAGGGCCGAGAAGCTCCTGCAGTAGTGACGGTGTCGTCGGGGCCCAGGGACGAGCGACTGCAGGCGGAGCTGGAACTCAGGGAGCTGCGCCGGCCCGACTGCGACTCAGGGGTCGCGCTCGCTTTGGCGGCCTTCGCCGAGCTGTGCGGATTCAAAGGCGGCGAAGAGATCGCCAATGACATGTGGGCGTCCCTGATGGCGGCGCTGCGTTCGGATGGGAGCCGTTCGGGAGCGCCCTCTTTGACCGAGCGGGCATCCCTCGGATTCGAGCTTCTCCGCGCCACGCGTACGGTCGGCTTGGGCGTCCTGGATCTCAAGCCCGCCGCGGCCGGCATCGAAGCCGAAGCCTACCTGTATCTCGTGGAGGACGAGAGGGGCCATGGGTTGGGCTCCATGCTCCTTTCTTTGCTCGAGGCCGAAGCCCGTGCGCGCGGTGCAGCCGCCCTCTTCTTCCGGGTCCCTCCCGGCGCCCGCAACGGGAAGAACCTGGGCGAGCAAAACGGCTACAGGGCGCGGTCGCTCAAGATGGTGCGGCTGGAGCCTCTCTAAGGCGCTGGAGCTAGCGGCCCTGCCAGTGCGGGTCGCGCTTCTCGATGAATGCGCGAGGTCCTTCTTGAAAGTCCTCCGTCTCGGCCAGCCGCGCCATGGCCTCTCCGCTAAGCGAGAACAGTTTCTCCTCCGAGGCTGAAAAGGCCTGCTTGGAGATCGCCAGCGCTTCGCGCACGGCCAACGGTGCGTTGGTGGCGACTCGCATCGCCAGCACGACGGCTGCCTCCTCGAGTTCCGACTCTTCGCAGAGCACGTTGACCATGCCGAACTCGTGCGCCCTCTCGGCGGAGATCGGATCCCCGGTCAGTATGACTTCGGTTGCGAGGTTGCGGGGCAGCACCCTGGGGAGCCTGAAGAGTCCTCCCGCGGCAGCCACCAGCGACCGTTTGACCTCCGGGAGCCCGAACTTGGCGCCTCTGGACGCGACTATGAGGTCGCAGGAAAGGGCGATTTCACAACCTCCCGCCAGAGCTGAACCATGGACAGCGGCGATGATCGGCTTGGTCCGGTCGCGCGCCACGATGCCGGCAAAGCCGCCTCTTTGGGTGCGGAGCGCAGCCGCGTTGCCGGCGGCGATCTCCTTCAGGTCAGCGCCGGCCGAGAAGTTGGTGCCGTTGCCGGAGAGGACCGCAACCCATGCGGTCGGGTCGGCTTCGAATTCGTCGATCGCGGCTTCCATCCCGGCAGCGACGGCGCCGTTCACGGCGTTTCGTGCCTCGGGTCTGTCGATCTTGATTCCGAAGATATGGTCGCTAATCCGGTGGGTGATGACAGCCATCTGGTGCTCCTGACGCTGATCGGCTTCCCGCGGCTGGCAATGTCGCGGAGCCAATCTTAGCCCCCGGCAGCCGGGCGACGAGGGTTAATGCGTAACGGCCAGCCATTTCCGGCTGGCCGTTACAACGTGCCTAATCTGCCTCCCGGCCGTTAGTCCTCTTCGGTCTCGGCAGCGGGTGCCTCCTCGACCACGGTCTCGGCAGCGGGTGCCTCCT
>JAJZNF010000119.1:3535-4199 GCA_021847985.1 Actinomycetes bacterium | reverse complement strand
TCTGGAGCGAGTAGGCCGAGACCTCCTCGCGCGATTTGGGGCCGTAGGGATAGCGGGCGGAATCCCCGAAATAGACCAGGCGCTCGTGCGGCATCAGGTCGCTGATAGCGCGGAGCACGGTGAGCCCACCGAAGCCGCTGTCGAAAATGCCTACCGGTCTCTCATCCACTCCGAGAGTCAATGCTAGTGCCCGGGGCCTCCGGCGGCGGAGATCACCAGTGGGAGGGCACCCTCAGCTGGGAGCGCTCGATCATCTCCGGACGTGATGCCCCTGCCAGGGCCAGGGAGACCCTCACGTCCTCCACCAGCAGCGAGAGCGCGCGGTCGAGGCCCTCCTCGCCCCGCTCGTAGAGGGCCCGGGCCAGATGACGGCCCACCATCACCGCGCCGGCCCCCAGGCCGAGTGCCCGCACCACGTCGGCTCCCGACGCTATCGCGCCGTCCACCAGCACGGCTCCCTGGTATTCACGCAGCTCGGCGGACATCATGTGCAGCGCCCGAGCCGTGGAGATCGAGCCGTCCAGCTGGCGCCCTCCGTGGTTGGAAACAACTACCCCCGCTACCGGCAACTCCCCGGCCAAGGAGAGGTCCGCCCCTGAGAGGATTCCCTTCAAGAAGACCTGCATGTCGTCGGCGAGGGTGATTATGTCGCCCAGACCGGCCC
>JAJZNF010000119.1:0-3525 GCA_021847985.1 Actinomycetes bacterium | reverse complement strand
GATCCGGCGCAAGTCCACTGAAACGTGCCGAGGACACGCCTGCGCCGAAGCCGGTCTCGCTCTCCTCCACCACCCATCCCTCCAGCTCCTGGGCGATGTTGGCGGAGAGGAACTCCTCCGGGACCGCGAACGAGTTCTCACGGTCCCGCATGCGAACACCGATGTAGGGCGCATCGACGGTCAAGTAGATGGCCTCGTAGCCGCTCTCCGCCGCCCGGCGAACCAGCGAGTCGGAGAATCGGTGATCCCGCATCACATAGAGCTGGAAAGCCAGCGCCGGCCCCGGCCCCGCCGAACCCCGGGCGGCCAGGCCGCGGCGGAAACCCTCGGCCACCTCCTCCAGCGGCACCGCCGAGCGGGTGGACAGGCAGTAGGAGACGCCGTGCCTGGCGGCCGCCTCCGCGATCACGGCTTCGGCTCTGGGGTGCAGGAGCGAGGTGTAGGCCATGGGTGCAACCACCAGCGGAAGCGGGATGCGCCGACCCGCCAGGTCGACGGAGGGGTCCACGCGCGAAACGTTGCGCATAACCCTGGGCACCAGTTCGATGGCGTCCCAGTCCCGCCGATTCCACGAGAGCGTGGCTTCGGCCCCAGATCCCCCGAAGTAGTAGTCACGTATCGCCTCGGCCCCTGGGCCGTGCCCCGGATGCTCCATCTCGACCTCCCTGCTCTGAACGACGCTAGCAAGCCGGCGGATCCCCGTACAGCTCGAGATTCGCACCGCCCCAGGAATAAAGCGGCGCATGCCGGCGCTAGGCTTTATTGAAAATCATTTTCTATAGAGAGCACACGATGACCACTATGACGACCGAGAGGCACGAAGGGATAAAGGACGAGATCCGGTCCCTCCTGCACGAGGCGGGACAGCGCTTCACTCCCGAGCGGGAGGCGCTGGTGGACACCCTCTTCGAGTCGCATCGGGCGGTGACGCCCCAAGAGCTGTACGAGGCCGCGCAGGCTCGGGCCCAGGTCGGGCTGACCACCGCCTACCGCATCCTCGAGACCCTGACCCGCATCGGCTACTGCCAGGTGATCCTGCTGGACGGGGAGCTACGTTACAGCCTGTGCCGCCCGACGCACCACCATCACCTGGTCTGCACTGAGTGCAAGCGGGTGCAGGAGTTCGCCGCCTGCTCCCTCGAGGGCGCGGACATCGGGGGCTTCACGCCCACGTCACACCGGGTCGAGATTTTCGGCATCTGCGAGAACTGCCAGGGGGTCAATTGATGGATCTGCTCGCCTTCCTGCACGTAACATCCGCCGCGGGCACTTTGCCACTACTGGCCGTCGCCCTTCTACTCGGGGTTATCCACGGCATCACCCCGGACGAGCACACCTGGCCCATAACCTTTTCCTACGCAGTGGGGAGCTACTCCACCCGCGGCGGGATGCGCGCCGGCCTCTTCTTCTCCCTGGGCTTCACCATCCAGCGGGCCGTCTTTTCCACGCTCGCCTTCTTCGCACTGACCACCTGGATGGAATCCAGCCATGTCGAAGGCATCGTGTACATGGTGGTAGGCCTGCTCATGGCCATCTCAGGTTTCATAATGCGCACGAAGGGCACAACCATTCATCTGATGCCCTTCGTCGACAAGCTGCTTCCCCCGCTGGACGCCAGAAAGCAGCCGCCGCGCTCCCTGGCAATGCTGCACGGGCTGATCGCCGGGATGGGTACCGGGGCATTCGCCACCATCCTGTACACCACCATCTCCCCCGCCATGCCCAGCGCCGCGCTTGCCTGGCTTCCCGGCGCCCTCTTCGGGACGGGCACCCTCATCGCACAGGTGCTGATCGGGGCGGCCTTCGGCCGCGCCATGCAGCGCCGGGGCCTAGGTGACGCGGCCCGCGCGTTCGTCGGGCGCACCATCGCGGCCATCACCCTTGGGATCGGCGGCACAATATTCGTGGCCAGCGGCCTGCTCACCCTGGTGCTCCCGGGCCTGGCAAACTTCACCATCCCCACCGGGATTTCGATACCTAACCTGAGCAGCATCAACATTGGGCTGCTAATGGTGATCACCACCGTGCCCCTGGTAGGCGGGCTCTCGGCCCTCTACGCGGTACGCAAGGTGCGCAAGGATCCCGGGGTCGTGGACCAACTGCCCCCCGTGGTGCACCATCACGAGGTCCACGCCCACTGATACGACCGGCCAAAGACATTTGGCCAACAATGGCGGCCCCCCCTTGAAGGCGGGCCCGCCGCATATATCTTCAGGCCACCACCTTTGCCAGGCTGTAGGCTCCACGGACATGCAGCCCGATTCGCCACCACATGCTCGCCTGGCAACCCCGGCCGACGCCGCCGAGCTCGTGCGCCTGCGGGCGCTTATGTTCGACTCGATGGGGGTGCGCGCCACCGATCAGCACTGGCAGAGGGCCTGTCTCGCGTATCTGGAGGCGAACCTGGGAAGCAGCCACCTCATCGGAGCGGTGGTGGACGCGCCCGACGGAGACGGCCTTGCCGCAAGCGGACTCGCCGATCTAATGGTACGCACGCCCGGACCGTCCTCCGCCGACGGGACCCTGGCCTACGTGAGCTCCATGAGCACCGACCCGCGCTGGCAGCACCGGGGCTATGCCAGGGCCGTCATCGTTCGCCTGCTGGACGAGCTGGAAGGTGCCGGAATTGCCAGGGCGGAGCTGCATGCGACATCGGCGGGTGAGCACCTCTATCGCGGCCTGGGCTTCGCCGAGAGGCCAGGCGGGCTGGAGATGCGCCTCGACCTCGGCCGATCGCGACGCTGAGCCGCCTCGCCGCTTGGGCAAGATCGCCTGCTTGCTGCAAAATGCCCGGGAATTCGAGCGTTGCGGCTAACGCCCGGGCCCGATCCTGACGATCTTTATAAGGTAGAAGCCGGGACGAATCGGCCGAGAGGAGCACTCGAATGGAACGTCGCAACCGAGTGGCACCCACTAAGCACGCCCTGAAGCCGATCGCTTATGCCGCAGGCGCCCTGGTGCTGGTGGTAGGAGGCGCGGCCATCGGGTTCCAGCAGCTGAAGGGATCCACCTCCTCCTCATCATCGCAGTCGACGTCCACGTCCACCTCGAACCCGGCCACGACCACCGGACCATCCACCACGGTCGGGACGGCAACATCCCCGAGCACATTCGGCGCGGTCCCAGCCGGGTTCTATCCATCGTCGGCCACCTTTGTCTCCCCCACCGACGCCTTTGCCCTGGGTGGAGTGGCCTGCTCCTCCGCGCCCACCGGCTGGTGCGCCGAGCTGGCCGCCTCCACCGACACCGGCGCAAGCTGGACCGCGGTGCCCATGACGGGAATCCCGTTGGAGTCGGTCACCCCCATCGGAACGCAAAAGACGGCCGCCAACGGTGTCAGCAAGGTCCGCTTTGCGAGCCCGAGCGTCGGATATGCCTTCGGCCCGGCCCTTTACCTCCCCACCGACGGAGGGCTGAGCTGGACACAGCTCTCGGTGCCGGGCGTGAGCGGGCTGGGGACGACCGAGGTGGTCAGCTCCATCGAGATCGGCGGCGGAACGGCCACCGCCCTCGTGGTGCCTGCGA
>JAJZNF010000200.1 GCA_021847985.1 Actinomycetes bacterium | reverse complement strand
AACTGTGGTCCCGGTTCCTTAGGGTCCATATCGCGGCTTGAACCCGACCCCCTCCCGGAGGAGGCAAGAGAGGGGTGCAACGTGTGCTCGAACGGCTCGCCCGCCTCTGTTCTGTGCGTGGCACGGGCTCTACCTGGCGCAGAACCCCACCTGGCGACGCACCTCCAGGCTGTCGGCGGACTAGGAGATTCGCGAAGCAGTTGGGAGCGGGGACGTACGCAATTCGGTCGCGGCGCGCCTCTGTGAGGCAAGCCGTGAGAAGCAGGGCAGTTTCTGCGCTGCAGCCGGCGACGTGGCTCGCTCGGGAGCGGGCTCGGCCAGGTTGCCAGACCCAGGCGATGACGCGAACCTGTTCACGGACGGCTCCTGAGTAGTCGCCGGTCCCCGTCCAGGGACGAACACGAAGGGATCGGGCCTTTGCATGTCATCCGGGCCTGGCGCTCCAATGGCCACACGGTGTCGTTGCCCTGGTCGGGCCTTCTTGGGAACCATATGTCGCAGCCGCATTGCAGTATGTGACCCATAGCCGCAGCGGCATGCTCGGTGCGGCGTGGGACCAGTGGTGCCCCCCCTGGGACTCGAACCCAGAACCCACGGATTAAAAGTCCGTTGCGCTAACCAATTGCGCCAGGAGGGCATTGTCACGGGCGCCGCATCGGGCGGCGCTGCAAGCTCTTCCCAAATTTAGCCCCGGCCCGATTCGATGTCAGCACCGTTGTCTGAGCTGAATGCGCGGGATAGTCCCCTCCACCGGCTTGAAGTGCCCGAATTAATTTGCGGTTCAGTTTTGGCCACTAGAACGTCAGTGCAATGAACACCTTCCCCCAAACCCCCCGGGGCAGGACGGTGGCCCGCCGCGAATACCAATTCCGTGGGACGCCGCGCCCGCCAGTGGCTGCCGGTGCGACTTCGACACCACTGCCGCCTCTGGTCGAGAACGTACTCGAGGAGATGATCACCCCTGGCCGTGATGACCAGGGGCCAAAGAAGCGCGTCTTGGCGAACACCCGCCTCACGTCATTGGTCGGGCTGGTTATCTTTGTCGAGCTCTTCCTGATCGGCATCACCGTGCCGGCAATCAGCCAGCTGCTGGCCTATCACGTCATTCTCGGATTCGCCCTCATTCCGCCGCTGCTGATAAAGCTGACCTCGACGTCCTATCGCTTTGTCCGTTACTACACGCGGAACCCTAGGTACTACGCCGCCGGACCTCCGCAGATGCTCCTCAGGGTCGCGGCGCCTCTCTTGATCATTTCGACGATTGCGCTGTTCGGCTCGGGCGTCGAGCTGATGCTCAAAGGGCCGACCGCCTTTTCAACCCAGACCTGGCGTGGAATCCACCAGGCGTCTTTCGTGATCTGGTTCGCCCTGGCGGCCATACACATCGTCTCCTACCTTCCAAAGGCCGTGTACCAGGGAGGCCGGGATCTCGGCTTGCGCAGCCTTGGAATGATCCGCTTCTCGGCTGCGCGAGTTTCCGGTTCGGGAGGCCGCATCCTCGTAGCGATCGCAGTGGTGCTATTCGGGGTGCTCCTGGCCGCGTGGGGCTACCACACCATCGCGCCCTGGCAGCACTTCTTCAGCCAGTTTCGGACCGGGGGGCGTTGATCTGGCGCAGTCCGGCCGCCTCCATTTGCGGTGACAGAAAAAGGGCCGCGACATGGTCGCGGCCCTTTTTCTACTGTCTGCCGGGTCTCCTACTTCTTGGTCTCCCAGAAGATCTCGGCGATTCGGTCGATTCCAGCCAGCAGATCGTCGGCGACGGCGATGTCGTTGGTGCGCTTGGCCTGGCTGGTCAGCTTCTTCGTCTTCCAGAAGATCTCGTGCAGTTCGGGGTACTTCTCGAGATGGGCCGGCTGGAAGTACTGGTACCAGAGAACGTCGAGGTGGTGGTTGACCTCATCGGCCCTGTCCTCCTTGATGGAGATTGCCCTGGCGCGGAAGTACTCGTCGTCGCTGGCGTTGTACTTTTCCACGATTGCCCGGATCGACTGAGCCTCGACGCGTGCTTGGGCCGGGTCGTAGACGCCGCAGGGGAGGTCACAGTGCGCACTGGCCGCGCGGGGCTCAAGCGCCTTCATGATTGTCTTGAACAGGTTCAATTTCAGTCCTCTCGTATTCCGGCCAATCGCCTCGCGTGCGTGCGCACCCTCGGAGGCGAACTTTCACTCATAGGTATATCGGATGCAATTCGCACTTTAGGCCAAAGGCGACGGCTATTTTCGTCGACTTCGGGAGAGGAGGGCTCCGTTAGCATTCTTCCCGATGCGCCTCGTCTTCCGCATTCGCGTAGCCGGACATAGCATGGTGCCCGCTCTTGCTCCTGGTGACCGGTTGCTGTGCGTCGGCGGCTTCCGGCGGCGACTGTGCGTTCCGGGCGCCATTGTCGTCGCGAAGGCGCCGGTGCCTGAAAACCTCCTTGTGAAGCGTGTCTCGAGGGTCTTCCCTGACGGGAGCTTCGAGGTGGAGGGGGACAATCGCGACGTGTCGCGCGATTCGCGCCACTTCGGCCCCTTGGCGGCGCCGGCCTACGAGGGGCGCGTCCTTTGCGCCTACAGGCCGTGGCCGCGCTCGCTTTGGCGCAGCTGAAGGTGTTTGGGGCCCGTGCGTGCCGCCATCGAGGCGTCTATGCTTGCGCGCATGGAACAGCTTGAGTCCGACGTCAAGCGCATTACGGACCCTGCCTTCCGCTCCGGACTGGAGGCGCTGAGTGCGGACGAGCTTCGGCGGCGCAAGGATGAAGCGGAAGCGGTGGAGACGATGGTCTCCTACGCTCGTCGCGTGGTTCAGGGCAGACTGGACACTCTGCAGTTCGATGCCAGACGCCTTGGTTCCGATGCGCCGACCGGTGATGCCGTGACCGCGCTCAGCTCCGCAATCGGGAAGAACACCGTCGCGGAAGGTGGCTTCGGGCGCTTTGTCGACGCCAGCCTCGAAGATGCGCAGGTCGAAGAGGTCGAGCAGGCGCTCAAGCGTCTGGTCGCCGCCGCCGAGGAGAAGGCAGACGAGGGTGGCGCCGCCGCGACGGCGACTTCCGCCCTTCAGGACGTGGAGGCCGAAATTTCCAGGTGGCGCAAGGAGCTCTTTGTCGCGATCGATGCCATTCGCGCCGAGCTGGTGGTCCGCTATCGCGGCGACGCCGCAATGGTTGACGAGCTTCTCAACAGGGTAATTCACCGCGACGCATAGAGTGTCGTGAACGGGCTGCAGGCCTTAGGGCTGCTTTCTCGCCTAACATCGATTTCGCGCCTTTTGGCCGCGGATGAAACAACTTCCGGTCCTGGTTTGTTGAGGGTAAGGGTTTCTCCTCCGGGGGTTCGATTTTTAGGTCGGTTGGATGACTAACTTCGCGGTTATCTCACTTCATAGTTCGCCACTGGAGCAGCCGGGCTCCGGGGATGGCGGTGGGATGAACGTGTACGTGCGCCAGCTCGGGTCGGCCCTGGCGAGGATCGGGTCCTCCGTGAGCGTGTACACCCGGGCGACCTCACCGCATGATCCGGCGGTTCTCGAAATCGAGCCGGGGCTGTCGGTGCATCACATTCCGGCCGGCGACTTGGCGCACCTTCCCAAGGAGGAGCTTCCCGGGCTGGTCGAGGAGTTCACCGAGAACGTGATCCAGCGGATCGCTCTGGGCCGAGCCGAATTGCCCGAGGTCGTTCACGGAAACTATTGGCTCTCGGGAGTGGCCGCCCATCGGCTGAAGCATCACTACGAGATCCCGATGATCACCACCTTCCACACCCTCGAGCGGGTGAAGGCCCAGGGACGGGTGGTCCCGGATGACCGTGTCGCCGAGCGCCAGCGCATCGCGGCCGAGGATCAGATCGCCTCCTGCTCGGACATCGTGCTCGCCTCATGCGAACACGAGGCGGACGATCTGCGTCGCCATCTAGGCCTCGGGCCCGAAAGGATCCACACGGTGGGCCTTGGGGTCGACCATGCCTTTTTCGGGCACGGAGACAAGGTTGCCGCCCGGCGGGCCGCACGCCTGCCTGAGGAGGGTTCGCTCGTGCTTTACGTCGGCAGGATCCAGCCGTTGAAGGGCCTCTACTTGGCTGTCCAGTCCTTTGAGAAGGTCCTTGCCCGGCATCCCGACTCCTACCTGGTGGTGGTGGGCGGACCGTCCGGCTACCTGGGTGAGGACGAACTTTCGCGTTGTCTGGCATTAGCCCGGAGCAGGGGCTTTGCGTCCCGGCTGAT
>JAJZNF010000049.1 GCA_021847985.1 Actinomycetes bacterium | reverse complement strand
GATCCATCCAGGCCATGGAGGCGATAAAGATGATTCTCGGCCTCGGCGATCCCTTGGTGGGCAGAATCCTCGCATACGACGCGATGGAGGAGAATTTCCGCACCTACAAGATGCGCCGCGATCCGAACTGCCCGGCCTGCAGCATCGAGCCTTCGAGGATTGCAATCGCCGAATACGACGACCTGTGCATGCCTCACCCGCTCGTGGCGCCCGTCGGCTGAGGCGGCGGATTCCAGAAGCGCTTTGGCGCCAGGTGGCGCGGTTTTTTTAACGCGCCAGGCGAGCGAGTATCATCGCTACATGGCTGATCGAGAATTCAAGACCGACTCCGGCATCGAGATCAAGCAGGTCTACGACAACTCCGACCTCGAAGGGTTCGATCCCGCGAGCACTCTGGCGCGGCCGGGGGAGTTTCCCTTCACCCGTGGCGTATATCCCAACATGTACCGGGGCCGCCTCTGGACCATGCGGCAATACGCAGGCTTTGGGACCGCCAAGGCGACTAATCAGCGCTTCAAGTTCCTGCTCGAAGCGGGACAGACCGGGCTTTCCTGCGCGTTCGACCTGCCTACTCAGATGGGGTACGACTCCGACCATCCTCGGGCCTCAGGGGAGGTTGGCAAGGTGGGAGTGGCCATCAGCTCGCTCCTGGACATGCGGGACCTGCTCGAGGGTATCCCCCTTGACAAGGCGACCACCTCGATGACGATCAACTCCACGGCAGCGATACTGCTGCTTCTATACCAGCTGGTGGCGGAGGAGCAAGGTGTCGAATCGCGCAAGCTGGGCGGCACCATCCAGAACGACATCCTCAAAGAGTACGTGGCCCGTGGAACCTACATCTTCCCGCCGCGTCCGTCCATGCGGATCATCACCGACATCTTCTCCTACTGCAACGAGCACATGCCCTCTTGGAACACCATATCGATCTCGGGTTATCACATCAGGGAGGCAGGCTCCACGGCGGTCCAGGAGATCGCGTTCACGATTGCCAACGCGATTGCCTACGTGGAGGCGGCGATCCAGGCCGGACTCGCAGTGGACGACTTCGCCCCCCGGCTCTCGTTCTTCTGGAACGCGCACAACAACCTTTTCGAGGAGGTTGCCAAGTTCCGTGCGGCTCGGCGAATTTGGGCGCACTTGATGCTCGAACGCTTCGAGGCGCAGGACAAGCGCTCACTTCTCCTGCGGTTTCACGCGCAGACCGGCGGCTCCACCCTCACCGCACAGCAGCCCGAGGTGAACCTGATCCGGGTGGCGATCCAGGCGCTCGCCGCGGTCCTGGGTGGCACGCAGTCGCTGCACACCAACGGCTTTGACGAGGCTCTGGGGCTTCCCACCGAGCGCGCTGCAAAGCTCGCCCTGCGCACTCAGCAGGTCATCGGCTACGAGTCGGGTGTGACCGACACTGTTGACCCGCTGGCCGGCTCCTACTTCGTCGAGTCCATGACCAACGAAATCGAGCAGCGGGCCAGAGAGTATCTCGACCGGATTGATGAAATGGGTGGTGCCGTGGCCGCGATCGAGTCGGGATTCATGCAGGATGAGCTCGAGCAGGCCGCCTACGTCTACGCCAAAGCCGTCGACTCGGGCGACAAGGCCATAGTTGGTGTCAACCACTTTTCGGAGGAGGAGCGCTCCGAGGCCGAGGTGTTCCCGATCGATCCCGCGCTGCAGGAGGAGCAAGCCGGACGAGTTCGGCGGCTCAAGTCCGAACGCGACAACGCCCTGGTAAGGGCTCGACTCGCCGACCTCGAAGAGGTGGCGCGAGGCAGCGACAACCTCCTATATCCCATGAAGGAGGCTCTTCGTGCTTATGCGACGCTGGGCGAGGTCTCCGATACGCTTCGTTCCGTTTTCGGCACTTACACACCCAGGGGCTGAACATTGGCCGTCAAATTCGTAATTCTGGGCGGTGGGCCGGCCGGCATTCAAGCCGCAACCCACGGTGCGCGGCTGGGCGCTGAGGTAACGCTGATCGAGCGGGACATTGTCGGGGGAGCGGCCAATCTTTGGGACTGCATTCCGTCAAAGGCAATGATCGCTACTGGAGACGTGCTAACCATGGCCCATCGCGCCGAGCGCATGGGTCTTCGCCAACTTGCCCCGGCGCTTGACCTGGCCGCCATCAAAGAGAGGGTGGCCGGTATCACGGAACGCCTGGCCAACTCGAACTTGGCGCTCCTCGAGTCACAGGGAGTGCGAGTGATTGCGGGAAGCGGCAGGCTCGTTTCGCCGCACGAGGTCGAAATTTCGACGCGCGAAGGGGCGATCGAGCGGGTCGAGGCCGATGCGATACTGGTCTCCACCGGCTCGCGGCCACGGATTCCGGAGTGGGCCGAGGTGGACGGAGTGAGAGTGCTGAGTACTCGGCACGCCTACCCTCCGCCCGAGATTCCCGAGCACCTGGTCGTCGTCGGTTCCGGCGTGACCGGCGTGGAGTTCGTCCACATGTTTCGTTCTTTGGGCTCCCAGGTCTCCCTCATAGTTTCCAGGCAGCAGGTGCTTCCCGCCAAGGACCCGGAGGTCGCAGCGGCACTTGAGACGGATTTCCTCGAGTCCGGAGTGCGGCTGTACAAGGGGGCGCGCGCAGTTGGGGTGGAGCGCGGGGAGGAAGGCATTTCAGTCCTTTGTGACGACCAGCGGGTAATTGCGGGCAGTCACGTTCTGCTGGCCATCGGCTCGGTTCCAAACTCCGATGGGCTTGGTCTTCAGCGGGCCGGCGTATTCGTCGATTCCGGCGGGTACATTCCGGTCGACCACCACTGCGTTTCCAATCTGCGCCACATCTACGCGGCCGGAGACATCTCGGGCAAGCTCCCTCTGGCGTCGGTGGCATCGACGCAGGGGCGCAAGGTGGCCGAGCATGTGATGGGCCTGGATTCTCGCACCCATAGGCATCTCGATTACGAGAAGGCCGCGTCAGCGATCTTTACCGAGCCCGAGATTGCCGACGTGGGCCTGGCCGAGGCCGAGGCTTTTGCCACCGGCCGCAAGATCCGGGTTACCAAGGTGCCCTTTGCCGCCAATGCAAGGGCCTTGATCGACGGTGACGCCAGGGGATTCGTGAAGATCGTCTCCGACCCTGCAACGGGCGTGGTGCTCGGAGGTTCGATCGTTGGTCACAGCGCCGCCGAGCTGATCTCGGTCATCGCGGTTGCCGTCACCGCCCATCTCAAGGTCGACGACATCGTCGAGTCGCTTCTAGTGCACCCCGCGTTGGCCGAGGCCTTGGCCGAGGCCGCCGAATAGGGCGGCCTCGAGACTTCAGAGCGCGTTGGCCGAATTCGCGACGGCTGCGCGAAGTTCCCTTCGCGCGGCTCCGTTGGCGTAGCGTGAGCGCAGCGCATCATCGGTGCACATCTCGACGACCAGGGCTGCCATCGCGTAGGCGCCGTCCAGGACGGCCCGGTCGGCCGCCTCGGTGATGCACGCGGCGGTGAACTCGGGCTGGTGGTTGACGGCCGGCCATGAGTCTATGGAGATGAGGGGATGTATGGATGGGACCGACATCGAGACGTTACCCATGTCTGTGGAAGCCTTGAGCGCCCGGGCCTCAGTGGCGTCCATCATCACCCTTCCTCTTCCGGCTGCAATCCGCCTCCAGCGCTCCGCCATCACCTCATCGGTGATCAGCTCGGAGTAAGGAGGGTAGGGAAGGGTGAAGTCCAGTGCCGCACCGGTTGCAACAGCGCCGGCCTCGAAGCAGGCGCGCACCCTGGGTATCAGCTTCTCCAGCCGAGCCAGGGTGTCGGCCCGGGCAATGTAGCGCGCCGTCACCTTCGCGGGAATGATATTTGGTGCGTCTCCGCCATGTGTCACTATCCCGTGCACTCGCTCGTCCGGCAGCAGGGTCTGGCGCATGAGCCCTATTGCCACCTGTGCCACGGTCATGGCGTCCAAGGCGTTGATGCCCAGATTCGGGAAGGCGGAGGCGTGCGCCTCCTTGCCTGTAAAGGCGACGTCGATGTGCTGGGCGGCGATCGTCGGCATCCGGTCGAACTCCGCTGGTGCCGGGTGCACCATCATGGCCGCGTCCACGTCTTCGAAGGTCCCGGCCTCGAGCATCAGTATCTTCCCGCCTCCCCCTTCCTCGGCAGGGGTTCCGAGAACAGTGATACGCGCACCGAGTTCTGAAGCGATCTTGGAAAGGAGGGCGCCCGCACCGAGCGCCGCTGCGGCGATGATGTTGTGGCCGCACGCATGT
>JAJZNF010000155.1 GCA_021847985.1 Actinomycetes bacterium | reverse complement strand
CCGATCCACAACGGCGGAGTATCCTCCGCGGAGTGGCAGAAGATCCTGCCCGGGATTTGGTTCCACGACCCGGGCCTGACCACGACGGCCATGACCGAGAGCGCAATCTCATACCTCGACGGAGATGCGGGAATCCTGCGCTACCGCGGATACCCGATCGAGCAGCTGGCCGAAGAGTCCACCTATCTCGAGGTGGCCTACCTGCTGCTCAAGGGCGAGCTTCCCAACGAGGACCAGTACAAGCAGTGGGTATCCGATGTCACCCACCACACCTTCATCCATGAGAACGTGCGCAAGCGCTTCCTCGAGGGGTTCCACTACGACGCGCATCCGATGGGGATGCTGGTCTCGGCGATCGCGGCCTTGTCCACCTTCTACCTGGACGCTAAGGACATCTACAATCCGGAGGCCCGCGAGAAGCAGATCGTCCGGCTGATAGCCAAGATGCCGACTCTTGCCGCGGCGGCACATCGGTTCAGCGTGGGCATGCCCTTTGTATATCCCGACAACGACCTCCCCTTCGCCGCGAACTTCCTCTCGATGATGTGGAAGGTTGCCGAGCCGCACTACAACGCCAACCCGGCGCTGGTCAAGGCGATCGACGTCCTTTTCATACTGCACGCCGACCACGAGCAGAACTGCTCGACCACGGCCATGCGCACTGCGGGCTCGGCGCACGCCGACCCCTACTCTTCCGCGGCTGCGGCCGCTGCCTCCCTATACGGGCCCCGTCACGGCGGAGCGAACGAGGCGGTCGTGCGCATGCTCACCGAGATCGGTTCCATGGAGAACGTTGCCGACTACGTGAAGGCTGTCAAGGAGGGACACGGAAGGCTGCAGGGCTTCGGTCACCGGGTCTACAAGAACTACGATCCGCGCGCCCGCATCATCAAGCGCGTCGCGTATGAGGTGTTCGAGGTCACGGGGAAGAACCCCCTGCTAGACATAGCCCTCAAGCTGGAGGAGGTCGCCCTGAGCGACGACTACTTCATCTCGCGGCGCCTCTATCCGAACGTGGACTTCTACTCGGGCATCATCTATCAGGCGATGGGATTCCCCGTGGACATGTTCCCGGTGCTCTTTGCGATCCCGCGCATGTCCGGCTGGCTGGCGCACTGGTCCGAGCTTCTCGACCAGGACTCCAAGATCGTCCGGCCGCGCCAGGTCTACGACGGGGTGCCGGAGCGCAAGTACGTCCCGATCGATCAGCGCTGATCGATCCGATCAAGGATGCTCGGAAGGGCGCCGGGAGACCGGCGCCCTTCTTTGCGTTTGGGCGCCGGGCGCTGACTACGGGCCGAGTGGCGGGCGTTATGTGCCGTTATCCCCTGGAAAGAGGATCCCGGTGCACCGTAGGTTGGGGCCAGGAGCTGCGTTGGCAGCTTTCCGAGCCAAGGTGAAAGGATCCCGGGATGGGATTGCTCGCCCTTGTGTTTCCACTGGCCGCCCTGGGAATGCTGACCGCGTTCGCCGTGAGGAGACATGATGACGCCTTAGGCCGAGCGCTGGCACTGCGCCGCGTCGGCCTCGGTATCGTCCTGGTCTTTGCGACCATGGTGGGAGTTTTCATGGCCGGCGAGGCGCTCGCTGACCCAGGCGGCTGGGCGGCCGTTGGCATGATCTGTGCGTGGACGGTGCCTCTCGGAGCGCTGACCCTCTTTGCCTGGCTTCGGCCGGAGCCGGCGTTCCGGGTGCTTCGGCTTGCCGCCGTCGCACTCATTGCTCTGGATACCCTGACGCTGATCGGAGTGCGATCCGTGCAGAGCTTCCAACTCAGTTATGACCCGGCGCGCGACGTCGCCGGGGTGGTGATAATGGCGGCGCTCGGCGTGGTGGGCTACAAGCTTCCCGGGCAGGCGGCGCGCTTGGCGGTTGTCACTTTCGCCCTTCCCTTGGCCGTTGCCGTTGTGGCCGAGTCCACCGGTGACGCGGTCTCCCTGCTGCTGATTAGCTTGCTCCCCCTGGTGTCCTCCGCATACCACCTTGCCGCCGAGCACGTGCTGGCGGCCGAAGGTGCCGAGCCGGAGCAGGTTGCCACCGGCGTGGCGGCCTGACGCACTTCATCGCTTGACGCGGATCAGCCCTTCCTGGACGACCGAGACCACCAGCCGGCCGTCATAGGAGTAGATCTGGCCTCGCGCGAGCCCGCGGGATCCGGAAGCCGTGGGACTCTCCTGGTCGTACAGGAACCATTCGTCGGCGCGGAATGTTCGGTGAAACCACATCGCATGGTCCAGGCTGGCTCCCATCACTCCGGGCTGATCCCAGGAGATGTCGTGCGGCATCATCACCGAGTCGAGCAGTGTCATGTCGGAGGCGTAGGCGATGACGCACGCGTGCAGAAGTGGATCGTCGGGGAGGGTGCCGTCGGCGCGTAACCACACCTGCTGCCGCGGTGGGCGAGGGCCGGAGGTCCTCACCATGTTGGGCTCCCCGATGTAGCGCTGGTCCAGTGGGCGCGGACGCGTATACCACTCGCCCATGCGCTTGGCAACCGGGGCGAAGAGCTCCTTGAAGGTGGGAAGCGTGTCGGGGGCCGGGACATCGGGCATCTTCGTCTGATGCTCCAGGCCCTCTTCGTCTTTGTGAAACGAGGCGGAGAGATTGAAGATCGCCTCACCACGCTGCACGGCCACCACTCGCCTGGTCGTGAAGGATTTGCCGTCGCGGATGCGGTCGACGAGGTAGAGAATGGGAATGGACGGGTCTCCGGGGCGCAGGAAGTAGGCGTGTAGAGAGTGGACGTTGCCCAGGCTGACGGTGCGTCCGGCCGCCACCAGGGCCTGGCCGGCGACCTGCCCTCCGAAGACCCTCATGCGGTGCTCTTCCGGCGAGTAACCGCGGAAGATGTTCTCCTCGATCTGCTCCAGGTCGAGCAGGTTGATCAGGGCTTCCAACGGCGACTCGTCGTGCATGCCTGGAAGCTTAAGCGCCTTTTGGCGACCCGGCGCGCCAGCGAGGTTTGGGCCTTGGCGACCAAAGGCAATTAGAATGATTCCGGTTGGCTGCGATTCGGCTTCCGGGCTGCGCAACGACAGGCGCAACGAGGTATTGCATTGAATTTGGTCTCCTGGCTCCTCGACAAATATCGAACCAGCGAAAGCTTCGTGAAGGCGTTTCGCTACTCCGTGACCTCCGGCGTCTCGGTCATCGTGGGGCAGGTGGTGCTTTTTGCCCTGTTCGGCCTTTCGCGGCGCTTCACCGCTGTCACCTCCAACGTGATAGCCACCGCGGTCTCCGCAGTCCCGGCGTATTACATGAACCGGGCGTGGGCGTGGGGCAAGACCGGCAGGTCGCATTTCTGGAAGGAGATCTTCCCCTTCTGGGGGCTGGCCTTCCTGGGACTGGGCATCTCGATCTACGCGGTTGCCGTGGCGGACTCGTACGCAAGGTCGCACGGCTTTACCCACATGAGCACCGCGCTACTGGTGAACCTGGCTTCGATAGCCGCCTTCGGTGTCCTTTGGGTGGGCAAGTTCTTCATCTTCAACCGTTTCCTCTTCGCAACCGACCCGGTTACCGCCGGAACAGATGTGGATCTTCCCGAAGCCATCTGAGGCAACTTCAGAGCGGTGACCTGCGGGTGCCGTCGTCCTCGGATCCAATCGCCCGAGACCGGGCTTGACGCAGGGGTGAGGGGCCGGTTTGGGCCGACCGAAGCGTCAGCTTGCCAGATCGGAGCTGAGGCGCTCCTCGATCATGGCGTCGATCCCCTCCAAGAGGTGCATGGAGAGCGTACCGAGATAGGCGGCCACGGGCCCCGATGTCTGCGAAGCCAGCGACTCCGCCTCGGTCGAGAATTCACGGGCCATGGAGAGACTCTTCTCGAGGGCACCCGAGACAATGATCTCACGCCGTGCGATGGCCAGCTCGGCGGCGGATATGGCGCGACTGCGCCCTTGTCCGAGTATCCCGGCCAGTTGTCCCTGACCGCCGGCCTGCAGGGCGTAGATGGTCGGCAGGGTGTAGACGCCTTCCAGCAGGTCCTGCGCGGGCGCCTTGCCGAGTACGTCACTCGTGGCGACGATGTCGAGAACGTCGTCGCGGATCTGGTAAACCATGCCGAAGAGGTAACCGATCCGCTCCAGGCGGGTGGCGCTTTCGCTGTCAACGCCGGCCGCCAGCGCTCCGATCTTGGCCGAGGTTGCCATGAGGGACGCGGTCTTGCCCGCAATCGCCTGCAGGTACTGGTCGACGGTGCGCTCGGCCTTGAAGGTGGAGTTGACTTCGAGGATCTGACCC
>JAJZNF010000152.1 GCA_021847985.1 Actinomycetes bacterium | reverse complement strand
GGCGAGAATCTTGAGCCAAGAAACATACTAGCGGGAAATGTCCCGATTGGTCCGGAAGATCCGGATCACGTCATAAAAGAAGGGGGGCGTCTTGGTGACACCCCCCTTCCGAAGCGTTTCGCTTGGTTTAGCGGACCTTGTAGCGGGCGCTGGAGCCCCCACTGCGACGACCGCGCTGCCCCCACTGCGACGAACCCGTTCGCCTCGGCGGCGCATACGAACTCTCGCTCCTGCGCTCAGGCACTTCGTAAGGCTGGGCGGAGTACTCCTCCCCGCGGGAGATGCCGGCCAGAGCGGGCGCACCAAGGGCGGCCTGGACGATGCCGGTGTCGAGACCGACCACCTTCTGCATCCGCACGACTTCGCGCGCCTGATGGCGCGGAACCAGCGTCGCCACCACGCCCTGCGCGCCACCGCGGGCGGTCCGACCCGAGCGGTGCAGGTAAGCCTTGTGGTCCTCCGGGACGTCGTAATGAACGACCAGGTCCAAACCCAGAACGTCCAAGCCGCGCGCGGCGACGTCCGTGGCCACCAGGACCGCGGTCTTGCCGATGGAGAACCTGTGCAGCGCACGCTCGCGTGCCGACTGGCGGAGTCCTCCGTAGAAAGCCTCGGCGTCCACTCCGAGACCGCGCAAGCGCTCCGCGACACGCTCAGCGCTGTCGCGAGTGCGCACGAAGACGAGCGTCCTCTCGGCTCCCGAGGACATCCTCTCGACGTAGTCGAGGCGCTCGGCCGGGTCCACAAGGAGGAAATGGTGAGTCATGGTGGCGACGGTCGGCTGATCCTCGGGCACGGCGTGGGTCACGGGATCCACCATGTGCCTGCGAACCAGAACGGTCACGTCCGCGTCGAGCGTAGCGGAGAAGAGCATGGTGTGGCGGGAATCTCCGGTGCCGGCGAGAATCTTGTTGACCTGCGGGACGAAGCCCATGTCAGCCATGCGGTCGGCCTCGTCGACAACGACCATGTCCACCTCGGACAGGTCGATCAGGCGGCGCTCCATCAGGTCGATCATGCGACCGGGGGTTGCCACCGCGATGTCCACGCCCCGCTTGAGGCTCTTGGCCTGGCGATCCATGGACGAGCCACCGTAGAAGACGTCGACCCGTGCCAGCTTGGTGGCCACTTGGCCGAGAACCTCGGCAACCTGCTTGGCGAGTTCACGCGTCGGCACAAGCACGAGCGCAGTCGGTTGGGAGGGCCTGGCACGGCGAACGTTCTGCACCATCGGCACGCCGAAGGCGAGAGTCTTGCCGGAGCCGGTCCCCGCCTTGCCGCAGATATCCCGGCCCGCCAAGGCATCCGCCAGCGTCAGGGCCTGGATGGGCGTAGGAGAGGTGATTCCGTTGGCCGCCAGGTTGCGGCAAATGCGGGCGTCAACGCCCAGAGAGGCAAATGTAATTTCGGGCAAAGTCGTGTTTCCTTGAAGTCGTCTTGATAGTTACGGGCAAACCCTCAGGTCTCCCGGATTCGACTTGCAAGGAGTTGGAAGGTCTTCTGCGAACTTATAGGCCGCAGGCGCCAGTAACAAGCTAGTCGGAGCACAGCCGTCTCACGGCGGCCCTCAGATGAATAAGACCAATTGAGCGGCGGAGACAAGCCAGACGACGGCGATCGGAGACCATCGCGCCAGATCGAGCCGTGGCGCGCGATACAAAATGAGCCACCCCAAAAGCCAGAGCTGATCCAGGCTGCGCAGGTCGGCGTTCCCGGTCCATTCGCCTCCGGCCAGGCTGACCATCAGGGCCAGGGTGGCGACCAAGCCGAACTTGATCCAAAGCGGTGCCCTGGAGCGGCCCAACACGACGAGTGACGTCACCACGACCAAGCAGAGACCCACCAGCTGGAGGAACCAGAGCAGATTCGCGGTCTCCAGCGGAGATGCGAGGCGATCGAGGACGGACGTGACCATCTGCCCGAACGGGAACCCCAGGTTGGACTCGGCGAAGCCGGCCAGTACGAAGTGGCCGGCCTGAGAGCGCACGACCGCCTGCCAGGCCGCAAAAACGACCGTCGGAACCGCCGCGGCAAGGAAGATCCCGCCCTGGCTCCCCTCGCCTCGCTGACGCAACCACCCATACAGCCACGAGATCCCGATGGCCATTACCACGAGCGTGCCGGTCTCCCGGGTAAGGACCGTCGCCGAAAGCGAAAGCGCCGAGAACAGGTATCTCCTGCGCTCCAAGAGATAAAGCCCGAGCACCAGCGTGAAAGCAGCCAGCGGCTCGGTGAGATCTCGGCCAAGGCTGAATGCGTAGCCCGGATAGAGAGCGGTGAGCAGCCCGAAGAAGGGATGCTTGCCTGAGGCGACGGCGAACCTGGCCAGGATCCAACCGAGCCCGGCCAAGGCGGCCAGGTTCACGAGGGGAAGCACGTAGAGAAGCAGGTGGGCCGAGCCAAAGGACAGGAGCCATGCGACCAGGGGATAGCCGATCCTTTGCAAGCGGAAGGCACCGTCCAAGGTCACACCGAGCGCGTGCGGGGCGAAATTGAAGGGCGCCATGGCGATGCGAAAGTAGAACTGCCCGTCGTAGCCGCTCCCGGCAACCACCGGCAGGTGCACCGGCACCTGCGATCCGGTGACGAAGTTGCTTCCGGCCACCACCAAGGCGCCGATGTCCCCATGAGCGGCCACCGCCAAGCGGGCGATCAAGTAGACGAGGTTCACCGCCGCGGCGGCCAAGCCGACCCGTCGCGGCGTCAATCCCTCCGATGCCCGAATCCAGCGCCGCGAGGCGCTCGCGATAGCTGTCGTCATGTCTCCAGGAACAGGTGAGGCCTCTCGGATCGCGCTTTCAGTGAAGCGTCCTCGCCGCGGCCGCGGCCAAGTGCGCAACCGCCACCGATACACCGACCGCCGCAGGAATGTGCAAGGACTCGTCGGGCCCATGCGCGTTGGAGCCGGGCCCGAGCACTCCGGTGGCGACGAACTGTGCGGCAGGGAAGCGGACCCCCAGCGTCGCCAGGAAGGGGATCGACCCTCCCTCGCCGCAGTAGCCCGCGGGCCGTCCGAAGCCGTCGCGCGAGGCATCGTCCAACGCTTCGGCAAGCCAGCCGGTTGGATCGGGCGCCACCCACCCCTGGGCGGGCGCCTCGGCCTCAACTCTCACCTTTGCCCCGTAGGGAGGATCGGACGCGAGCAGGCGCACCAGCTCCTCTTGCGCCTCGGCCGCATCCACGGTGGGAGGCAGGCGCAGCGAGACCTTCGCCTTGGTGTGCGGACGCAGAACATTTCCCCCCGAGGCGATGTCGGGTACACCCTCGATGCCCGTGAAGGCGAGGCTCGGCCGCCAGGTCTGCGCCAGGATCCTCTCCGCTCCGCCGGCGCCCATCAGCTCCATGCCCTCCACCGCCGGAAATGCCCGGGAGAGGGGATCATGCAACTCCTGGTCGAGTGCCAGGGCCTGCTGACGATGGAATTCCGGAATTTCCACATTGAGGAACCCGGGGAGAATCTCACCGGTGGAGGCGTCCTCCACCCTGTCCAGAAGCGAGCGCAGGATCCGGAACGAGCTGGGGACGACACCGCCGGCCGAGCCGGAGTGGACCCCGTGGGCAAGCACCTCGACGTCGACGGTGACGACCAGGTTCCCCCGCAGGGAGGTGGTCACCCAGAGTCGCTCGAAGTCCAGGCCTCCTGAGTCCAGGCAAACCACCAACCCCACATCGCCCAGCTCAGGGGCGAGGACCTCCACATGGGCATCCAGATCGGGGCTCCCGCTCTCCTCGCTTGCTTCTATGAGTACGACGCACCGTGGAGAAGGGAGACCGCGGGAGATCACCGCGCCCAGGCCGGTGAGAGCGGCAAAGAGGGCGTAGCCATCGTCCGCGACTCCACGCCCGAAGACGGAGTCCTCGGCTACAACCGCTTCGAAGGGGTCCGTGCCGTTCGCCCACGGTGCCGTGGCGGGCTGTTTATCCATGTGCCCGTACATAAGAACCGTCCCCGACCCTCCGTTGGCCGCCGGTATCTCCACCACCAGCGCGGGGGTGAGCCCCTCGATGCGCGAGGCGCGCACGCTGATCCCCGGTAGAGGCCGGCTCTCGGCCCATACCGCGAGATGCGCAAGTGCACGCTCGATCTCGCCGCTGGATTGCCAGGCCGGATCGAAGGCCGGCGAGAGGCTCTTGATGGAGACGAATTCGATCAGGGCCGGAAGGGCGTGCGAGCGAAAACTCTCGTTGACGGCGTCGAAGAAGGATTCCACGCCCTCCAAAGATAGCCCTTGGTCCCGCAGGCGCGGGCGCCGGCGCCGGCG
>JAJZNF010000292.1 GCA_021847985.1 Actinomycetes bacterium | reverse complement strand
CCTCACTGCGACGCTGGGGGAGGAGGCGGTCTTCACCGGGGACCCGTCGCGGCAAATCGGCCCGGAGATGATCGGCGGCAACGCGGGTTGGAGGATCGTGGCCGTCACGGATCTTGCCTCGGCGCTCCGGGCGATCGATGAGATCGAGGAGCAGGGAGAGGGGTTGAAGCACGCGGAGGTCTGGGACGGCGAGCGGGACATGTTCCATCCCGACCGTGACGAGGTCGCCCATTATTTCCGCTTCACCGAGATCCTGGAGGGCAGGCGGTACAGGCGGGGTGACACCCCGCGGTCGGGACCTAGCGGGGAGGCGATTCCGGTGGACTGGACGGCGGTGCATTCCATGCGCGTGAACGCGCGGATGGGCGACTATCCCGAGGGGAGCCAGGTGCGCGCAAGGATGACCGAATTCAACCGGGCATACTGTGAGCTGCTCCGGTTTCTTCATCGGTCCGTCAACGGAGAGAGTGAGCTGCTCGGGGATCTCTTCGGAGCGATGATGGACGTGCGCAGGGCCGCTCGCGAGCTGATGGGGACGCCGAGTGGCGACGGTGTCACGACGGCCGGGCCGTCGTTCGAATACGTCGCCCCCGCGTAACGCAAGGGGGCGGGCGAAGCCGCCTGCCTCGGGCGCGTCACTCTCGGGGACGTGCTGTCCATGCTTGGCACCGAGTCCGTTCCATCACCGACCTCTGAATGACTGCTTCCACGTTTCAGGAAAGCGAGGACGGGCCTGTTCCGCAGGCCGGCTTTGGTGAGATGCCAAGGAGGGCCGGGGAAATCCCCAGCCCTCCGCGGTCAGGTGCTGACCAGTTCCTTACGGATTAGCAGCGCCCTTCCTTTTGCTCGTCGGTAAACCCTGCTCAGTGCGTCTGGAAGTGACGCTTCTCGATTTCTTCGACAGTATCGGGAACCGTCGCGCCTGTCGGGACTTCCTCCTTCTCATGGTCTCCCAGGAACAAGGGGAGCACCCAGCGGTCGAGACCGATCATGCCCGCGTTCTGCCAGGCGACGATCAGGAACAAGCCGATGATCGCATACATCGGGTTCACGCCGAGCGTGCCGGAGAACATGTACATGAAGTTGAAGGCGACGCCGAAGAACGCCGCAGCACCGGTCAAGAGGCCGAGGATGAGGCCCAAGCCGACCGCGAATTCGCCGAGGGCGACAATCTTGGCCAGCGCGGCGTGGTTGGGTCCGACGACGTTGGTGAGGAACGAAACCCACCAGCCATAGACCACCGAAGCATGGGCCCCGGTTGCATGCGCCTTGGCACCCGCCACGTACCCCGTGATTCCCGAGCCACCATTCCAGAAGGACTGGTACTCGGCTCCGAACATCTTTTGCCACCCGGCGTCGATCCACTTGTAGCCGAGCCACAGCCGCACGACGAGCCACAGCCACGCCGCGCCCTGGCTGTGATACAGCCACCTGAGGGGACGGGTTGTCCTGGTGGACACCAGCCTGATCTTAGTCATAGCAGCACCTGCCTTTTCATTGTCGGCCCGGCGAGCAGATTGCTCATTTCCGGCTTGGAATCCGGGCCACGAAAAAAGTATCCGTCTGCTAAATCGAACCAACTAGAGACAAAGAGACCCTGCCTACGTGAATAGGGTCTCAGTCTCCGGTAACAACGGCGATGGGGTAGGGGAGCGGCGTCCGCGGTCCAATCGCAGTTAGGAGGCCGCGGCTTCGGCGAGAAAGCCGGCGATCTCGTCGATGGCCCGGTCAGCCTCGGGCATGCCCGGGAAGGCGGGATAGACATGCCACATTCCTTCGGCGATGTGGAGCCGGCTGGGAGCGCCGACTTCCACAAGGGCCCGGTTGAGGCGCACCGAGTCGTCCAGGAGAATCTCGTCGGCACCGACCAGGATCAACGAGGACGGAAGCCTGGTCAGGTCTCCAAACAGGGGGGAGGCGAGCGGGTTTGCGGGGTCGGCGTCACCAAGGTAGATCCTCGCTGCCGGCTTGAGCGACTCGGCTTCCAGCCAGGGATCGACCTCGGCGCGCTCTACGACGGAGCCGCCCGAGGCGGTGAGATCCGTCCAGGGGCTGAGGAGCACGATACGCAGCGGCAAGGGGAGTTCGAGTTCCTTGAGCTGCAACATGAGCGCCAGCGTCAGGCCGCCGCCCGCGGAATCTCCTGCAACGATCAGTTTTGAGGGGTCGACTCCCTTTGCGAGTAGGTGCCGATATGCCGCCAGTGCGTCATCGACGGCCGCAGGGAAGGGATGCTCCGGAGCCAGCCGGTATTCGGGCAGGTAGGCGTGTATCCCGGCTGTGACGCAAATGCGCGCCACCAGGGATCGGTGAGTGGTGATGGATCCTGCCGAGTATGAGCCTCCGTGGAGGTAAAGCAGAGCAAGTTCGGATTTGGGGGCCTCTGCGCGGATCACCTCTGCGCGCATTCCTCCCATGTCCACAATCTCGGTCTGCACTCCCGCAGGCATCGGGGAAAAGGAGGCCAGGGCCTCCAGCGCCATGCGTTGATCCTCGACGGTGGACACCGCTCCGGAACTTTTAAAGGAAAAGAGCAGGTCCTTCATACCTTGCGCCTCGGCGGAGAGCATCGAAAACCCCTTTCATTTTGCTCTCCAACTTAGCCCGGCACTTACCGGGAGGACCAAAGCATGTCGCCGGTGGCCGATCAGCTGAGATACCAGATCAGCCAGTGACCGTCACGCTCGACGAATCCCGCGGTGCCGACCAGGGCCGGATGCTCCTGGTTGCAGGCGGCAAAGGGGCCCCCTTGGGTGCATATCTCCAGGAACCAGCTGGCCGACATAACCGCGGGGGAGCAACTTGCCGTGATCGGCTGCGGAGCCGTGCCCAGGGATCCCGGGGGGACCAGGAAGGTCTGATCCGCTGTAATGGCCGGGTAGCTGCCCTGGCTCGAGTCCGACGGCGCGATGTAGCTCCAGGCCGCGCGGTCGGCAAGGAGTTTGGCCTGTTCGGCCGTGGTGGCGGAGTTGAACTGATTGAGGATGTCCACCAGCATGCCGATGGCGGGTGGCGTGCCGGTCTGGACGCCTTCCATGGAAGGACAGGCGGCGTTGGTGCCGTTACCCACGGGCGAGGTGGGAAGGGGGTAGATATTCGCCGGGAAGACCGCGCTTGCCGCCGGAAGGTTGTTGGTGACGGCGGTGGTAGAGGTCGAGCTCGAGCTCGAGGTGGACGTCGAGGGGGAGTCGGCTGCCGGCTGGGAGACGCAGGCGGTCGCGGCAATGGCCAGGGACGCAAGCACGGCATACCTCTTGAGCGCTGCGCCGGCCCTGTCGCGCCTATGCCTGTGCAGGTAACCCACTGGAAGATGATCCCTCAAATACGCTCCGTAACGAGTGGCAGGTACGCCACTTTTCCATCCAGGGTTTTCCTGCGTGATTCGCCCGAGGGCGGCACCAAGCTTATGCGACCACCGCTCTGCGTAGTAAGCGCCCGTTCAGTGCGGCCCGTTGGAAGGGTTGGTCGGCCTTGCCCGGCGCCAGGCGGAAGGTTTAGCCTGCCTGTCGGACGTGCACCCGATGTTCGGGTGCGGAGAGGGAGCCTGTCGTGCCATTTGCGCAGGTGAACGGGATTGATCTCTACTACGAGCGCCTGGGGGCCGGCCTGCCGATCGTGGTGATCCCCGGTTTGGGCACAGATTCCAAGGTGTTCATGCCGCTGGGCGAAGACCTGGCGGCTGCGGGCTCCGTGGTCCTCCTGGATCCCCGCGGAGCGGGACGCAGCTCCAAGCCGCGTGAGCCTTACACGATCGAGGAGATGGCCGAAGACGTCTCCGGCCTGATCACCGAACTCGGTATCGCACCGGCCGCCGTGGTCGGCTACTCGCTGGGTGGCCGGATCGCGCTGTGCCTTGCAGCGACACATCCCGGGCAAGTGAGCCGCCTGGTCCTCGCGGCCCCTTCGGCGCACGAGAGTGAATCGCGTCGGTCAGGTCTTCGGTGGCTGCTGATGGAACTCGGTGCACACTGGCCGCGCGGCCACAGCGACTCCCAGCCAAGCTATGCCTTCGTCAATCAGCGCGATGCCGCCCGGGCTTTTGACGGGCGCCCGCTCCTTGGAGAGATAAAGGTGCCGACGCTTGTGATCCGAGCGTCCCGCGACCGCATCGTCCCCAGAGGGCTTTCCGGTGAGTTGCTCGGGATTCCCGGAGCGAGGGCGGCCGAATTGCCGGGCGGCCATTTCTCGCTGTTGATGGCCCGGCATCGGGAGCTCGCCGCCGAGATTTCCAGATTCCTCGCGCAAGGCACCCGCTGAGAGGCCGTAT
>JAJZNF010000220.1 GCA_021847985.1 Actinomycetes bacterium | reverse complement strand
GACGACCTCGGATGCCTCCACGAGCGCCGGCCAGTAGACGCCGTAGGCGCTCTCCGCGCCTGGCGGAGTGGTGGCGTGAAATCCTGCGTAGCCGCCCAGAGCAAGCTCCACGGTGGCGTTCGAGAAGGCCCGGCCGACCTTGGCCGGGTCGGGGTCCATGACGGTGATCCTCAAATGAGCGGTGGCCAGCTCATTGTCCGGGGTATCCTCGCGGTCGAAGCGCGCCAGGTGGACGTCCACGGCCTCGAAACGCTCCTTGCCCCCGAGGATGGAGAAGAGCTCCTCCTCCGCCCAGGCCGCCTTGGCCTCTATGTCGAGCCCGGTCAGCACGAGGGTCATCGAATTGCGATAGCCACCCATACAGTTGAGAGCCACCTTGAGTTTTGACGGCGGCTCGGTTCCCTTCACTCCCGAAATCCGCACGCGGTCCTGGCCCACCTGTTCCAGATCAATACTGTCGAAGAGGGCCACGGCGTCCGGATTCGCGTAAGCGGGTTGCGCCACTTCGTAAAGAAGCTGGGCCGTCACGGTCCCCACCGAAACCAGGCCGCCGGTATCCGGATGCTTGGTGATGACCGACGAGCCGTCCGCGGCCACTTCGGCAATGGGAAAGCCCGGATAGCGGCGATCCTTGATCTCCCCGATGAAGGCGTAGTTCCCTCCGGTGGCCTGCGGACCGCATTCGATTACGTGCCCGGCCACCACGCCGCCGGCGAGCCGGTCGTAGTCGTCGCGGCTCCAACCGTGCCACCACGCCGCCGGCCCTACCACCAGCGATGCATCGGTCACGCGACCGCAGACGACGATATCGGCCCCCGCCTCGAGCGCCTCGGTTATGCCGAACCCACCCAGATACGCGTTAGCGGTGATCGGCGTGACACCCGCGTCCGCCAAAAGCTGGCCGGTGTCGATGTTCACCAAGGGATGCCCGCCGTCGAGCAGCTCCATAACGCGGGCCGAGAGATCATCTCCTTCCACCCAGGCGATGCGGGGCGCCAGTCCCAGCTTTTCGGCCAGAGCGCCGATCTGGGAGGCGAGCCCGGCCGGGTTGAGCCCGCCCGCGTTGGAGACGACTTTGATCCCGCGATCCTGGCAGGTTCCCAGCACCTGCTCCATCTGGGCAAGGAAGGTGCGGGCGTATCCCGCGCCAGGGTCCTTCAGCCGCGCTTTCCAGAGGATCAGCATGGTCAGCTCGGCGAGATAATCGCCGGTGAGTACGTCGATAGGCCCACCCTCGACCATCTCGCGGGCAGCGGAGAAGCGATCCCCGTAGAAGCCGGAGCAGTTTGCTATTCTTACCGGCCGCCGTTCGCTCATACCGCTCACCTCCCCCGGGTCCCGAGACGGCTCGGCCGCCGAGGGACACGGAATCCCCTCCAAGCGCGGCCGCCTGCCGCTCGTGCAAGGCTCATCGGCATGCAAAGTTATCACTCACGCACGAGGGCCGCGCGGGCCAAAGCCCGGCCGGGGTGCTGGGGTGCTGGGTTGCCGCTCCGGGAGGCCGGCCTTGGGCGACCAGGATCGCGAGGAACCGGAAGCAACGTCTGAGGTCATATCTGACTTGACCATTTCCCTGCCCGGTTGCAGAATCTTGGCATTCCCGACAGAAAGGAGCGCCCATGACCGCTGGTGCCATCTACGGATTGGTAGTCGTGATCGTCGTGCTGGCCGGCTCGATCGGGGTGCAGGCCATGCGGGGCAAGAACGTCGAGTACGAGTGCCAGGACTGCACCGCCCGCTTCAGCCCCTCCCCCATCCTTTTGGCCCTTACGCCTCATCGCCTGGGAAAGAAGCTCCTCACCTGCCCTCAGTGTGGCACAAGGACCTGGGCGGTGCCGGTTCCCAAGTAATGCACCTGGCGCCCGCTCGCGTCTTGAGCGCCTCTTGCATCGGCGCGGACGCGCTTTCGACTGGCCTAGGGCCGAGCAGCTCTCGCATCGGCCGCTCGCCTCAGCCACACGGCGAGGAGTCCGGCCAAAACGGCCGTCGCCAAGGCCGTAAGCAGCACCGCCGCCAGGTCATGGGTGGGCAGGCTCAGGGCGTAAAAGGTGCGCAAGGTGCCGAAAGGAAAAAGGAGCACGAATCCCGCTGACATCGCCAGAATGAGAACCCCCTTCCACCAGGTGAAGGGTGCCGAAGCTGCTGCCAGCACCGCCAGTCCGGCGGCAAGCAGGACAAGCACCACCGCGGTGCGGCTTACGGCCACGGGATCCCCGTTGGCGTAGGTGATCAGGTAGGCGGTGGCCGCCCCGGCGGCCTCGACGGCGCCTACCGGGATCGCGAAGCGAAGCACCCTGGCGACGAGCCCCGGCATATAGCGGCGGGCGTTCGGAGCCAGCGCCAGGAAGAAGGAGGGGGTTCCGATTGTCAGCGCATCGATCACGGTGAGGTGGCGCGGCAGGAGAGGGTAGCCGAGCAGGGCCACTCCGGCAAAGAGGGCGAGCAGGGCCGCCCACGCCGTCTTGGCCAGGAAGAGGTTGGCCACCCTTTCGATGTTGCCGGCCACCCGCCGTCCCTCGGCGACCACCCCCGGGAGTGTCGAGAAATCCCCGTCGAGCAGCACCAGCTGGGCCACCGCCTTGGTGGCTGCAGTGCCCGAGCCCATCGCAACGCCGATGTCCGCGAGCTTGAGCGCCAAGGCGTCGTTCACCCCATCGCCGGTCATCGCCACCACGTGGCCACGCGAGCGAAGCGCGCGCACCATGGCCTGCTTCTGATGCGGAGTCACCCGGCCGAAGACGGACTCGCGCTCGAGAAGATCGGCCAGCTCGGACTCCGTGTCCGGAAGTGTCCGCGCGTCCACCGCCTTGGCATCGGGCAACATGGCCCCCGCACGCGCGGCAATGGCGCCAACGGTGGCCGGGCTGTCGCCCGATATGACCTTGATCGCGACGCCCTGCCGCCCGAAGTACTGAAGAGCCCCGGCCGCCTCGGACCGGAGCCGCTCGCCGAAGACGAGCAGAGCCATGACCTGCCCTGCCGGCACCTCCCCACTGCGCGGCGGCTCCCTGGTCTTGACAAGTGCGAGGACCCGCCGTCCCGAGGCGGCGATCTCCTCGGCGGTGTCCAATGCCTTGGGATCGGAGCCGGCGATGATCTCGGGGGCGCCGATGACCCAGGTGCCATTTTCAGCGAAGGTGGCCGAGCTCCACTTGGTGGCCGAGCTGAACGGCACGGAGCCGACACGTTCCCATCGCGGATCGGACGGGAAGGCGGCCGCAAGGGCGGCGAGCGTTGCGTTCGGGGACTCCTGCGCGGCAAGAGCCGAGACCGCCGCCGTCAACCCTTCGCTCTCGGCAAAGGCGATCAGCTGCTCGAAAACGATGCTCCCGTCCGTCAAGGTTCCCGTCTTGTCGAAGCAAACCACGTCAACCCGGGCCAAGCCCTCGACGGCAGCCAGCTCCTGCACCAGCACCTTGCGCCGGGCAAGCTTCACGGCCCCCACCCCAAAGGCGATCGAAGTCAGGAGCACCAGACCTTGGGGGACCATTCCGACCAGTGCTGCGACGATCCCGGCAACCGCCGACCTCAGCGGCCCGCCGGCCCGCAACGCTCCCGCCAACAGCAGGGCAGCTGCCGGGAACAGTGCCCATGTCACGTAGCGCAGGATCTTGTTGATCCCGTTCATCAGCTCGGACGGCGTGGTGGCAAAGGCACGGGCTTCCCGTGAGAGGGTGCGGGCGTACGCCTGCTGCCCCACCGCGGTCACCTGATACCTGCCCGTGCCGGCAGCGACAAAGCTGCCCGAGAGCACCGGCGCGGACTCCGAACGCGGAACCGGCTCTGACTCACCGGTCAGGAGCGACTCGTCGATCTCCAACCCCTCGGCCGACCGCACTATGCCGTCGGCGACGATCTGCTCCCCTGGCGCCATCAACACCAGGTCATCCAGCACGACCTGCTCGAGATGCACCTCGGCCACGCTTCCATCGCGCAGCACGCGAACATGCGGGGCCGATAGAAGCGCCAAGCGATCGAGTGTGCGTTTGGTCCGTTCCTCCTGGAGGATCCCGATTCCGGAATTGAAGACCATCACAAGGCCGAAAAGGGCATCCTGGATCGCTCCCGTCAGCAGGATCGCCACCAGCAGCGTGCCGAGGATCAGGTTGAACCTGGTCATGATGTTGGACCGCATGATTTCCATGGTCGACTTGGAGGTCGCCTCGGGTGCCGCGTTGTCGAGCCCCGACGCGACACGCTCGGCGACTTCGGCCGCCGTCAGCCCAAGAGGCGAGACGGGCGGGCGCTCAGGCACCAACGGCCCCTTGGATTCGCCGGGCGCATG
>JAJZNF010000013.1 GCA_021847985.1 Actinomycetes bacterium | reverse complement strand
CTGGGATCGATCCAGGTGCCACCCGGAGGCGAGCCCATCGTGATGCTGGCGGATCACCCCGTCACCGGGGGCTACCCGGTGATCGCCACTGTCATCCTGGCGGACCTCGATCTTGTCGCGCAGGCCCGGCCGGGCACGGCGCTCGGCTTCACCTACGTCGAAGCAGAGCAGGCGCGATCGGCGTACCGCGACCGCCTGGCCAGGGAATCCGCCCTGCTCGTAGGTAATAGGCCTTTCGACGAGCTCAGATCCGCGGGGCGCTGACCCCAACTCCACCGGGAGCACTCCCCGGAACCAGGGTCCTGCTCAGCCGAGCACCAGCTCGGCGACCTGGCGGATCGATGACACGCTACCGCCGGTTACCAGGGTGGTTATCGAGGTCTCCCGCCAGCGCGACAGCTCATCCCTGACCTTTGCCAACGGCCCGACGAGGGCAACGTCCTCGATCATCGAGAGCGGAATCAGCGACATCGCCTCCTCCTTGCGCCCCGCGAGGAAGGCCTCCTGGATGAGGTCGCACTCCCGTTCGTAGCCCATGCGAACGAAAACCTCGGCGTGGAAGTTCATGTTCTTCGCGCCCATGCCTCCGATGTAGAGGGCCATCATCGGACGGATGGCGTCGGCCGCCGTCTCGACGTCATCGCCGATCACGACCGGCACCGAACAGATGACCTCGAAGGCCGCGGAATCACGTCCGTCGGTACGCTTGGCGAATCCCTCCTGCAGCGCCTTGCGATAGAAGCCGTCGTTCTTGGGCGAGAACCAGAAGGGGAACCAGCCGTCCGCGATCTCGGCGGCCAGCGCCACGTTCTTGGGTCCCTCGGCGGCCAGGCAGATCGGGATGTCGCGGCGAAGCGGATGGACGGTGGACTTGAGCGCCTTTCCCAGCCCCAGACCTCCCGGATAGGGCAGCTGGTAGAACTCGCCTGAGTAGACGACGGGGCCATCCCTCTCGATCACCTTGCGCACCACATCCACGTACTCACGGGTGCGCTTGAGAGGCTTGGGGTAGGGCTGGCCGTACCAGCCCTCCACCACCTGGGGCCCGGAGGCTCCGATCCCCATGATGAAGCGGCCGCCGGAGAGGTGGTCCATGGAGATGGCGGCCATGGCGGCAGCGGTCGGCGTGCGCGCGGAGAGCTGCATGATGGCGGTTCCCAGCCGGATACGGGTCGTCTTGGCTCCGTACCAGGCCAGAGGGGTGAGCGCGTCCGAGCCGTATGCCTCGGCGGTGAAGGCGGAGTCGAACCCGAGCTTCTCCGCCTCCAGGACCAGCTCCTCCGCTCCGGCCGGCGGCCCCGCCGACCAGTAGCCCATCTGCAGTCCAAGCTTCACTTCTCCTCGATCCTCCTCATCGGCCGGCTTTTGCCGGAAATCTCAATTGCCCTTGGGGGGACGGCCTGGCCCGGGCGGCCCGGCGAAGGCCTGGGCTATTTCCACCCAGCGCCGGGCGTCGTTCCCGCTGACCTCCAGGTTCAGGTCGGCCGCATTGCGCCGCTGAACCACCAGCAAGGCCAGATCCCCCAGCGGACCCGCCACCCGGTTCGCCTCGCCCTTTGCATCCGGTGAGGCCTCGCCAAAGCTTCGCGTACTTCCATCCGGCATTCTCACGCGGATCTCGATGTCGCCCGCCGGCGGCTCCAGCCCCCGGTTGCGAAAGGAGAAGCCGATGGTGCGGTAGCCGAGGTAGACGACGTTCAAGTGGCGTTCGGAAAAGAAGATCTGCTCGCCGAGGGCGTCGCGGATGTCCGCGCCGTGGGCGAAGGTCTCCATGAGGCGCGCTGTGGTCATCGACTCGCTGCTCATGGCGGGTCCGAACCAGGCCACCCGGGCGCCCGGATGCGAGACGGCGGCAGCCAGGTACTCCTCCCGAGCGGCGCCGAACTCCTTCAGCAGCAGCCGTGGCGCAAGCGCGGCGATCTCGCCTTGTCCCTTCTCCAGCACAGACGGCTCCACTGCCACGCCGCTTAGCCAATCGGCAAAACCCTCGGGGTCGTTGATGGCACGTGCCGCCACCCGGTCGAAGTAGGCCAGGTGGGCCACCTGGTCGGCGATGTCCCAGCCTTCGGCCGGGGTGGGGGTCTCAAAATCCTCCGCCCCGATGTTTTCGAGCACCTCGAGAAGGTCGTCGGACTCGGCGCGCAACTCCTCCGCCAGGACCCGGCTCCTCGATGTCGTCTCAGACTCCACGGACTAGAAACCTATCGCACCCGCGCACTTGGCGGCGGGACAAACCTCCGAATGGCTCAAGCCCGCGGGCTTGCGCCCAAGGCACCGAGCAGACCCTGGAGCGACTCCTCGATGATGCGCAGAGACGCCTCGAACTCCGCCGGACCGCCGAGATAGGGGTCCGGCACGTCGAGCGCCTTCCCGCCCGCTGCCCCGGCGGGGGAGAAGCTGCGTAGCAGGACCAACTTCTCCGGATCCCTGCGCAGAGAGGGCAAGGATGCCAGGTCACGATGGTTCTCGACGTCAAGGGCGACCACGAGCGAAATGGCGCCGGTCCACTCGTCCTGGTAGCGGCGGGCACGATGACCGACCAGCGAGTATCCCGCTTTGGCCAGGGCGGCGCGCGCGCGCGGATCGGCGTCGCTCCCCTGGTGCCAACCCCCCGTTCCGGCACTCTCGAAGCGGCCCGTGAACCCGGGGACCCCGACCGATCTGGCCCGGGCAACCGCCTCGGCCATCGGGGATCTGCAGATGTTGCCGGCACAGACGAAACAGACCGTAATCCCCGGCCCCGTGGCCTGGAAGGAAAGTTGGGAAAGGTACCTGGTGTCGGGCTGGAGCATCATCTCATCGTAAATGCGGATCCGATCGGACCGCCGGCGCGGCTCCGATTCGGAAACCTTCTCTTTGCAAAGAATTCCATTGGATGCGCCCAAAGGTTCACCCGCCTTTCACCTCCCGGAAAGGAGTGCCGTGCAAAGTGGTCCCGTGACGAACACCACAACCAATAACAAGAGCATCCCGGCAAGATCGAAGCTGGGACTGGGACTCGCGGCGGCGGCGCTGCCGATGCTGGCCGCAGCGTGCGGCAGCAGTGCCTCGGCGACGAGCTCGTCGTCGCAGCAGGCCAAGTCTTCCGCCAAGGTCCCCCTGGTCGTCTACTCGGCACAGGGATACGACTCCGCCATGACCACCGCCTTCCAGAAGGCGACCGGAATTCCCACCTCCCTGGTCGACGATTCCACCGGACCACTGCTTGCCCGCGTGCAGGCGGAGGCGGCCAACCCCAAGTGGGGCGTGCTCTGGGTGGACGGCGACGAGGCCTTCGCCGCCCTCGATCAGCAGCACTACCTCCTCAGGAACTGGGAGCCCAACGTCAGCTGGACCAGCGCCGCGCAACAGCTGATTCCGGCGGACAAGAGCTACATCCCAACCGGCCTCACCATGGCTGGAACCCTGGTCTACTCCACCAAGACCGTCAGCGCTCCCCCGACTTCATGGTCCGACCTGCTCTCGCCCCAGTGGAAGGGACAGATCGGAATGAACGATCCGGCGGTATCGGGGCCAACCTTCCCCTTCGTGGCGGGCATGATGAACTACCTGGGCGGGGTCGCCAAGGGTGAGCAGTTCTACAGCCAACTGAAGGCGAACGGCCTGCAGGTCTTCCAGACCAACGGTGACACCCTGCATGCGCTCAGCACCGGCCAGATCAAGCTGGCGCTCATCCAGAGCTCGGCGGGCATCGGCGCGGGGTTCAAGGACCCCTCCATCAAGACCGCCTTCCTCCCGCCCTCCACGCTGTTGCCGGGTGTCATCGGAATCGATGCCAAGGCTCCCGCCGCCGAGATCGCCGAGGCCAAGAAGTTCGCCGAGTTCGTGCTCTCGCCCGCGGGCCAGAAGGTTCAGCTGAGCGGAGACCCGACCGGGGACTCCCTCTACTGGCCCGTTCTGCAGGGCGTAAGCCCGGAGAGTGCCGTTCCCAGTCTCTCGGGCGTCAAGTACCAGGTGGTCAACCCCTACAAGTGGGGCGCACAGGAGAACGCCATCAACGGCTGGTTCACCTCCAACATCGTCAACTGACCTAGCCCCTCTGGTTGCAAGAGCCCCTGCGCAGGGAGGCGCGCGGGGGCTCTTGCGCGTTTTCGCACCCCGGACGAGAAAGAGAAGATGAGCTCCGAATCTGCCCTGCTCGAACGCACACCGGTTCAACCCGCCCAGCCCCGTATGCGCAAACGGAGGTGGCCGAAGCGCCGAGGGCCTTGGGGGGCGATAGCGGCCGCAATTCTGGCCACCGTGCTCATCCTCCCGGTACTGCTCTTCCTACTCCAAGCGTTCAT
>JAJZNF010000059.1 GCA_021847985.1 Actinomycetes bacterium | reverse complement strand
CTTCGCCTGCTCCATGGGCGACAACACCATCCATTACCTCGGGCACGTGAAGATGATGGCAGCCGTTCAGCCGTTCATCTCCGGCGCCATCTCCAAGACGGTGAACATGCCCGAGGACGTGAGCGTCGAGGACGTAGAGAGCCTCTTCATCGACGCGTGGAAGCTCGGCGTGAAGGCCATCGCCATCTACCGTGACAACTGCAAGGTGGGCCAGCCGCTCTCGGTTTCCAAGAAGTCCGACACCAAGGCGCCAAGCCCGCAGGACGCCGAACTCGCGAGCCGCATCGAAGAGCTGGAATCCGCCCTGGCCACCCAGACCGTGGTGGTGAAGAAGCCCATCCGCGAGAGGCTCCCTCGCCGCCGCCGCTCGTCGACGTTCGCCTTCAGGGTGGCGGACTGCGAAGGCTACGTCACCGTTGGAGAGTATGAGGACGGGCGCCCGGGTGAGGTCTTCATGAAGGTCTCCAAGCAGGGTTCCACCCTTGCAGGCATCATGGACGCCTTCTCCATATCGGTCAGCCTGGGCCTCCAGCACGGAGTGCCACTGGCAACCTACGTGCGCAAGTACACCAACATGCGCTTCGAGCCCGCCGGAATGACGGACGATCCGGACCTGCGCATCGCCAGCTCGCTGGTTGACTACATCTTCCGCAGGCTCGCAATCGACTACTTGCCCGTCGACGAGCGCGCGGACCTGGGGATCTTCAGCACCCAGGAGCGCACCCAGCCGACGCTGTTCCCGCAGGTCGACACCGGGGACTTCGACTACGGCGACAGGGTTGCGAGGGAGGACGTCGTAGCTTCGGCCCCGGCGCCGGCGGAGCCGGAGAAGCCGTCGCTGATCTCCCGTGCGGCACCGTCGGACGCCCCGTACTGCTACCAGTGCGGCAACGTGATGCAGCGGTCGGGGTCATGCTACGTGTGCACGAGCTGCGGGACAACCAGCGGCTGCAGCTAAATCCTGGCGCTGCTCTCGTCCAACGAGAACCCGTACGAAACCACAGGCGCCCGATTTGGAGGGTCCGGCAGCGATGCCGGACCCTCCCCACGTCCGGACCCCTCGGTCGGAACGTCGGCGGAGGTGGCCGACGCGGGGAGTGGGCCGTCTGTACTGGGTTGACTAATCTCGCGCTCAAGCAGCCCGACCCTGGTGCCAAGCGCCGGGCCCGAGGCGCCCCCGGCCGCTGGTCTGTGTTCAGGTGGGCCCTGGCGTCACATACGAACGCACCGCTATGGGGACTTCGATCGCCCTTCGCGTCTGAACTCTGCTAGGTCCAAAGACGGAGCGCTTTGTGAGATGCCTCCAGGATCGGGGTAGCATCCGTGCTGCAGCTCGTTATGGGTATCCCTTGGGATTCCCATTGGCATAAAAGGTCGAGTGAACCCGGACTCGGAAGCGGCCATGACCAGAAGTCCTGGTCGGCACGATATGACTGGCCGCCACCACCCATCGGTCGCAGGACCCGCACCGGCGGATCTTGAACCTCGGATGGGCGGAAAGGGTAATCCGAATCCGTCACCCGGGAACCGTCCGAAAAGGCAAGCTCGATGCGCAATTGGTCCTGTGCGGCTACGCCGGCATAGCGGCCGCGGAAGGCATGGCTGATATCGACTTCGGTTCCGGGCTTGGTCCGGACGGAGATCGTGAAGGCGAAACTGTCGAAATAGACATATACGCCCACCAGAGCCACGACCACGTCATCTGTACGAGCCAGGATCATGCTCAGTGGAGCCACGGTTGCAAGCACGTGATCCGGGGGCCCGACCCAGGGTTTTTCCGGGTCCACATCTTGGCGCATGTGCTTGAACGAAGGGCGGGGGGTCTTCTTAAAGAAGCCCATGCATCAATAATACCTCCGCAATCGGTGCACGGAAAAGACGAGCGGCGTGTCGGAACCTGACGAGAATCCCCGCGGCCGGCATTGCCTAGGATAGGAGACCCGGCCTGGACCGGTTTCGGTGCAGAAGGAACCAAACTGTCTGCGATGCGGCCGATGCACCCTTACAGGCGCGGGGCAATTCGGATCGTGTGCCGGCATGGCCCGATCGACCGGCTTTGGTAGGCGTATTGCGATTGTCAACTTTTGACAAGGAGGGCGGACCGCGCGTTCTCGGCTGGTCCCCACGATGGACGGCCACCGGACTCCTGGTGACGGCCGCCCTCTTCCGCTCGGCGCAGAACGCCGGCCTGACGACCTTCTCTCTGCTGGCCAAAAGCCGTCTCGGCGCCGGCGCGGAAACCGTCGGCACGTTGGGAGCCGTGTCGGGTGCGGTCATGGTGCTCGCCGCGTGGCTGCTGGCCGCCAAGCTGGCAAACCGGGCATCCGCCTCGATGGTGGCGGCCGGGGCCGTCGTACTGGCGGCAGGGCTCATCGTCATTGCCTCCACGACAACCATGGCCCAGATGGCTCTCGGCGTGGTGCTGCTCGGCGCGGCGGGCGGGGTGACGCCGCCCAGCTTGGCCACCGCGGTCGGGGAAGTGGGCCAGGAAAGACGGGAGAAGCAGCTTGCCCGGTATGCAACGGTCCTGAGCGCCAGCCTGGCAGGAGGGCCGCTCCTGGAGGCTGCAATCCTGTATCTGTCCCATCAAGACGTTCGCATCGCCTTCTTCGTCTTTGCCCCTTTCCCGCTGGTGGCGTTGGCGCTTGGCATCAAGGGAGGGGTGGTGCACAAGCGGGCGTCACCCAGACCGCCCGCGAATCCCAGGATCGATCCGGTGACACCGGGCGAAGATCCTTCGACACAGATGCCGGCTCGCTCGTCGTCATCCCCCGGTGAACCGGTCCCAAGGGTGCGAAAAGGGCGCCCCGGGCGTGAAGTCCTCCTCGGCACCTCCGCTGGGCGAGTGGCGCTGATCATGCAGCTTCTCTACAGCGTGCCGTTCGCCATGGTGACGGTCTTCGGAGCGCTGGTGGCCAGGAACGAGTTCGGCATGAACGCGGCGCACAGCCAGCTGGGCTTTACCACTTTCTTTGTCGCATCCCTGATAAGCCGGGTTGTCGTCATGAGGTTGTCCCCGATCAAGGCCAAGCTCGCCGTCTTCGCGGCATGCATAGCCTTGACGATCGCGGGCCTGGTCATGCTAAGCCTGGGCGGGCCCGCAGCGGTGTTCTTCGTGGCAATGGTACTTCTAGGGGTGCCCCATGGCGTCATCTTTCCACTGGCGCTATCGCTGGTGGCCTCCGCTGCACGTGATGGGCAGCTCGCTGCGGCCAATGCCGGAATGTTCGCAACCGTCGCCATGGTTTCGGCCATCTCGCCGGCTCTGTTGGGCGCGGTTGCCGGCGCCCTGGATTATCAATTGATGACCGCGTCCGTCCTCGTTCCGGTCATCGCATGCACGCTCATTTTGGTGGTCCAGCGCAAGGCAATAACCGCCTACGCCGGATAGGTCTGCGCAAGGCCAGCGGGGGGAGCGTGCCGCACCTGCACCGGCCTCTGCGTCGGCACCGGCACCTGCACGGGCCAGCCCGAGCACCACACCCGACCGCCTCGACTCGGACTCCGCCGCTTGGCCCGCCTGTGCTAGCATCGGCGCCGAGCGCAGGCCCGGGACCCGGGTGGCAGCGTGGTGATCCACTTTTGCCCCTCGATTCGCCGCTTTCTCTTGGCCGGTTAGTTTCTGCTAACTACTATGTGAAACGACATCCGCGGCGCACGCGGTTGGTAGAGCGCGGAAGCTTCCGGATCTGCAGAGGGAGTGTGGCCAGTGTCGCCGGAGAGGACCGAAGGTCGGGCCACCGACATGGTCGACGCAGCCATCAAGATCCTTGGGACCCACGGTGCCCGGGCACTTACGCATCGGGCCGTGGACAGGGAGCTGGGCATCCCCGAAGGCTCGACCTCGAACTATTTCCGCACCAGACATGCGCTCCTGGAGGCGGTTTTCAGGCAAATATGCGCCTTGGACGCCATCTTTCTCGAGCGCCTGGCGGAGCTCGGGAGCGAACTGGAACCGGGCGTCGAATCGGTGGTGCGGCTTGTCGTCACTGCGGTCGAAAGGTGGATCGTCGAACCTCAATACAGGCAGCGCCAGCGTGCACGGATCGAGATATATCTCATCTCGTCAGGCGACGAGCAGCTCGCCAATGTTGTGAGCGAGTTCCGCGACGAGTTCCGGCAGCAGATGGCGGCGGTTTTCGCCCAAATGGGGGTCAGCATCGACCAGGGGGGAATGCGGCTGGTAATCAGCCTGGCCGACGGAATGATCCTGGACGAGCTGATCGCGGGCGAAACCGGGTTGGTCGACAAGGACCTGCTATGGAAGGTCTGGGCGGAATTCCTGAATCTTCTTTCAGTGCCTGAGCGGCG
>JAJZNF010000064.1 GCA_021847985.1 Actinomycetes bacterium | reverse complement strand
CTGTGCCCGCGGCCAGAAGCGCTATCCAAAGTACAAAGGCTGCCATTTGCATCCAGTCTAGCCGGACCCGGAGTGGCGGCGCGTGGCGCCGGCTGGGCCGGTGGTCTCAGCCTTTGCTGGTAGTGCTGGGCACCGAGGTGCCGGCCTTAGATGTTGTGGTGGTCGTAGAGGCAGGCACGGTTGTTGTCGTGGCAACGCCGTAGCGCGCATAGGTGGTGGCCCCGGCAGGAATGTGCGGCATCGAGAAGACCGGCTTGCCGACGTTGTGCTTCATGAGGTACTGAAAGATGGCCCTGGCCGCCGGCGCCGCGCCCGTCGCTCCGTATCCCGCGTGCCCAATCACCACGACCACGACGTACTTGGGGCTCGGCAGCGGGCCAAACGCCACGAAGAGCGCATCCGGCTCCTGACCCGAGACCGAGGCGGTTCCCGTCTTGCCCGCCAGCGGGTACGTATTCAACGGGAAGCCTATGAACGTGCCGTAGGCGGTGCCAAGGGGATTTCCGAGCGCCCCCTCAAATCCCGTGAGCATCGTGTTGTGGTCCAGCGGGCTCAGTGGCACACGATCGACCACCTTGGGCTTGAACTTCTTCACGAGCTTGCCGTTCTGGTTCACTATTCCCACCGCGATCTGGGGAACGTAGCGGGTCCCGCCGTTCGCGAAAGTTGCGTATGCATTGGCCAGCTGCAGTGGCGTCACCAGGGTCTCCCCCTGGCCGAAGGCCATCTCAATCTGGTCAGCGGTATACCAGGAGGTGTATGGGTACGCGGACGGATACAGCTTGTGCAACTGAGCCCGCAACTGCGGCGAATCGACCATGCCTGAAGCCTCGCCGGGAAGGTTGATGCCGGTCGGAGATCCAAAACCGTACTTAGCGGCCATGTTCTGGATGGGGGTCTTGCCGAACTTGTTCATGTTCGCATAGAACATGTAACCCAGGTTGTAGAAGAAGACATCGTCGGACGCCGTGAGTGCGGTGGTCAGGTTGATCACACCGAGGTGCTCGTAACCAGCGTTGTGGAAGGTGCACAATCCGCTCCCCGGCTTGCAGTTCGGGATGTTGAAGACGCCAGTGTCGTTGTAGTAGAAGTACGGCGTAATCAGTCCGCTCGACAGCGCGGCCGAAGCAGTCGCCAGCTTGAATGTCGAACCCGGGGTATAAAGGCCATCAATGGTCCGGTTGAGGATGGGGTCGCCGGAGGCGGGCGAGGTTATCTGGTTGTAGTTGGTCTGGGATATTCCTCCAACCCACACGGACGGGTTGTAGGTCGGATAAGAGGCCATGGCCAGCACTTGGCCGTTGTTGACATTTTCCACCACCGCCGAACCGGAAAGCCCTGTCAGGTAACGCCTGAAGACCGGGTCAAAGGTGTTGGTGAGCGCATGTATCTGATTTGCCAGCGCGTTCTGGACCGCCTTCTGCAGGTTCAGGTCGATGCTAAGCACGACGTTGTCGCCTGGCTTGGCGGGCTTGTTCGCGAGCGTCCCCACCACCTGGCCCGCGTAATTTACCTGCAGGGTCTTCTTGCCAGGGACTCCGCGCAGATAGTTCTCGAAGCTCGCCTCGACGCCGGCCTGTCCGATCTGGTCCCCGGCCTGATAGCCCTGCGCGGTGGCCTTGGCCAGCTCGGATTGCGATATCTGAGAGACATACCCCAGGACCTGGGAAGCTGTGGAACCCTCCGGGTATACCCGCTGCGTGCTCAATGAGCTCGAAACGCCCGGGAACTGCCCCGGGTGCTCCTTTATATAAATGATCTTGGCCTTGGCGACATTGTGGGCGACCGGAATCGGGGAATACGGGCTGTTGTTCGGGTTGTTGACGGCCAGCTTGACCTGCGAAAGTGGCACCCCAAGGAGCTTTGCGAGACGCCCGAGAACCGCAGGATTGGTCGCTACCGTGTTTTGAGCAATGGTTATCGACTCGACCACTTGATTCCCCACCAGGAGGTTTTCATTTCGATCGACGATAAGTCCGCGGGGAGCCGCTGTGATGATCTGGCGGGTCTGATTCTGGTTAGCAAGCGCCTTGTATGTCGGGCTCTGCAACACCTGAAGGGAGTAAAGGCGAGCAACGAGCGCCGCGAAAAGGGCGAAGACGGCAAAGCCCATCGCCCGCACCCGCCTTCGCTGCGACAGCGCGCCCGACTTAGGCGACTCCGCGTCGAAAAAACTCACCACGCCTCCCTCAACCCAACCTACAAAGGGCCAATAAGACGACTGTTAACGCACAGAAAAATCAAAACGCCCTGCGGGAGGGCGGCCGCTCCTCGGCCCCGATCCTGAGCAACCGCTTCATGAGCGGAGCGAGCAGCAGGGCGAAGATCGCACCCATAATCAGCTGCACCACCACTGTCGAGACAAGCCGCTGCTCCAATATCGTGTGCAAGCCCAGAACCTGTAGAACGGCGTAGAGGAACACCTCTCCCCCACCCGCGCACGCTGCGGCAACCAGCACATCCACTACGCGCGACTCCGGCAGTGAGGTGACTTCGATCATTCCCGCGAAATAGCCGGCGGTTGCATAGACCAGGCTGGACACACCAAATGGGACCGCCGTGAAGGAATCGGCCATTAGTCCTAGGACGAACCCGGCAATAGCACCGGCCTCACGTCCCTCTATCAGCCCGAAGGTGACAGAAGCGGCGATCAGAAAGTCCGGGTGGACTCCACTGATCACGACAGTCCCGAGCTGCGACCGCTGCAACACCCCGAAGGTGACTCCCAAGAGAACGAGCTTGATGACCTTGGAGAAAGTCATGGGGCCCCCGCCGGAAGCCAGTCGAGCACCGAGACATAGTAAAGACGCGCCAGATCAACAACAGGCGTCAGCGCGACGTGCTCCTCCAGCGCGCCTGGAGGGGTATAGGCGGAAGCTACGCGACCGACTGGTATACCGGCCGGATAGATCTCGCCCTGCAGCCCGCTTGTGAAGGCGAGCTGGCCTTTCTTCAGCACGGTCCCGGGATCGACGAGTTGAACCGCCAAGGACCCAGCCGATCCCTGGCCAACAGCGAGACCGAGCTGTTGGCTGGGCTGTATGCGCACCCCCGCGGCAAAGTTGGGGTCATCGACCAAGAGCACCGTGGAGCTATCCGCTGACACGGCTATGACTCTGCCCACCAACCCGTAGGCCGCCACCACCGGGTTGCCAACGCGGACACCCTGGTGGGAGCCCTTGTTGATCTCCACGCTCAACTGAAGGTTGGATGGGGTATAGGAGATGACCTGCGCGGGAGTGGACTTGATGTTGGTCGCAAAGCTGAGCTTCAGGGTGGCCGTTAGCGACGTAAGCGCCGCCTGGGCTCCCGCGTCCGCGTAGCGGCGATTCTTCAACAGCGCCACTTCGTTCTGAAGTTGCCGGTTCTGACGCTTGACGGAGCCGTATTCAAATGCTCCTGCCACCACGTCATAGACGGGCGTTACCACCGCCGAAGCGGCTTGACGCAATGGGGTGAAAACGCCGCGCACCAGGCCCTTAGCCGAAGAAATCGCCGGAGGCTGGCCTCGATAGCTCGTCGAGATGAGCGAAAGCGAGATAAGCAGGACGACTATGAGCGTTATGCGCGGGCGTCTAAAGAGAGGACTGGCCACCGGGCAGGGCAGTCCCTCCTAGCGGCTGCTGGATGAGATCAGCACCCGCTTGAGTGCCTCGAACTCCTCAAGACACTGACCTGAGCCCAACGCGACACACTGGAGGGGATTATTGGCCACCACTATGGGCATTCCAGTCTCTTCGTGCAATCGCTTATCCAGGCCGTTCAACAAGGCGCCGCCGCCCGTCAGCACTATCCCCTGCTCCATAATGTCCGCAGCAAGTTCGGGGGGTGTGTTGTCGAGCGTGTACTTGACCGCATCGACGATCGCCGAGATCGGCTCCTCGATCGCCTTGCGAATTTCCTTGGTGGAGACGACGATGGTCTTAGGGAGGCCGGTGATCAGGTCGCGTCCCCTGATCTCTGCCTGGAACTCCTCGTCAAGTACGGTCGCCGAGCCAAGCGCCATCTTCATCTCTTCGGCCGTGCGCTCGCCAAGGGCGAGGCTGTGCTCCTTCTTGATGTAGGTGATGATCGCCTCGTCCAGCTCGTCGCCGCCGATGCGAATCGATTTCGAAGTCACGATTCCGCCCAGCGATATGACCGCCACTTCGGTGGTCCCGCCACCGATGTCGACGACCATATTGCCCGTTGGCTCGTGAATCGGCAGCCCGGCACCAATCGCAGCCGCCATCGGCTCCTCGATGATGTAGGCCGGCTTGCGCGCGCCCGCATATTCCGCGGCCTCCTGGACCGCGCGCTGTTCGACGCCGGTGATCCCCGA
>JAJZNF010000317.1 GCA_021847985.1 Actinomycetes bacterium | reverse complement strand
CTGCTTGCCGGGCTGACTGGCCGGGCTTCTTTCCTGCGTCGACCAATACTGCTCCGGCCGGTTCGAGTGCGAGGATTCCTACATCCACAAGGTGGTCGTAGACTACGACGTCGGCCTCGGTGAGTACCTCCTTGGCGCGCAAGGTAAGCAGTCCAGGGTCGCCCGGACCAGCTCCAACGAGATAGACGATTGGGGTAACTTCTCCCTGCACGAACTCAAGGCTAGCTCGGGTTATTGGCGGTGATCGCGGGAGTGGTGTGGTCCAGTCGCGGTGCTTGCCCTCTACGCCGCGCTTTGTATAGTGAGCTCGAGGGCGTGGCCATAACGACTCGCACTGTCTAAACCGGTCCGGCTTGAATGCGACTCGGGACCTGCACAAAGGGAAACAGGACCAATGGTCCGAGTTTCCGCGGCACGCGGCCGATTAAAAAAGTGTGGTGTAGGCAAGACATGCTGAGCAAGGGAGCCGCCGCCCCCGACATCGCTCGCTCCTTTCAGATGACCGAGGCCACGGCTTCACGGCGGAATTGGCTGCCGGCAATGGCACCGCCGAGATCACCGGCGCGTACACTTTCGGCGCCGTCATTCATGCCGCTGCCGGGTGTTCTCGCCGGACGATCAAGAGGATCTGGCTCACATCAGGCGCCGACCGGAGATAGCAGGACCCACAGCGCTTCTGGGCACCCTGGCGACTCGGTCGGGATATGCGGCGCGATATATGAGTCGATGGTCCACGCCCTAATCGACGGGCTGGATCGCATCCTGACAAAGCTGAGCGGCACCACTCGGGGTACGCGCGGGGACCGCATGGCTTGCATCGTTTTCCCGGTGCGGGGAGATCCAGCCCCCTTTGGCCGGTGGCCGAGCAATACTACGCCCAGGTGGCGCCGTCGGAGGCAATCTGAGTTCGCGGTGGCTGCGGGTTTGCAGGCCGATTGGACAAAGGCAGTCCGCGCCTTTTGCTGGAGAGGCGCGCCGTTGTCTTGGCTTTATGCCGGGCAGGCTCTCGGGTCCCAGGGCTCGGGGGTCTGCCGAGTATTCACTTGGGTGGCCGCTGTTATGTCGGGGATCGTGGTCGAGGGGGAAGCCTGCGTCCCGGCGGCGGCGGTCGTGGTCGAGGTGGTGGACTTCGAACTCGCCGTGTAGCTGCTGGCCGCCGTGCTGGGTGAAGCCTTGCCCGACGTCGCGCCATTTTGAACCTTCATAGCGGTGGTTAGCTGGTCTCCGACCAGGAGTTCGATGGGCGTCCCGTATCCCGTGGAGGGGATTTCGCCCATCATCACCGAGCCCCCCAGGGAGGCTCGCAGCACCTCCGCCTTTGCGATGTTGCCCGGGGTGTAGAAGATCAAAGACTCGGCCGGGTTGCCAGTAGGGGTCGCGGAACCCGCCAAGGTGGCCTGGTAGCCGAGGGCTTTCAGCCCTTGGGTGGTTTGGCCGGCCAGATAAGAGGAATGTGACCCGTTGACGACCGCGATCCTGATCTTGGACGGCGCGATCGACGGAGCTTTGAGTCCCGTGAGCTGAGCAATCAACTGGCTGTCGGCGGGCTCCTGCGGGAAGACGATCGAGCCGAAGTTGGCCCCGGCGTACACATAGCCCGTGTTTCCCCCCTCGAATGCGACCGGCAGAGTGCCGGTCGGAGCGGTGGCGGGGTCCGAATGCCGGTACGTGAGAACCAGGGAGAGCAGCTCCGACTCGCTGAAAGCCGAGTCAAGGGTCAGGTAGGGGTACACGCTCTGGAGCAGTTTCAGGTCCTGCACCGGATTGGATAGGCCCCGGGACTTGACCTGCTCGGCCAGCACCTTGAGGAAGATGTGGTCTCGCCGCGTGCGCGATAGGTCCCCTAGCGGGTCGCGCACCCAGACGCCCTGCGGAGTCCTGTAATCGAGGTGGCGGGCACGCACCACCTGCAGCGCCTGATAACCGTTCAATGTCCGACAGCCGACCGTGGTCACGTTGAGGCCCGATTCGCGATCGCGGACCGGCATGGGGAAGTACATGCGGATGCCGCCCAGCGCGTTGACCACCCCTTGGAAGGTGTCGAAATTCAGCTCTACGTAGTGCTGGATGGGTATGCCCAGGTCGTACTCTATGGTGCGCACCAGCTGATCGGGATTCTCCTTGCCCCCGGTCTTGGCCGTCGGGTTGAGCGCCGCGTCGACCCGCTGAAGGCGGGTTGTGCCCGGAATAGGCATGAAGAGGTCCCGGGGAATTGAGAGCAGCGTCACCTGCTTGGTCTTCGGGTCGAAATGGGCGATCATCGCCACGTCGGCCCTGCCCCCGCCGACCTGGCTGGCCGTCCCGAAGGCCTTTGCCTCCGCAGGGCTAAGGCCGGTGCGGGTGTTGTTTCCAATCAGCAGCACGTTGATGGGCTGGCCCGACTTCTGGGGTGCCTCGGACTTGATCACGACGCGGTGGACACGGTCGAGAAGGATCTGCCCATAGAGGGCGAAGCCACCGCCCGCCAGAACGACGACGGCGACCAGCACCACCAACACCTTGAAAGCGATGCGCGCCCGCCTTTTCATCGGCCGGCATCCTCCCCGGAGACCGAACTCGTTAAACCGGCGTCGGACGGCATCGTCCCCGTTACCGCTGCTTCCCGGCAGTTGCGCTTTGCGACCATCGTGTGCGCAATGCTATTCACCCGCGGGTAAACATGGCCTGAAATTGACCTGTGTCTGAGCTGGGCGGCTTCGATGGGCCTATGCAAGCTCCTCTGTCAGGCGCCTGGCCAAGGCCAGGTTGGCCTCGTACCGCTCGGCGATCTGTGCGACGCGCTTGCCCGCCTCAGGCACCTGGGCGGTCGCGAGGAAGCCGCGCACGCGCTCAGCCGAATCCCGCATTTCGGGGCTGTACAGAGCCGAGACCCCTTCCAGCATGTGCACGATCGTGGATTCCGGGTAGATCTCCACCATGCGCTCGAAGTTGCTCACCATGAAGTCGAAGGTAAGTGCCTGGGTGGCCGCGTCTCCGAGCATACGGGCGATCACGAAGGGGGCATCCTGGCTGCGAATGCCATCGAGCGTCATGGCAAGTGTGCGGGTGACAAGCGCGGGGACCTCGAAGGAGGCTAGGGTCGAACGGAATCGCTGCTCGTCGATGGGGCTTTCGGGGTGGCGGAAGCGATCCAACACGAACGCGTAGTCAGCCTCGTCTCCGTTGACCGCCACCGTATCGAGGATCGCCACCGCGAGGGACGGCTCGAGCGGACCCTCCTTGGACATCTCGGCGCGGAACGCCTCGCGGGCCATCTCGATTACCTCGCGATCGCGGACCAGCGTGCCCATCGCATCAAGGATCCGCGCGCGCAGAACCCCGTGCGTCTCGGGCTCGCCGACCACGGGCGCTGCGCCGAGCTTCGCAAGTATCGGCTCGATCAGCCGCTTTGCGGTGGCGACCAATTGCGAGTCCGGCCCGGTCCCGAGGGCCGTGGCCGCGGCCCGCAGCCCCCCGAGGATCGTGGTCCAGCCCGCCACTTCGGGATAGGCTCCGGCCGAAAACGCCGAGGCTATGGAGAGGAAACTGGAGAAGGGCGCGCGACCCGCGACCACCATGGCCCACGAGTCCGAGACCAGATTGAAGCGCTCGAGCTCGTCGAGGTGCGAGAAGGAATCGAGGATACGCGTCAGTAGCTCCTCGGCATAGGCAACGCGGTAGTAGCCCGGGCCGTGCGCATTTACCACAGGCACCCCCTCGGAGAGATAGCCGATCGACTGCTCCTCCCCGGTCAAGAGCACCTGGCGAACGTCGTCGTAGTCGTTGAGCTTGCGCACCGAGAGGGGGACCATCCAGCTCTCGCCGATGGCGGAGTCCTCGGGGCGCTCATGCAGGAAGGAGAACGGAGCCTGACGTGCCCAAATCTCGTTCCCACGCACACTCACCTCGACGACCGGCAACCCGCCCTGGAAGACCCAGCTGTCCATTATGGCCCTAACCGGCTCACCGGTGACCTCCTCTAGGGCATCCCAGAGGTCGGTGGTCTCGGCATTTGAGTAGCTGTACCTGTTCAAGTAGTGGGAGATCCCCTGGCGCATCCGATCGGTTCCGAGGTAGCGCTCCAGCATTCGCAGGACGCTGCCGCCCTTCTCGTAAGTGAGGACGTCGAACATTGCAGCGCAGTCGGCTGGTTTGGCGACGGGATATTCGATCGGGCGCGTGGAGTGCAGCGAGTCCTTCGCCTGGGCCGCGGCTCGGTAGATGCCGAAGGAGTTCCACTTCCGCCAGGCCGGCTCGAAGTGGTCGGTGGTGAGGGTTTCCATGTAGGTGGCGAAGGCCTCGTTCAGCCAGATCCCATTCCACCACTTCATGGTCACCAGGTCGCCGAACCACATGTGGGCGATTTCGTGGGATACCACGTCGACGATGCGCTCACGCTCGGGCTGTGAGGAAGCCTGAGCATCGACCAGGAGCGCGGACTCACGGAAAGTCACTGCACCGAGGTTCTCCATGGCGCCGAAGGCGAAGTCGGGGATCGCGATCAGGTCGAGCTTGCTGGCGGGGTAGGGGATTGAAAAGAAGTCCTGCAGGAACTCCAGCGCGTGCGCGCCGGCATCCAGGGCGAAGGTGGTCAGCTTCTCCCATCCCGGGCGATGGACCACCCGGAGCGGCGTGCCACCAACCATTCGAGGCTCGGTTGCGACGAGGGGCCCGACGATGAAGGCGACGAGGTAGCTGGACATGGCCATGGTCGGCTCGAAGCACACCCGTTTGCGACCGTCTCCCAATATCTCGCTGGAGACCTCGGCTCCGTTTGAGATGGCGAGATGGCCCGCGTCCACGGTCAGCTCTACCTCAAAGACCGCCTTCATGGCCGGCTCGTCGAAGCAGGGGAAGGCCCGGCGCGCGTCGGTGGACTCGAACTGTGTGGTCGCGATCCAAACCGTGTTTCCGCCGTCGTCCTTGTAGCTAGAGCGGTAGAAGCCGGCCAGGAGGTCGTTCAGCACACCGGTGAAGGCCAGCTTGAGCGTGGCCTGACCCGGCCCTACGGGGGAGTCGAGGCTGAGGGCGACCATTTCGTTTTCGGGGTCCAAGGAGACCGTGGCCGCGAGCTGCCCGCCGCCGGTCATTACGTGCGCGGCGGAGATTTCCAGGTCCACGGCATTCAGGCGGATTTCGCTGGTGGGGTGGTCGAGGTCGACGTCGATCTCCACCGTCCCGGCGAACTTAGCGGCCTCGATGTCGGGCGCCAGAGAGAGGCGGTAGCGGTTTGGGCGGATGGATTCTGATAGGCGATAGCTGGCATTGCTCACCCGCCCCACCGTAGTTGATGGCACCGGCATTGGGCGTCGTTTGCGAACCGCCGGGCGGCGAGTGGGGGGTTCATTCGGAGCTCCAGGCCCGGAGTTGGGGTTGTGGAGCGGGCGCCGGCGGGTAGGGACCCGCCCGCTGGTTAAAAAAGGCCGCGCGCCAAGCCCGAATGGCGGGAGCCTCTTTCGAATCGGGTGGTCGAGGGGTAGGCAACGACTGGGTGGAGACGCGTGTCCGCGGGCGGAGTTGGGGTGAGCCGCCGGAGGTTTAGGCTGTTTGGGCGGTCCCCTAGGGCCGGGCTCAGCGGTCGAAGGAGAGTGGCTTTGGCAATCATCGGGGTGGGGCACGCAATCGTGGATCTCTTCGTGGAGGCCGAGCACTCCTTTCTCGAGGCGCTTTCGCTCGAACCCGGCACCATGGTCCTGGTCGAGACGGCCGAGACGGCGAGAATTCTCGAGCACCTCAGCGTGGTGAAGGCGACGTCCGGCGGTTCGGCGGCTAACACCCTCGTTGGGGTGGCCTCGCTCGGCCACGATGCGTCATTCATCGGAACGCTCGGCAGGGACGCCTTCGGTGAGACCTACGCGGCGGACCTCGCCGCCGCCGGGGTGAAATTCGAACCGGTTCACTACGGCGACGACGGTGAGAGGACCGGCCACTGCGTAGTGGTCGTCACGCCGGGCGGCCAGCGCACGATGTTGACCCACCTTGGTGCCTCCACCGGCGTCGCTCGGGCCATGCAAGCCCTTCTTGAGGAGCCCACTCCGGGGATCGTCTACTTCGAAGGCTACGTTCTGGATTCGCCCGGGGCCGATTCAGTCATGAACAGGATGCTCGCCGATCCGTTCGAGGGCCGGCGAATCGCCTTCTCGCTTTCGGACCGGAACCTTGTCGAGCGCCGGAAGGCGGAGATCTATCAGATGCTTCACTCGGGAGGAGTCGGCCTGGTCCTGGGCAACGAGAGCGAGGCGTGCGAACTCACCGGAGCCGCGGATGCGGCGAGTGCGGTGGACCGCCTGGCCGAGCTGGTTCCGGAGGGCGCGGTCACCCTTGGCGCCCAGGGCGCCCTGGTATACAGGGGATCGGAGCGAGCCGAAGTGCCGGCGTTCTCCACCGAGGTTGTTGACACCACGGGTGCAGGGGACCTTTTCGCCGCGGGGTACCTCGCTGCCGCGGAGGGCGGTTTGGGCCTCTATGCGAGTGGAGAGCTTGGTTGCCTCTGCTCCGCGGAGGTGATTTCGCACTTCGGCGCCAGGCCTGCGGTGCGCCTATCCGAGCTGGCCGGAGCGTTGCTCGGCTAGTGAAGGTAGCGGTCGGAGAGGCCGACCAGCGACGAGGCGAGCCAGCGGCCCAAGGGGTCGAGAGCGGCCTTGAGGGCGAGAGGGTCCGAAAGCATCTCCTCCGCGAGCATCAGCTCGGCGCGGTAGGGAACTTCGAGCGAGTGATGCACGTGGCCAAGCTGGGGTTCGTGGAAGCTCGAGTGGAGAAGTCCGGCGCGCTCGAAGGTCAGGACATCCCCTACGCTCGCGGACTCGGGGAAAAGTAGCATCGCCCCCTCGAGGTCGGGAGCGGCATCCAGCATCTGCAAGCGGAAGGAGACCCCCATCTCCAGGCCGGGCGGCTCGGGTAGTGGCTGGCCCATCCACCAAGCCCGGTATGCGCTCTGGCTGAAGGTGGACCAGGCGAAGGAGAGGTCGGCGCGGACTCGGGGAGGCTCCGGCTCCCCGGGGATCGTGTAGCTTGCCTCGTAGTCGATATCGCCGCCCCAAACGTCGAAGAGCATTCTCTCGTCGAGGTCGGATTGCTCGAGCATCGAGTCCTCGACTGCTTCGCGAACCACAGAGACAAGCTCGAGGAGGACGTGATCTAGCATGTAGGGGTAAATCTAGCGGCGTAGGCGGGTGCCAGGCGTGTCTCATGATTGGCTTTCCAGGAGGGTGATTGGCTACGCCCACCAGGGCGGGGCACTGGAGGGGCCTTCGTCGACGTTGTGGGCGATGTCGAGGGCTCTCGAAGCCGGTCTGGGCGGACTGGAACTGGACCTCCACCGCACTCGCGACGGAGTGCTGGTCGTAATGCACGACGAGAGCATCGACCGGACCTCCTCGGGCGAAGGGCTGGTCGCCCAGCTCACGTGGCAGGAGCTGAGCGAGCTGGACAACGCCTACTGGTACGTGCCCGGCAGCGGCGAGGCGACGACCGTCGGTGCCGGCACCAAGAGCTACACGTACCGGGGCCGAGCTCCGCGAGACCCTGCTTTTGGCGTCGTGCGCTTCTCCGAAGTGCTGCGGGCGTTCCCTACGGCCATCGTGAACGTGGACATCAAACAGGCGCCGCCCAATGCCGAGCCTTACGAGGGGCAGGTGGTCGAGGAGATCCTCGCCGCCCGAGCCGAGGACCGTGTGATGGTTGCCTCCTTCAGGGACTCCTCGCTGTTTTCGGTTCGAAAGTACAACCCGTCGGTTGCCACTTCCGCGGGACCGGGAGAGGTGAGCGAGTTCTATTTCGCGCTTGCCACCGATCCTGACTCGGCGGTGGAGGTTGCCAAGTCGGCGCCGTACGTGGCTTTCCAGATCCCGCGCTTCTATGGAGAGATCGAGCTGGCCACCGAGGAATTCATGGAGGCGGCTCATGCGGCCGGCAAGGCGGTTCACGTTTGGACCGTAAACGACGAGCGCGAGATGGAAGTCCTGGTCAAGCGCGGAGCAGATGGAATCGTGTCGGACCGCCCCAGTGTGCTCTCCAGCGTGCTCGACGGGCTTGACTGCGGATTCGTTCTTTCATGAAGCTCGATGCGGGGGCTTCGCCCGCCTCACCGACGGCCGGGGAAGCCGCGCGATGAGGGTCCTGGTGGCCATGTCCGGGGGCGTCGACTCATCCGTGGCCGCGCTCCTGCTCAAGGAGGCGGGGCATGATGTCGTCGGTGCCACGATGAAGCTTTGGGGCGGGATCAGTGATTCCGGCTGCTGCTCGGTCTCCGACGTGGAGGATGCCCGCCGTGTGGCGGCGCGCATCGGCATCGACCACCACGTCTTCAACTTCACGGAGGAGTTCGAGGAGTCGGTGGTACAGCCCTACGTGGACGCCCATGCACATGGGCTCACCCCCAACCCGTGCATCGAGTGCAATCGGCGCGTGAAGTTCGACTTGTTCATAGACCGCGCAGTGAGGCTGGGCTTCGACAAGGTTGCGACCGGCCACTATGCGCGCGTGACCCAGGGGCCGTACGGCTGGCGGCTTTTGCGGGGATTGGATGTGTCGAAGGACCAGTCCTACGTTTTGTCCATGCTCTCCCAGGAGCGCCTCGAGAGGCTGCTGCTGCCAATCGGCGAGTTCGAGAAGTCCGAGGTCCGCCGAGTGGCGCGGGACGCCGGCCTTTCAACGGCGGCAAAGGCGGACTCCCAAGACGTCTGCTTCATAGCCTCGACCACCTCGCGGGTCGAGTTCCTAGGCGGGCGCACCTACCTCCACCCTGCACGCCTGGTGGCATCAGGCTCGCGAGAACCTCTCGGTGAGGTTCCATCGATCGAGGCGGTCACCATCGGCCAGAGGCGTGGCCTCGGAACCGCCGGCGACTCCGCACGCCGCTATGTGGTGGAGGTGGACCATGCTCGCGGTGAAGTCGTGCTTGGCGCCTTCGAAGAGACGCTGGTGAACGAAGTCCGCTTTTCGGGGCCGACTTTTACCGGCGACCCCGTGCCCGAAGGCGAGAGGATCCAGTGCCAGACCTCGTCTCACGGGAGACCCGCACCAGCCGTCTACCGGATCGGCCACGCCGTCTTCGACTCCCCGGTCAAGAGAGTCGCCCCCGGGCAGACCATCGCGTTCTATCGTGACGATGAGGTTCTCGGTGCGGCGATCGTCGCCTGAGGACTTCCGAAGCCGACACGGAGGGAATGGGGAGGAATAGCATGCCGCCAGCGGATCCGTCGTTCTCCCGGCAAGAGGCCGCCAGGCGCATGTCCTACCTTGCCTCCCTGGTCAGGCAGTGGGATTTCGCCTATTACATCCTGGACGCTCCCGAAGTAAGCGACTTCGACTACGACCAGGCCTATCGCGAGCTGGCGGAGCTGGAGGAGCGGTTCCCGGATCTCCTGGATCCGAACAGCCCGACGCGCAAGGTCTCAGGTTTCGCGAGCGAGCTCTTTGCCCCGGTGGTGCATGCCGTGCCGATGCAGAGCCTCGACAACGTATTCTCTCTCGACGAACTTGACGCCTGGGCGCAGCGGACCGTCCGCGGCCTGCGAGCCGCCGGGCTCGCGCTCGAGACGGGCGCGTCCGAGATCGAGATGGCCTTCGAACTCAAGATCGACGGCCTGGCCATGTCCATCACCTATGAGCATGGCGTTCTCACCCGGGCGGCCACCCGCGGGGACGGCGTGGTGGGAGAGGACGTCACAGCCAATGTGCTCACGGTCGAGGCCATCCCCCATCGGCTTCCGGGTGGCTCCCCACCTGAGTTCCTCGAGGTGCGCGGCGAGATATACATGCCGCTCTCCGTTTTCAACCGCCACAACGAGGCGGTTCTTCGGGCAGCCACCGAGCAGGAAGGGGATATCACCGAGCACCGGGACAAGATCTTTGCCAACCCGCGCAACGCCGCGGCCGGCTCCCTGCGCCAGAAGGATCCTCGCGTGACCCGCGGCCGGCATCTTTCCTTCTGGGCCTACCAGGTGGGGGAGGCGTCGACGGTGGAGTTCGACAGCCACCTCCATTCGCTGGATTACCTGCGCGGTCTGGGTTTTCCGGTCAACCCCAACATCGAGCGGATCGTCGGCATCGAGGCCGTGGCCGCGAAGGTGGCGAACTGGATCGAGCATCGGCACAGCCTGGATTACGAGATAGACGGGGCAGTGATAAAGCTCGACTCCTTCCGCGAGCGTGCCCTGCTCGGGTCCACCTCCCGTGCACCGAGGTGGGCGATCGCCTACAAGTTCCCGCCGGAGGAGCGCACGACGCTCCTGCGCGCCATCAAGGTCTCCATCGGCAAGACCGGACGCGCGACCCCTTTCGCGGAGTTGACCCCCGTATTCGTGGGAGGCTCCGAGGTCGGCTTGGCAACCTTGCACAACTTCGGCCAGGTGGCCCTGAAAGACCTGCGCGAGGGGGACACGGTCATAATCCGCAAAGCCGGCGACGTCATTCCCGAGGTGGTGGGCCCGGTCGTCAGCATGAGGCCGGGCGATGTGGTGCCGTGGAACCCGCCCACCAGCTGCCCCGTGTGCGGGGAGGCATTGTACCGCGCGCCCGGGGAGGCCGACAGCTACTGCCCGAACTTCGAGTGCCCCGCCCAGGTCGTGCAGCGCATTGTACACTTCGCCAGCAGGGGCGGGATGGACATCGAGGGCCTCGGGGAGTCGACGGTGCAGCGCTTTGTGGACGAAGCGCTGATCGCGTCAGCGGCCGACCTCTACTACCTGAGCGCCGAGGACCTGGTAAGTCTGGAGCGCTTCGGCGAGCGCAGTGTACAGAATCTGCTCGGCGGCATCGACCAATCGCGCCGCCGGCCCCTTTCGCGGCTCCTTGCCTCCCTTACCATCCGGCACGTGGGATCGGTCGCGGCCGAGGCGCTTGCCGCCCGCTTCGGCACGCTCCATGCGCTGATGGAGGCGAGCGAAGAGCAGATAGCCGAGGTGGAAGGGATCGGCCCCACCATAGCGCGCGGTGTCGTCGCCTTCTTCCGTGACCCTAGGAACCTCCGGATGATCGAGCGCCTCCTGGCGGGCGGAGTTACCCCGGCGGCTCCGGAGGTTCGCGGAGGAGGCGAGGATTACCTGAAGGGGCGCAGCGTCGTCGTAACCGGCACCCTCGAGCGCTTCACCAGGGACGAGGCCGCGGAAGCCATCAAGATGGCCGGAGGCAGGTTCGCCTCCTCCGTCAGCTCCAAAACCTTTGCCGTCGTCGTCGGTGCCGAACCAGGCGCATCCAAGCTCAATAGGGCGGTTTCGCTCGGGGTTCCGCGAATAGGCGAGGCGGCGTTCCAACGTCTGCTGGGCGGGGACCTCTCTGTTGTTGAAACCGAGACTCTGGATTGAAGCCACCGCCGACCAGGCGGGTAATCGGCCGTAAGAGGCTGATCTAGGATGGTGGCCATGGCACAGCGGAGGCGTTGCGGGCGCCTACCCCTACCGGGCTTGTGATTGCGGTTGAAGCGACTCAGTGAGCACCTCGGTGCAGTCCTGTCGGGCAGGTACGTGTTGGTCGACTTGGTGGGCCAAGGGGGGTCCGGCGTCGTGTACCTGGGTCGCGACCTCTCGCTGGGGCGCAAGGTCGCCGTCAAGCTGCTTCACGAAGGGCTAAGTGCCGACACCGCCTTCATACGCCGCTTTCACGCCGAGGCCAAGGCCGCCGCCTCTTTGAACCACCCGAACATTGTGAAGGTCTTCGACTGGGGTGAGGCCGAGGGCTCGCCTTACCTGGTCTTCGAGTTCCTTGCCGGTGGCACGCTGCGCAACTACCTCGACAGCGGCGAGAGGCTCAGCATCGCTCAAGCCGCCAAGGTGATGGGCGACGTGGCCAGTGCGCTCGCCTACGCGCACGCGCGCGGCTACATTCACCGCGACATAAAGCCATCGAATCTTCTCTTCGACGAGGAGGGAAGGATCCGGATCGCCGACTTCGGCATCGCCCGGGCGCTCTCCGAAGCGGCTTGGACGGAGCCGGTCGGAACCGTGCTTGGCACCGCCCGCTACGCGTCTCCCGAGCAGGCCATGGGCAATGCGGCCAACCAGGCGGCCGACATCTACTCCTTCGCCCTTGTCATCCTGGAAGCGGTGACCGGGGAGCTTCCGTTTGTCACCGACACCACCCTCGCTACGCTCGTGGCGCGCACACGCGACGACCTTGCGGTGCCGGACAGTCTTGGATCGCTGGCCCCGCTTCTAAAGGCGATGGGCAAGGTCGATCCACTCGAGCGCTGGACGGCATCCAAGGTTGCCCAGGAGGCCGGCCTGATCCAGCGCGCCCTTCCTCTTCCCGAGCCGATCAAGGTGGCCCGCTTTGCGCCGTCACCTGCGGCTTCGGATCCACCGACCGAGGTCGTCCGCCTCGTGGCCGCCGAGCCCCAAGCCCCCGTCGCTGAGGACCTGACGGTGGTTCCCTCATCTTCCTCGGACGTCTATGACCAGGACGAAACGGCACACGGTCCGGTTGGCGCCGCAGTGGTCTCCGAACCGACTGCTCAGATTGAACAGGTGGGCGGGAGCGATGGAAGCGGGGGTCCGCCGAGCCTCGAAGACGAGGGCGGAAAGCCAAGACGCAAGGGGCTGCTGGCGGGGCCCTGGCGCAAGCTCGGACTCGCATTCCTAGTCGTGATTCTTGTCGCGGCGTCGTCCTATTTCGCAGCGTGGCGGCTCGAGTCCGCGGCGGCGCCGAATGTCATCGCTCAGCCCCAGGCCACTGCGGCGGCGATGATCAAGAAGGCGGGCTTCGCCGAGGGTGCCCTACGGTGGGTCCATTCCAAGTCGGTTCCCAAGGGCAAGGTCGTCTCCCAGTCGCCGACGCCTCGCTCGTCGCTGTGGAAGGGGACCAAGATCTCGCTGGTGATCTCGCTCGGCCCGCCGGACGTGAAGGTGCCCAATGTGGTCGGCGAGGCGAGCTCGGCGGCACAGTCACAGCTCTCGTCTACCCACCTGGCCTACTCGGAGACCTCCGCCTACTCCGAGACGGTGAATGCGGGCGACGTGATTTCCCAGACCCAGGCAGGCAAGATGGTGCCGCCGGGAACCGTGGTGGAGCTCGTCGTCTCCAAGGGTCCGATTCCCAGGACGGTTCCAAACCTGGTGGGAGCCACCCAGGCTTCGGCCAGCTCGCAGCTTGCGGCTCTGCAACTCGGGGTGACAGTCGTCCAGGCGTACTCCAACTCTGTGGCCTCCGGCGTCGTGATTTCCCAAAGTGTCGCGGCGGGGGACAAAGTGGCTCGCGGCACGGTCATCACTCTTACCGTCTCGCAGGGGCCCCACCTGGTGACGGTGCCCAACCTGCTGGGCGACACGCTTTCGCAAGCGCAGGCTGCGCTGCAGGAGGCGGGATTGACGCTGGTGCTGTACAACGGATCCAACCCATCGGGAAACTCGCAGGTCACCGGACAGCTGCCGGTGCCGGGCAAAGTCGTGCTGTACGGCTCTCAGGTCATAGTGGCGACCCAGTAGCGCCGGTTCTCAGGAGGTGATCTCCTGGATCCGCTTTGCCACCTCGTCAGGGTTGAGCCCCTCGGGGGAGACCGCCCCTTGGAGGGACATCAGTTTGGTGAAGTCGCCGGTTATGCGGATCCGGCCGCTCATGAACGCCGTCATCGCGGCCTGGACGTCAAGGTTCACGAAGATGCTCTTTGCGGTCTCGTAGTCGATCCGCACGGTGACCTCGGCGTCAGGCAGTTCCCCGAGCTCCATGTCGAGGAAGCCGTTGGTGGTGTCGATGTATGTCTTCAGCTCGCCGTCCCCGAACGGGATGTCGGTAACGACCTGGTTCATGCGGATCTCGAAGTCGGCGGCCGGCTTACCGTGCTCGTCGACGTAGGCCTGGCGCAGTTCGCGCACCTTATCTATCCATTCCCTGGAAAGGAATTGGTATTTGTCCACCCCGCAACCTCCACTGCTGTTTAAATTCTAGGCGCCGTGCTTGCACCGGCTCGGTGAATCAGGGCATGCCTTGTCCCGCGCGTCCACTCCGTGCGCTTCGGAGTGGCGGTGCTAGCGTGGCGCTTCGGGCCGCTCTAAATGGCAGGAACAGAGGTGAGGTGACGGTGGCCGAAAACGCGGGTTTTGACTATCCACGCAGGCATCACGGCGAGCCAGGGAGCAGAAAGGTGCTCTTCATACACGGGTTCACGGGTGCGCCCGCCACCATGGATCCGCAGATAGAAGCTGCGGTCAGGGCCGGGTACGACGTCTACGCACCGCTCTTGCGCGGGCACGGGACGACCCTCGAGGACATGCTGCCCACCAGATACGAGGACTACCTCGATGATGCCAGGCACGCTCTCGACGACCTCGCCGCAGGAGAGAGCCAGGTCGCGTTGGTGGGCATTTCAATGGGCGGCACCCTTGCCATTGATCTTGGGCTCTCGGATCCCCGGGTGGAGAGGATGGTTCTCATCAACCCCCTCGTCCTTCCACCTGCCGAGAGTTATATGGAGCTTCTGGATCAGCTTCTGGCAGCCGGGATGGAGGTGGCTCCGGCGGTCGGATCCGACATTGCCGATCCTGAGGTGAAGGAGGCTTCCTACGACGGCGCTCCCGTCAGGGCGGCGAAGAGCCTCTTTATGAACACTGCCCGGATCGCGCCGCGCGTGAGCGGGCTCGCGATGCCGATTCTGCTCTTCAACTCGCTCCAAGACCATGTAGTGCCGGTCGAATCCGGGGTCTATCTTGCCGAAAACGCCGTCTCCGTAAGGCGTGTGGCGCTGGAGCGTTCCTACCACGTTGCGACCCTCGACTACGACAAGGAGCTGATCACGGAGGCGATGCTCAAGTTCCTGGCCTCGTGAGGGAAAGACATCCTTGAGATGTTCGCTTGTGGCGGGCCATAGGCTGTAGGGCATGTCTTCCGACCAGATTTCCCGAGATGAGACGCTTCACATTGCCCATTTGGCCCGGCTGGCGATCACCGACGAGGAGGCGGCCATCTACGCGAGCCAACTTTCCGCGGTGCTTGCGCACGCGCGCGACATAGGAGCGCTCGACATTGCAGGCGTTGAGCCGACCATGCACGCCGTCTCGATGCGCAACGTCATGCGCGAGGACGTGGTGGAGGGATCCCTCGACCGAGATGAGGTGCTGGCGAGCGCCCCGAGTTCGGAGGCCGGCATGTTCGTGGTCCCCCGCATCGTGGGGGAGGATTGAACATGGCCATAGTGGACATGTCCGCCCGGGAGATGGCCGCTGCCGTCAGGGCCGGTGAGATTTCGGCAAGAGAGGTCGTCGAGGCACACCTCGGCGAAATCGCCGCTCACGACCATGAGGTCAGTGCGTTCCTGCTGGTTCTCGAAGACGAGGCCCGGCGGCGTGCGAGCGAGATTGATGCGGCGATCGCGCGCGGAGAGGAGGTCGGCCCTCTCGCCGGCGTGCCGATTGCGGTGAAGGACAACATGGCACTGCGCGGCGTTGAGACCACCTGCGCATCGAGAATCCTGGCCGGATGGAGGCCGCCTTACACGGCGACCGTCCTGGAGCGGATAGAGGCGGCCGGGGCCATAGTGATCGGCAAGACCAACCTTGACGAGTTCGCAATGGGGTCTTCCACCGAGAACTCGGGCTTTTTCGCGACCCGCAACCCTGTCGACCCATCCCGAGTCCCGGGGGGATCCTCCGGGGGAAGCGCCGCCGCGGTGGCCGCCAGATTCGCGCCACTGGCTCTCGGCTCCGACACCGGCGGGTCCATCCGACAGCCGGCCTCGCTCTGTGGCGTGGTCGGGGCCAAGCCGACCTACGGACTGGTGAGCCGCTACGGCCTGATCGCCTTTGCTTCCTCGCTTGACCAGATCGGCCCTTTTGCGAGAAGCGTCGAGGATGCCGCCGCCCTCCTCGCGGTCATCGCCTCTCAGGACCCGAAGGATTCGACCTCCCTGGCAGCCGGTTTCGACGCCTCCGAGATCACATCCGGGGTTCGTGGCATGCGAATCGGCGTGGTCGAGGAGATGCTCGACGGGGTCTCCCCGGGAGTCTCCTCCGTGCTTGACGCCGCCATCGCGGCCCTGGTGGATGCGGGTGCCACTGTCGAGAGGGTGTCGGTGCCCGCGGCGCGTTTCGGCTTGTCGGCCTACTACTTGATCGCCCCCGCCGAAGCTTCCTCGAACCTGGCGCGCTTCGACGGCGTGCGCTTCGGCCTGCGGGTGGAGGGCGAGGACATCACCGAGACATATCTTCGCACCCGTGAAAAGGGGTTCGGCGCTGAGGTGAAGCGACGGATAATGCTCGGCACCTATGCCTTGTCGGCCGGGTACTATGACGCGCTCTACGGTAAGGCGCAGCAGGTGAGAACCTTGATCGCGCGGGACTTTGCAGCCGCCTACGAGCGCTTCGACGCTTTGATCTCCCCGACTTCGCCGACGGTCGCCTTTCGCTTCGGCGAGCGGTCGGACCCGCTTTCGATGTACATGTCCGACGTGTGCACCATCCCCTCGAACCTGGCCGGGCACCCGGGGATGAGTGTCCCCTTCGGGGCCGCCGAGGACGGCATGCCCGCGGGTGTCCAGGTGTTTGCGCCTGCGCTCGGCGAAGGGACGATGTTCAGAGTGGCCATGGCGCTTGAGGCCTCTGCCGCAAAGCCGGCGGTGCCGGTGTGGAGGAGCGCCGCTGCGCCCGGAGGCGCGGCGTAGCCGCTGTAGGGATACGGAAGGATGCCTGATTTGTCGCTCGAGGACAAATACCTGATAACCGTGGGCCTGGAGGTCCACTGCGAGCTTCGCACCGCGACCAAGCTTTTCTGCGGGTGCGCGAACACCTTCGGATCGCCACCCAACACCAACATCTGCCCGGTCTGCCTTGGCCTGCCTGGCGCGCTGCCGGTGCTGAACAAGCGAGCCGTGGAGTACGCGATCGCCATCGGCCTGGCGCTCAATTGCGATATACGAAGGAGCGTCTTCGCGCGCAAGAACTACTTCTATCCCGACATGCCAAAGGATTTCCAGATCTCTCAGTATGACGAGCCGATCTGTGTGGAGGGCTTCCTGGAGCTCCCCGTGGCGGGCAAGCGGGTGGGCATCGTGCGCGCCCACATCGAGGAGGACACCGGCAAGACGACCCACGTGGGAAGTTCCGGCCGTATCCAAGGCGCGGACTTCTCGTTGGTGGACTACAACCGCTCGGGTATACCGCTGGTTGAGATCGTCTCCGAACCTGACATGGAGAGCGCCGACGAGGCCCGCGAGTACGTCTCTGAACTTCGTGCGATTCTGGTCGCCACCGGCGCCACTGACGGAAAGATGGAGGAGGGATCGCTTCGGGTGGACGCGAACGTCTCGGTCCGACGAAAGGGGACTGACGAGCTCGGCACCCGGTGCGAGATAAAGAACCTGAATTCCCTGCGGTCCCTCGGCCGCGCCATCCAGTACGAGGCGCGCAGGCAGATGGAGATCGTCGAAGAAGGCGGTCGTGTGCATCAGGAAACCCGCCACTGGAACGAGGACAGCGGGATGACCTCGTCACTGCGCTCGAAGGAGGAGGCGAACGACTATCGGTATTTCCCCGAGCCGGATCTTGTTCCGCTCGAGCCTTCCCACGAGATGGTCGAATCGGTGCGCGCCACGCTCCCGGTGCTGCCCCCGGCTCGCCGCGCGGTTTTGTCGGAGCTGGCCGGCGGGAAGCCGAGCCCGTCCGAACTCGAGCAGATCGGCACCTGTGTTGCCCTGGAGCTGGACGGCTATGTCAATTCCGCAGTCGCGGCGGGCGTTCCCTTCAAACTGGCGCTTTCCCGGGCCGCCAACGAGCTGGCGGCATTGGTCGGTGCCGGCGGGGCAGTGGCCAACGAGTCGTTTGTCGAGCTGCTGAGAGCCGAAGACTCCGGGAGGCTCTCGGCCACCCAGACCAAGGCGGTCATGTCCCGCCTGGCGGAGCTGGGCGGGAGTGTCGAAGATGCGATCACCGCGCTGGGGTTCGTGGGCCTCTCCGATAGCGAGGTGGCAGCGCTGGTGGAGAGGGTGACCAGCGAGAACCCGGATGAATGGAGCCGTTATCTGGCGGGTGAAAACCAGTTGGCGGGGTTCTTCATTGGCGCGGCGATGAAGGCGTCGGGTGGAAAGGTAAACGGCAGGATTTTCTCGGCGCTGCTCGCCGGGAAACGCGAGGTGTCCCGGCACTAGAAGCCGGTGGAGCCGGTATCTGCCTTGCAGTGGCCGCCAACTGAAACTCTTGAGACCCTAAGGACTTGCACCTCTCGGTTATGATCATCGTGTGCAGGTGCTCCGCCGCGGACGCGAAACTATGGAATCCGCAGCCGAGCGCAAGGGCGCGGTGGTGGCGGGAGCGGCCATCATCGCCGGGGTGGCGGCACTGCAATGGTTCTATGTCGTTGCTCCGCTGCTTCACGCGAAGCCGCTGATCTGGCAGGACTCCATCGACTACGTTCGACTGAGCGCCACTCCGATCAACGCCATCTTCACGCGCTCGCGCCCGCCGCTCTATCCGTATCTGATACATCTCCTGGGCCACCACCACCGCATTCTCATCGTTCAGGGTGTGGTTTCGGCCGCCTCCTTCGACATCCTCGCACTGGCCGTCTTCGATCGTGCCGGCCGCGGCTGGTTCCGTTACGCCGCCGCCGCCTTCATAGCCTGCATGGCGGTGTCGCAGTCCATCTCGTTGTGGAACTATTCCATCCTCACCGAGAGCTTCACCTTGTCGGTGAATGCGCTCGCGGTTGCGTCCTGGGTTCGGCTGCGCGGGTCGCGCCTGCTTGTCCCCGCGCTCGGCCTGACGGCATTCGCCGGCGCGATGCTGCGCGATTCCGAAGTCATGCTTTTCCTCCTGCTGGCTGTGGCACTCGTCGTTTACGGTATCTACAGCAAGCCGGAGCGCCGGGTGCAGTGGGCGGCCGCGGTTTGCGTAGCGGCTGTCGTGCTGGGAGCGCTCTACGTCGCTGCGGGCACCAAGCGCACTTCCGTCTACCTGAAGGACGTATTCGCCGTCCGCATCTTCCCATACCCGGGTCGGGTGGCCTGGTTCGCGGCCCACGGTATGCCCGATTCCGTGGCCATCGACACGTTGGCGCGCAATGTCCCGTCCCAGCCCGGCTCCGCCAAGGTCGTCGTCTACGATGCCGCCAAACCGGCATACGCCGCACTCAATGCCTGGTTTCGAGACGCGGCTTCGCGGGAGTACCTTCTTTTCCTGGCCACGCATCCTGGATACGTGCTTTTCGAGCCATTCCAGCACCCCACGCAGTCCTTCAACTCCGTCGCGCCTGACGTGCGCGGTTACGCGCCCCTGGGGCAGAGTTACCCTCGATTGGTTGACGACATCGTCTTCCCGCCCGGTTGGCTCTTGCTCGTGGGTTCCTTGGTGGCCGCGGCGTTCCTCCTGGGCGACGAGGAGGCGGACGAGAAGCTCTTCGTCAAGGGCACCCTACTGGTTGCCATCGGCATCGTGTTGATGCTCATCGTTTGGCACGCCGAGGGTCAGGAGATCGCGCGCCACAATCTGGAATCGGACGTGGTGGGCCGCCTGGGTGTGATGGTGGCGTTGGCGTCCTTGGGCGTGACCGCTTCAAGTGCGTCCGGCCGCGGCCGAGGCGCTCCGGACTCAAACTGAAGTCCAAGGCGCCGGAGGAGCCTTTCCGGCCGAGCACGGCCTTGGCTATTGTTAACTTCCATGCAGCCAACCGACAAGAATGCACCTCGCCGAGACCTCAAGATCCGCTCCAAGGACGTCACCGAGGGTTACACCAAGGCTCCCGCTCGCGCGATGCTGCGCGCGGTGGGCATGACCGATCAGGACTGGGACAAGCCCCAGATCGGGGTCGCCTCTTCGTGGAACGAGGTAACCCCCTGCAACATGCCGCTGGGCGAACTGGCCAAGAGGACGAAGGAGGGGGTGTTCACTGCGGGCGGCTTCCCTCTAGAGTTCGCGACCATTGCCGTGAGCGATGGCATCTCCATGGGGCATGAGGGCATGCATGCATCGCTCGTCTCCCGCGAGGTCATAGCCGACTCGGTGGAGACGATGATGCATGCCGAGCGTTTTGACGGCCTGGTTTCGTTGGCGGGATGCGACAAGTCGCTTCCGGGGATGCTGATGGCGGCCGCACGCCTGGACCTCCCGGCGGTCTTCCTCTACGGGGGCACGATCATGCCCGGCCATGCGGACGGCCGCGCGCTCGACATCGTCTCCGTATTCGAGGCAGTCGGCGCAAGGGCGGCCGGCGGGCTGACCGACGAGGAGCTTGCGCTCATCGAGGCCAACGCCTGCCCGACCATCGGGTCCTGCGCCGGGATGTTCACGGCCAATACCATGGCATCCGCCGCAGAGGCTCTCGGCATGGCCTTGCCCGGTTCCTCCTCGGCGCCCGCTGTCGACAAGCGGCGCTTGGACTACGCATACCGGTCGGGCGAGGCGGTCATCCACTTGCTGGAGCTGGACCTGAGGGCCCGCAGGATAATGACCCGGGAGGCCTTCGAGAACGCGATCGCCGTTGTCATGGCTTTGGGCGGCTCCACCAACGCCGTTCTTCACCTCATGGCCATCGCCTACGAGGCGCGCGTCGAGCTGACGCTCGACGACTTCAACCGGATTGCCGCCCGCACGCCACATATCGCCGACACCAAGCCTCACGGGCGCTTCCATATGAGCGACCTCGATAGCATCGGCGGAGTGCCCGTGGTCATGCGGCACCTCCTGGAGGCCGGGCTCCTGCACGGAGACTGCCTGACCGTCACGGGCAAGACCGTGGCGGAGAACCTGGAGGAGTTGAATCCTCCCGCACCCGACGGCACCGTGGTGCACCCCTTGTCGGATCCGATCCACGCTGTCGGTGGAATCGTCGTTTTGCGCGGCTCGCTTGCCCCTCAGGGGGCGGTGCTGAAGGTCGCCGGGGTCGATGCCGGTGCCACCGGCTTCGATGGGACCGCGAGGGTCTTCAACGGCGAGGAGAAGGCGCTCGAGGCCATCCTGGCGGGGGAGATACAGCCGAACACCGTGCTCGTCATTCGCTACGAGGGGCCCAAGGGCGGACCGGGCATGCGCGAGATGCTTGCCGTTACGGGAGCCCTGAAGGGGGCCGGCCGTGGCTCCGACTGCGCCCTGGTCACCGATGGCCGCTTCAGTGGGGGAACCCATGGCCTCTCCATCGGCCACGTCGCTCCGGAGGCGGTCGACAACGGGCCTATCGCGCTGGTGGCCGACGGCGACCGTATCACGGTGGACCTCGATTCCAAGCGCATCGACCTGCACGTCTCCGAGGAGGAGCTGGCCAGGCGCCTCGCGAACCTGAAGCATCCTGCCCCGCGCTATACCCATGGCGTGCTCGCCAAGTACGCAAAGCTGGTCCAAGGTGCCGAGCTAGGAGCGGTTACAAGCGCCTGACACCATCCGCCCTCCCGTGCATGCAAGTCGGGAGGGCGGTATTGCATCTGCGCCGGGTGCCTAGTAGGATGTCCTCTACATGAAAAGCGCCTCTCTTCTAGTAGTAGTAACGATCCAGTAGCGCCGCGGACACGTTCCGAGTGGTGCTGCTTTGCCTCCCTAGCGGGAGGCTTTTTTGTATCCAAACGGATCCCCTGTGCGAAGATCCTCCGGACTTTGACGCAAAGGAAAGCATGAGATGAAACTGACTGGGGCACAGGCCCTCATAAAGAGCCTTGAAATGCAGGGCGTGGAGGTGATCTTCGGCCTTCCGGGAGGAGCGATACTGCCGGTCTACGACCCGATCATCGATTCCCCCATCCGGCACATCCTCGTCCGCCACGAGCAGGGCGCGGGCCATATGGCCGAGGGATATGCGCAGGTGACCAACCGTCCCGGCGTGGCCATGGTGACCTCCGGGCCGGCCGCCACCAACATCGTCACTCCACTGGCGAATGCATACATGGACTCGACTCCGATGGTCGTCATCACCGGCCAGGTGGCCACTTCCTCCATTGGCACGGACGCCTTTCAGGAGGCCGACACCACCGGCATCACCATGAGCATCACCAAGCACAACTGGCTTATCACGGACGCCTCCGAGGTTCCCGAGGTGGTGGCCGAGGCGTTCCACGTCGCTACCGCCGGCCGTCCAGGGCCGGTACTGATCGACATGCCCAAGGACGTCAGCAACCAGATGATGGATTGGTACTGGCCCGAAGCCGTGGACCTGCCGGGCTTCAAGCCGACCACCAAGGGCCACCCCCGTTCGATCCAGGCGGCGGCCAGGATGATCAAGGAGTCCAAGCGGCCCGTCCTGTACGTGGGCGGAGGCGTCATCCGTTCCGGAGCCTCGAGTGCTCTGCTTGCCCTGGCGGAGAAGACCGGCATTCCCGTGGTCACCACGCTCATGGCCCGGGGCGCCTTTCCCGACAGCCACCCATTGTGTCTCGGCATGCCGGGCATGCACGGCAACTACACCGCGGTGACGGCCATGCAGAAGTCGGATCTTCTCATTACGCTCGGCGCACGCTTCGACGACCGGGTTACCGGCAAGCTCGCGGGATTCGCCCCTGAGGCGAAGGTGATCCACGTGGACATCGACCCTGCGGAACTCTCCAAGATTCGACAGGCCGACATCCCGATAGTCGGCGACGTCCGCTCGGTCATCGAAGACCTGATCGAGGCACTGGACAAGGGCGAGGCCGGCGAGATGGCCCAATTCGACCTGGCGCCGTGGATCTCTCAGATCCGCGATTGGCAGAAGCGCTTTCCGCTGACGTACGACCGCGAGGGATCCGGCAGCGGCCTCAAGCCCCAGTACGTGATCGAGACCCTGTCGTCGCTCACCCCCGAGGGGACGATCCTCGCATCCGGTGTGGGACAGCATCAGATGTGGGCGTCACAGTACTGGCGCTTCGAGCATCCCAACGCCTGGGTCAACTCGGGGGGGCTCGGAACCATGGGTTATGCGGTGCCGGCCTCCATCGGCGCCAAGGTCGGCAGGCCGGACAAGATGGTCTGGGCGGTCGATGGCGACGGATGCTTCCAGATGACGGCCCAGGAGCTGGTGACCGCCTCCGCCGAGCGGATACCGGTCAAGATCGCCCTCCTCAACAACGCCTACCTCGGCATGGTGCGCCAGTGGCAGGAGATGTTCTACGACCAGCGCTACTCCGAGGTCTACCTCTCGCCCGACCTCCCCGACTACGTCAAGTGGGCCGAGGCAATGGGGTGCGTCGCCCTTCGGGTCGAGTCCCCCGAGGAGGTGGCGCCCGCCATAGAGAAGGCCAACGACATAAACGACCGACCGGTGGTGATCGAATTCCGCATCGATTCCGGCGAAAAGGTCTATCCAATGGTCCCGGCCGGAGCCACCAACGACGAGATCGTTCTCGGGCCAATGTTCGGAGGTGGCCAATGACCAACGTCGGACCGGCTGTCGTCCCGATGAGCCTTCCGGGAGGCCGCAGTGCCAGAGGCCTCTCGCATCACGTTCTTTCAGTCCTCGTCGAGAACCGCGCCGGAGTCCTGGCGCGCGTGGCTCAGCTGTTCTCGCGTCGCGGATACAACATCTATTCCTTGGCCGTGGCGCCGACAGACGACGAGCGCTTCAGCCGGTTGACGGTGGTGGTTGATCTGGAGTCCACACCGCTCGAGCAGATAACCAAGCAGTTGCACAAGCTGATCAACGTCATCAAGATCACCGAGATCGATCCTGCCGATGCCGTCGAGCAGGAGCTCCTCCTCGCCGTTGTCGCGGCCGATGTTTCGAGCCGCGGCCAGATCCTCGAGCTGGCCGGGATCTTTGGAGCCAAGGTGTTGGACGTGGGGCTCGAACGTCTTACACTGGCGTTGGCCGACACGCCGGAGAAGCTGGACGGCTTCACCGAGCTGATCAAGGTCTTCGGACTTATAGAGGTCCAGAGGAGCGGCCGCGTAGCGCTTGCCAAGCTGAACAGAGGCGGCGGGCGCGGTGGAGTTTCGAGAGGAAAGGCAAGCTAGCCAAATGGCTGAGATGTTCTACGAGGCCGACGCAAATCCCTCCTTGCTGCTCGGCAAGAAGGTGGCGGTTATCGGTTATGGCTCCCAGGGCCATGCTCACGCCCTCAACCTTGCCGATTCCGGCGTTGAGGTTATGGTTGGCCTGCGCCCCGGTTCGCCCTCGGCATCCAAGGCGGCGGATGCCGGCCTGAAGACGGCGTCGGTGGCAGAGGCCTCCAAGTGGGCGGACGTGGTGATGATCCTCGCACCGGACACCGCCCAGAAGAAGATCTACGAAGAGGAGATAGCGCCGAACCTGGTGGCCGGCAATGCGATCCTCTTCGCGCACGGGTTCAACATTCGCTACAGCCAGGTGAATCCGGCTGCGGACATCGACGTGGCGATGGTGGCCCCCAAGGGACCCGGCCACTTGCTCCGGCGCACCTACGAGGAGGGTGGTGGCATCCCCTCGCTGATCGCGGTGCACCAGGATCCGACCGGCACCGCCAAGGAGCTTGCCCTCTCCTACGCCCACCACATCGGCTCCACCCGGGCCGGTGTGCTGGAGACCACCTTTGCCGAGGAGACCGAGACCGACCTCTTCGGAGAGCAGACCGTCCTTTGCGGCGGCCTCTCCGCCTTGGTGCGTGCTGGTTTTGAGACCCTGGTCGAGGCGGGTTATCAGCCCGAGTCCGCTTACTTCGAGTGCCTTCACGAGCTGAAGCTGATCGTCGATCTCCTCTATGAGCACGGTTTGTCCGGCATGTGGTTCTCCGTTTCGGAGACCGCTGAATACGGTGGCCTCACCCGCGGCCCGCGCGTCATCGGTGCTCAGGTCAAGGAAGAGATGAAAAAGGTTCTTGGCGAAATCCAGAGCGGTGAGTTCGCCAACGAGTGGGTTGCGGAGAACGAGGCGGGCCAGCCGAACTTTGCCAGGCTTCGTGCGGAGGCGGAAGCCCATCCGATCGAGGCCGTTGGCCGTGAGCTGCGCGCGATGATGCCGTTCCTCTCGACGGCGAAGAACATCCGCGAGGTTTCCGGAGGCTAGTTGAGCGAAGCTGTGCAGGAGAGGGCGGTACTCCGCGACCTCTCCTCGGCACGCAGGTCGCACTTCGCCGCAAGTCACGACCTGCTTAGCGTCATCGTAAAGGGTTACTTTTCGGCTATCGCCGTCCTGCTCGTTCTGGACGTGGCGGCGACCTCCTCGAAGTTCTTCGTTTTCACCCGGGCCCAGGTGGCCTCCTTCTCCTCCTCCGCGCCGCATTTCGGAGCGGTGGTGCTGGTGGCCGCCCTGGCGGCCGGCCTGGCCGCCGGCAGCCGGGGAGCGCCTCTTTCGCTCTTCTCGGCGGAGCTGCGGCTCCTCTTCCTGGCCCCCATCAATCGCGAGCGGCTCCTGCGCGCCAAGGCCGTCCGCGCGGTGATCCGTTACGCGATCGGGGGTGCCTTCCTGGGGGCGGCGATCGGGTTCGGCGCTCGGACGCTTTCCACCGCCCACCCCGCCGATCCTCCGATGGCTTTTGGTGCCCTGGGAGCCATGGCCGGCCTTGCCTATGGCGCGGGTTCCACCATATCCCTCTCGTTGGGCCTGGCCAGGCGCGTG
>JAJZNF010000167.1 GCA_021847985.1 Actinomycetes bacterium | reverse complement strand
CACGGGCCGCGTTCGCGGTCGCCTCGGACACCACAAGGTGAGCACGGTGCAGCCGGCCGAAGCTTTCAGCTGGACAAATCTTTATCCGCCGAGCTTGGAGAACCCAATCCGGAGCGAGGGGCAGACCGGACTGTCTCTGTTTGAGGCAACTCGCGCCCGACAGCCCGAAGCACCGTGCATCCATTACCTCGACTCCACTCTGAGCTGGAAAGAGATTGATGCCCAGTCCCGGAAGGTGGCCGCATGGCTGCTGAGCCACGGGGTTGCACCGGGGGATCGGGGCTCGCTTTGGACGCAAAATATTCCTGAGTTCGTCGGCGCCACGCTCGGCACCTGGAGAACAGGTTGCTCGGTTGTGCCGCTCAATCCGATGCTGCGAGAGCGCGAACTGCTCCACCAGCTGAACGATAGCGGTGCGGTTGCGCTTTTTGCCGAGGGTGAGCTATTGGCGGCCATAGATGCAGGCGAGGTCGTTGGCCATTCCCAGCTGAAGGCGATGTGCGTGGTGGGCGACGCCGTCGAGGAATCGGCGGGGCTGGCCGGAGTTACTGTCTCCCCCTATGAGGAGGTCATGTCCACCGGTGCCTCGACGGCGTCGCTCGATCACCTTGCTCCTTCCCCCGAGGACGCAGCACTCCTGGTTTACACCTCTGGAACTACTGGGCTCCCAAAGGCAGCCGTGATCAGCCACGCCAACGTCAGCCACAACGCGCACGTCTTCCGGACCTGGGCGGAGCTTGGAGCCGGGGATGTGATTCTCGGAGGCGCTCCACTCTTCCACATCACCGGCATGATGGCGGGAATCTGCGCGAGCTTTGCGAGCGGCTGCCCGCTTGTGCTCTTCTACAGGTTCAGAGCTGAACAGTGCCTCCGGATGGTCGAGAAGTGGCGAGCTACCTTCACCGTTCTGCCATCCACGGCACTGAGGGCGCTTCTTGACCTCGAGGAGCTGGGAGGGCGTGAGGTCTCCACACTTACCAAGTGCTATAGCGGCGGAGCTCCGATTCCGGCTGCTCTGGCCGATGAGTGGCGCCAGAGGGTGGGAAATCCGATATATAGCGTCTATGGCCTTACTGAGACAACCTCACCATCCCATGCCGCACCGTTGGGGCGCCCGGTGATGGTGGACGCTCGAAATGGCATGCTCTCGGTTGGCATCCCTGTCCAGGACACCTGCTGCAAGGTCGTCGACGAAAACGGGCTCGAGGTGCCATACGGGCAGATGGGAGAACTCTGGATTAAGGGCCCGGGAGTCATCTCCTCATATTGGAGGAACTCCGAGGCGACCCGTTCCGCGATCTCCGCTGGCTATCTGAAGACCGGTGATGTTGGTTACCGCGACGATCTGGGCTGGTTCTACGTGGTGGATCGAATCAAGGACATGATCAACGCCTCTGGCTTCAAGGTCTGGCCGAGGGAGATCGAAGAGTTTCTTCTGGCTCACCCTGCAGTCGCGGAGGCCGCTGTGGTGGGCGTGCCGGATGATTATCGAGGTGAGACGGTAAAGGCCTTCGTGCGCCTTAGGGATGGCCACCTGCTTGCCGAGGAGGAGCTGATCGAGTGGTGCAGGGGCCAGATGGCGGCCTACAAGTATCCTCGGCAGGTCGAATTTGTCGCCGAGCTGCCCAAGACCGCGAGCGGAAAAGTGCTTCGGCGCGAATTGCGCGCGCAGGTGTCCAGTACTGCCATGCCCGGTGCCGAGCAGAGGGATGGTGACCGTGCTTAGCTGGCAGGTTACGAGGCTGGGATCGCCTGGCGAGGCGCTGGAGCTCCTCGAGGTCCCCGAGCCCAAGGTGCCTGGGAATGGCGTGCTCATCCAAGTGGAGGCCGCCGGCGTCAACTTCCCTGACCTTCTTTTGTGCGGCGGCAAGTACCAGGAGAAGCCCCAGATCCCGTTCACGCCGGGGCTTGAGCTGGCGGGCCGGGTTGTCGCCGCCCCCAAGCGCTACGGGGAGATGCTGGGGGAGCGGGTGGCCGGGCTTACCTCGATGCCAACCGGAGCCTTCTCCGAGGTGGTACCGATTTCCGTCGCCGACGTGCTGCCCATTCCGGAATCGATGGAATTCGAAGTTGCGGCGGCCATGCCGATTACCTATCACACCGCCCACGTTGCATTGCACCGGCGTGCTGCCCTGAAATCAGGCGAGACACTCATGGTGCATGGCGGCGCTGGCGGCGTCGGGTCGGCCGCTATTCAGATTGGCCGGGCAGCCGGGGCGTTCGTGATTGCCACCGCCACCGGCAGCGCACGCGCACGCGCCTGCAGCGCGCTGGGGGCGAATTTGGCCTTGGATCTCGATCAGGACGAGGTCGTGGAGATGGTTAAGGAAGCCACCGGCGGCCGCGGTGTGGACGTTGTCTTTGACCCGGTCGGGGGCGAGCTCTTTCGCTTGTCGCAGAAGTGCATCGCCTTCGAGGGCAGGATCCTCACCATAGGCTTCTCCTCGGGAGAAATACCCAGCGCTGCCGCCAATCACGTGCTGCTCAAGAACTACTCGCTGATTGGCCTGCACTGGGGACTCTACCGGAAGGTCGCGCCCGAGGTGGTGGCGAGTACACAGAGGCTGCTGGGAGAGCTCTTCACGCGAGGGCTGATCATGCCGCACATCGGTGCGTCCTTCGACTTTTCGCAGGTGCCCGAGGCTATTGGCGTGCTGGAGTCCCGTTCTGTGGTGGGCAAAGTGGTGGTTGCCCGGAGCTGAAATCTGTGGCAAGGGAGGCCGTCGTAGGACGCCATCCGCGCCCGGCACCTGTGGGGGATCCGGAGGAGGGGAGAGTGCTGTGAGGGTGGCCGTGGTGACGGGCGCTTCAAAAGGGATCGGGTTGGCCATTTCGACCCGTCTAGCCGAGGAGGGATGGTCGGTCGTACTGTGCAGCCGCAATGATGAAGCGATAGCGGCCTCGGCCGCTGAACTGGGAGGGCGGGGCTTAGAAGCCTCTTGGCACGTATGCGACGTTGGGGACCCCGATTCGGTGGAATCGATGAGGGAATACGCGACGCGCAAGTACGGCGGCGTGAATCTCCTCGTCAACAATGCCGGTATCCCCGGAGGTACGCGACCGACGTGGACGGTGCCGCTCGAGGAGTGGAATGAGGTCTTGCGGGTGAACCTTACCGGTCCGTTCCTTTGCTCGCGGGCCGTCCTGCCAGGGATGATCGAACGGCACTCGGGACATATCATCAACATTGCGTCAATCACCGGCAAGCGCCCGTTGGCCCAACGCAGCACCTATGCCGCAAGCAAACTTGGGCTGGTCGGCTTCACTCGCTCACTGGCCGCAGAGGTGGGACGCCAAGGAATACGAGTGAACGCAATCAGTCCTGGGGTGGTGGAAGGAGAGCGAATCGAGGGTGTGCTAGCCGGCCAGGCGGCCGCCAGCGGCAGGACCATCGACGAGGTTCGTCAGGCGATGGTGTCTGAGACTCCGATGGGCAGAATGGTCACAGATGTCGAGATCGCCAACGCGGTGATCGCCTTGGACGGGATGTCAGGGGTGACCGGAATCGATCTCAACGTAACCGCCGGTTTGGTGATGTACTGAGGTGCTTGCTCCGGCAGTTGATGGCGATGTCTATTCAGGGCGTTTTCGTGGTGGTTAGTTGAGTTCGTCTCATAGGACTCCGAGGATGTCCACTCATTTACAGGTCTGGCGGGTCACCTTGCCGCAGCATGCGTGCTGGCGCTCGAAACACTTGATCCCGGTGCCAGAGTATGTGGCTGCGGCGCGGAGGATCGTGGCCTGGCTGCGGACTTGAGATTGGTTGTTCGACGAGCGACAAGACGAGTTGTCGTGCAGCATCGCTGTTGCCCAGGAAATGCTGCGAGACAGCGACTTTCAAGTCGTCGGTGATTCCGATTGCGCCACGGTCGAGCAGCTTGTGGTGTATCGAGCAGAGCGCAATGCCGTTCGACACGTCGTCGGGCCCTGCTGCAGCCCACCAGCGAACATGCGCTGCCTCGACACCGATTGCCTCACGGCCCAGTGTTCCTTCATATCCGCAGGCGGCGCAACGGAATTCGTATGCGGTGAGTACCCGTTCTCGAAACGTCGGGTCTCTTCGCCGCGGTCGGTGGTCAGGAAGCTCATACGCCAAGTTTGGAGGGGTAAGAAGCTCCAAACCCACCGCTTGCAGGATGTCTTCGTGAATAGTGGGAGGAAACTGCATATTCAGAAGGCTGAGCGCGACGTCACTTAGCAGGTGGGGGCTTCTTTCGAGAGCCTGGGCGAAATCGCGTGTGAGTTCTCCGCGGTACCCCGATCTGAGGAGGGACACCTGTGGCCCAGGGCTGTCCTCGCCGTTCGGACCCTTCACTACCCAGAGTCCGTCGCTCATCAAGTGA
>JAJZNF010000184.1 GCA_021847985.1 Actinomycetes bacterium | reverse complement strand
ATCGATCGCCACCCGGTAAAGGCTGACCCGCGTTCCATCCGAGACAACCTGCGTCTTGACACCTACGCGCGTGGCGGCGTCCTTCAGCGGCACCGCGGAGAATGTTGCCTGCCCCGACTGGCCGGTTACAGCGCTGAACCCGTCGAGTTGGACGGCAACCCCCGCCGAGGACGGGACCGTCTGTACAACGACGCTCCCCAGCCGCTCTCCCGAGGCGGCGGCTGCGGAAGGGGGTTCCGCCGCCACACCGAAGGCCGCCAAGACGAAGACTCCCACGACCGCCCCAAGCATCCGAACGCCGGTCATCGCCAAAGCTCCAGGATCCGACGCCCTGGCGGCTTCTCGCTCCCGGGCTCCCTGCCGCGGCGTCCGCGCCTCCGTTCGGCGCCCACCGCCAAGCTCAGCATGGCGGTGGCAACGGCCAATGAGCCCAGGTAGAACAGGTACACCAGCCAGGCGGGTCCGTGACTCGCCGCCATCCGCCTCGGCGCCGCCGAGCTCACCAGAGGCGCAATCGGCTTCCGCGCAAGATCGAGGCCCACGGAAAGACTCGAAGCCGATGCATCACGATAGGTGAGCGGGGCGAGATCCCAGTTCTCCTCTATCAAACGAAGAATGGACGTCGTGTCCATTTGCCGCGAGACTACGGAGCCGGCGCGCGAATACGGGCTTATGAGAAGCGCCGGCACGCGCAACCCCAGTTGCTGGGCGGTCCCGGCGGGGCTCGCGCCATGCGTCGGCGGCGCAACGTGGTCGTACCAGCCGCCTGCGTCGTCCCAGGTGAGGATCACCGCGGTCGAACTCCATTCGGAGCTCTGCATGAGAGCGTTGATGAGGGTGCGCACGAAGGCTTCACCCTTGCCCGGGTCCTGGGGAGGCTGCTCCGAGCTCGAAGTGGCCGCCACGTAGGACACCGCGGGAAGCTTTCCCGACTCGAGGTCGGTGAAGTACCGGCTCAGGCCGGCAATCCGGCCCGCCATGGCCGGGTCCTTCAGGATGCGGGGCATCGCCAGCAGCGGGACCAGCGTCTCTTGATAGCCGGTCGGGCCGGCCATCTCCGCGGCGCTCAGCCCCTCGACGTAGTACTTCCAGCTGACACCCTTTGCCTGCAGTTCATCGAAGATGGTCGGCATGTCGACCCCACCGGCCGCCGCCCCGGCGCTGGCGTAGCCCCCGTCCTGCCCGGAGATCGCGAAGAGGCGGTTGGGAAAGGATCCGCCCGGGGTGGCCGCAAAGAAGTTGTCGAAGAGGGTGAAGCGCTTTGCCAGCGACCAGTAGTAACCCATCTCCTGCGCCCCGTAGTGTCCCATGGCCAAGGTGCCGACCTGGGAATTACTCTGCGCTTTGACGAAGCCGTCCATCTTTCCCCCGTCGACGGCCTTGAGCATCGCCGAGGAGCTGTCGTTCAGCCCAGCCTTGCTCTGGCTCGGAGCGAGCGTGAACGGCGTGACACACCCGGTACCAGTCGCCTTCGGGAGGCACGGCCCGTTTGGAAGCGGCGGTACCCCCCGGTACAGGGCGAAGTAGTTGTCGAAGGAGTGGTGGCTCTGGACCACGACGATCACGTGCCGGATCGGGCCGGTCGCCAGAGCCGAGGAGCGGCCGACAGCGATGGTCGCAGTCGCGCCGGCCACTCCCCGGTTGGGGTACCCCAGGACCAACGCAGCCGCCAGGGCTGCGACGGTCCATCGGCGCCACCCACTCACGGGTGGACCTCGTAAATCACGATCACGCTCCGACCTCCTTGGCGGCCCGTGTAGACGGGGTGAGCGTGATAGCGGCTCAACAACTTGGACATGCGCGCACTGGTGGAGGGTGAGCGCGCAGCGGAATAGGCATCCCATACGAGATAGGAGAATTGGCCATCACGGACGGCGAGGTCCGGATTCGATATCGGCGTGTAAGCCGGGTTGCGGTGCAGGGGGTCAGTGCTGACCGAGAGGCCCTGGGCCGGGTAATGGCTGTAGAACTCGATGACATTGGCCATCGTCGGCCCCAACGTCATGAGTTCCGTCCCCCGCACCAGGTTTGCCGCCACCCACTTGCCCGCCTCCCGACCTCCCGGCAGGCCACCGGTTCCGGCCATTCCTGCGCTGGCCGGCGAGGAAAACACCGTGGCCCACACTCCAATGGCGAGCGAGGCGGCAATGGCCGCCGACAGCGCGGTGCGGGCAATGCGTGCGCCCTCTTCGGAGAGCCGCCCGCCCCAGCGAACCGTGCGCAGGAACCGGGCCGCCAAGAGCGCTATCGGTGGCGCCGCGGGAAGCAGATACGAGAAGCCCTTCAGGGGGTAGAGCTGGAAGAAAATGATGGGCGCGAGCGCCCAGCTACCAAGCAGAAGCCCCTGCCAGTTCCCGTTCCGGCGTTGGACCAGGGCCCCAGCGGCACACCCGACAACCAGCAAGCCCATCGCAGGTGTGACTGTGGTCAGGTAGAAGGCGAGCGCATGATTAGAGGAGCGGGTGAGCTGCCATGCGATGTAGTCTCCGCCGGTGGCCGCATGGCTGCTCAGGACGAGTGCCGCGACTCCGCCGGCCGAAACCAGGGCAAGCGTGACCCCGAAGACGGCGATGCTCTTCAACGGGTGGTCCACGCGCCGGCTGGCGAGCAGGAACGCGCCCGCGCCGCCCGCCATTACCACCATGGTCTCCTTTGAGAGGACGGCCAGCGCCAGGAGCGCCGCGGAAGAGGCGAGCCACAGAGTTCCACCCCTCCTGACCCAGCGGGCGAGCATCCACAGGGAGAACACCGTGAAGGCAACCGCGGGTCCATCGAGGAGCACCTGCCGGCTTATGGTCACCTCGTAGGGCATGACCGCCATGAGCAGTGCGGCGAGCCTGCCCGAACGGTGGTTGTAGAGTTCGCGGCCGGCAAGGTAACAGCCCGCAACTAGGGCCACTCCGAAAAGCGCCATGACCACGCGGCCCCGCAGGTCAGGCGTGCCCCGAGCATAGAGAGGCGACATCAATACGGGCACCAGGAGTGGATGCGCGCGAAAGATCGGGAACTGGTTGACGAAGAGCGGATTGCCCGCCAGCGAGGCGGCCTGGCCCGCGTAGACAGCCTCATCGCCGTTGTATCCGAAACGGCCCAGGTCCACCAGGCGCACTAATCCGGCAATACCCAGAACTCCGGCAATCTGCCAGGCGGCTCCTTCCCTGAGTCGGGACCACAAACGAACCAGGCGCGACGGCGCCTCCGGCTCGCGAACGAGCCGGAGGTCCCGAGTGAGCGGCGCCTCCGGGAGCTTCCTCTCTGCGGAGGCGATAGGGCCGAACAGGCTCATGGCTCCAAGTCGGCCAAGTACGACGAGCCTGTGCCCGGGAAGGCTGCGTGCCACTCCCGGCCCGCGCTGATACCGGCGATTTCCTTTCCCCATGAGAAGTCGGGAGAGGCGAGACGGTGGATCTCCACGCCGGTCATGGCGCCCATGATGATGCTCCTCTCCTTGCTGAGCAGAACGTCCGCCTTCTTTCCATGCATCTCGAGCGAAGGCGCGATGTAGCGGTACGGAGGAAAGCCATAGGCGTCTTCGGTGTTGGCCAGCATCTCGTCGACGGCCTGGGGGAGAGGCACGAGGCTGTGGTGGGCGACCCCTCGCTCGATGATGAAGACCTCCGAGACCGCCATGGTCTTGGCGGTGGTGCACTTGACCAGGCGGTAGACGTCGTACTTGGGCGGGGGCAGGATTCGCTGCGCCCAGGCGTTGATGGTCATGATCGGCAGGTTGTGCTCCGCGAGGCGCATCGCAAAGGCCCGGCCCTCCTTCGAATGCACCCTGCTCTGAACTCTGAGCCACGCCCACTCGGCTCGTCCGAGCCGGCCGGCGTCCACAGCCCGCAACGTGTGGTCGCTAATCGTCAGCGGCTTCGGGTAGCTGAGAACGGTGCCGTCCTCGTGGACGATGCTCATGTCGTCGGAGAGGAACCTGCTTTCCGGCAAGCCCAGCAGCCGGAGCACGGTTCCGGTCTTGCCGGTATCAGTACGCGCCGAAAGCATCACCCCCGCGGCACCCAACTTGATCGACGCGGAGTGAAGCAGCATGTACCCCTTGTCGACAAGTGCGAAGCGCAGCAGCGGTTCCACCACGTTCGTGTAGAGGACGTGCGGGCTACGCGCAAGCGTCGGACTGGCCGTCACAACCACCGGACCGGACATGTCCACCGAGAAGTTGGCCGCCAGCGGACCGAGGTGCTCCTCCCAGCGAATGCAGCTCGATGCGATCGAATCGTAAAGACGGGCATGGGTATGCAGTCCTCCGAAACCCCGGACCCTGATAACCAGATCCGCCTTGAAGCTTCCGGGGCGCTCGATCACTTCCCCAAGGCTGAAATAGGAGAGCTCCGGCAGCTCCACCTCGCTGCAAATGCGCAGAATTCC
>JAJZNF010000094.1 GCA_021847985.1 Actinomycetes bacterium | reverse complement strand
GTACGGGGTGGCCTTCAAGCTGACCACCGTGGTGGGATCCCTGGCACTTCCGGCGGCCGTCTACTACTTCGCGCGCTCGCTCAAGCTTTCCTACCTGCTGTCGGGCGTCTCGGCAATCATGGCCGTGGCGTATCTCTTCGACCGCTCCTACACCATCGATGGAGGGAATATTGCCTCCACCTTGGCGGGGGAGTACTCCTTTTCCATCTCGCTGGCGCTTGCCTTTTTTGCGATGGCCGTGCTCTTGGTCTCGCCTGGCCGTTTCAAGCGCCGGGTGCTGGCCGGCATCCTTCTCACCCTCTCGCTTCTTTCGCACATCCTGCCGGCCGCCTTTGCCGTGGCGGTGCTGGTTCTCCTCGCCCTGATGCGGCGTGAGCGCAAGACGGTGTACGGCGTAGGCGTGGCGGTCGGGCTAACGGTCCTGCTGGCGGCACTTTGGGAGCTGCCTCTCATAGCAACCTATTCGTATTCGACCTCGATGGGCTGGTCTCGGATCACCACCTTCCTCGCCAGCCTTGCTCCACCGGATTTGCGCGTCTTCATCGCACTTGCCGCAGTGGGTTTCATCGCCTCGATTGCGATGCGTATCGAATTCGGCATCGTCTTCGGAGTGGGGAGCGTCGCATCGGCGGTGGCCTTTGTCGCGTTTCCGCTCAAAGCGGTCTACAACGGCCGCATGCTGCCCTTCTATGTGATGGGCATCTACATGCTGGCGGGCTTGGGCCTGCTGACCATCCTGGAGCTCATCCCGGCCGTGATCTCTTCGGTCCGGACTCTGTACGACCACCTGGAGCCCCAGCGCGACGGTGGGTTCGGCTTCACCGACTTCATGGGGTGGCAGGATACGGACCGCTCGTTGGCGGGGGTCGAGACGCCGAGCGAAGAAGGGCTCGCCGCCATCGGCAGCGCGGTGGGGCGGCTGCGCCGGCGGTTGCGAACCCGCAGGCGGGTGTCCTTCGTGGCCACCTCCGGCCTGATTCTGGCGGCGGTGCTGATCCCACTGGTCAAGATGCCGAGCTGGAGCCCTATCCGGGGCGCCACCAGCTTCGTCCCGGGTTGGATCAAGTGGAACTACAGCGGTTACGAGGCCAAGGTGGGCTTTCCTGCCTACCGGGCCCTGATGCTGCAGATGAAGAGCATCGGGTCGACCTATGGCTGCGGCCGGGCCATGTGGGAGTACAACTCCAACCAGAACGACTTCGGCACGCCCATGGCCCTGATGCTCCTTCCCTATTGGACCAACAACTGCATCGACTCCATGGAGGGGCTCTTCTTCGAGTCCTCGGCGACCACCCCCTATCACTTCATGAACCAGTCCGAGCTGTCGGCCTCTCCGTCTGACGCGATGGCCGGCCTTCCCTATGCGGGCGTGAACGTGGCCTTGGGCGTCAAGCACCTTCAACTTCTCGGCGTCCGCTATTACATGGCATTCACGCCATCGATCGTCGCGGCTGCCGACAAGAACCCCTCGTTGCGACAGATAGCAACCGTGCCTGCGGTGGACCCGTCGTCCTCGGTCCCGGTGCTCACCGAGACCTGGCACATCTACCTGGTGAGCAATTCCGGGCTGGTTCAGCCGCTCACGCAGAAGCCCGTGGTGATGCGCGGCCTCCAGCCCGCCCAGTCGAGCTGGCTTGGCCCGTCGTTGGCTTTTTATCAGAACCCCTCTGAATACCCGGTCGAGAGGCTCATGACCGGTCCCGGCTCCTATTCGCGGGTTGCGCCCTATGCCAAGGTGAGCGCCACCACGCATGAGCCTTCGGTGTCGGTGACCCACCTCCAGGTCGCCAACTCCTCGGTCTCCTTCGACGTCTCCAAGACGGGCGTGCCGGTGCTGGTGAAGATCTCCTACTTTCCCAATTGGCACGCAAGCGGCGCCCAGGGGCCCTACAGGGCCACTCCCAACCTGATGCTGGTGATTCCCACCTCTCGCCACGTCGTGCTCTCCTACGGGCGTACGGGGGCGGACTGGATCGGCATCCTCATCAGCGGGCTAACGGTCCTCGGCATCGTGGCGGCCGGGGTTCTGTTGCGCCGGCGCTCGCGTTCCATGCCTGGGGTGCCGGCCGATACGGCGTTGCCAGCGCAGGTGGAGACGGCTTTCGAGCCTGACGCGGAGGGCCAGGCGGAGCGTTCGTAACCCTGCCCCGGGCGGGTTGAACGGGGGGGCTCGGCCAACTAGAGTCATTGTTTCGTGTTCGGCTCCGCGCCCGGGCGCGCCGCCTTTGGCAGGCCCTGGCCGCTGAGACAGACGAGGTTTTTCATGGATCGACTCGACAAGATTTTCAAGGCCTACGACGTGCGCGGCCTGGTTCCGGAGGAGCTGGATTCGGAGGTGGCCGAGGCGATCGGTTACGCCTTCGCGCGCTTTGCCGCGGTTCCGCGCATTGTGGTGGGGCGCGACATGCGCCCGTCCGGCGAATCGTTGGTGGAGGCGTTCATCGCCGGAGCCAATCGGGCCGGAGTGGCTGTGGACGACATCGGCATGTGCTCCACCGACATGCTCTACTTCGCCTCCGGCCGGCTCGACGAGCCGGGAGCAACTTTCACGGCGTCGCACAATCCAGCCCAGTACAACGGGATAAAGATGTGCCTCGCGGGCGCCCGCCCCGTAGGCGAGCAGACCGGGTTGGCCCAGGTCAAGGAAGGCGCGCGCGTTTATCTCGCCTCTCGCCCCGAAGCCGCGGCCGACGCCGCCGCCAATCGGAACGTCGAAATCCTGGACGCTTTTGCCGAGCACGTACGGTCCTTCGTGGACGTCGCCGCCCTCCGGCCGTTGAAGGTGGTGTCCGACACCGCCAACGGCATGGGCGGGCTGGTGGTTCCGGCGATCTTCGAGAAGCTGCCGTTCGATCTGACCGTGCTCTATCAGGAGCTGGACGGCAACTTCCCGAATCATCCCGCCGACCCGATCCAGCCCGAGAACCTTGTCGACCTGAAGGGCCGGGTGCTGGCTGACGGTGCCGACGTGGGCTTGGCCTTTGACGGGGATGCGGACCGGGTCTTCCTGGTGGACGACAAGGCCGCGCCTCTCTCGGGGTCGCTTACCACCGCGCTCGTCGCCAAGGCGATGCTCGAGGCCAATCCCGGAAGCACGATCCTCTACAACCTCATCTGCTCCAAGGTGGTGCCCGAGGTGGTGACCGAGAACGGCGGACGGCCGGTGATGACCAGGGTGGGCCATTCGTTCATCAAGGAAGTCATGGCCCAGGAGGGGGCGGTTTTCGGTGGCGAGCATTCCGGCCACTACTACTTCCGGGACAACTACCGCGCTGACTCGGGCATAATCGCCGCGCTCATCGTGCTGGAGCAGATCTCGAAGTCGGGAATGCCGCTGTCGGAGTTGCGCAAGCCGTTCGAGCGCTACAGCGACTCGGGTGAAGTCAACACCCGTGTGAACGACGCCAAGGCCGTGATCGCCTTCATCCGCAACGCCTACGACGGTCGCGCCGAGGTGAACGAGATGGACGGCCTCACGCTTGATTTCGGTGACTGGTGGTTCAACGTCCGGCCCTCCAATACCGAGCCGCTGCTGCGCCTCAACCTCGAGGCGCGCACTCCGGAGGAGGTGGCCTCGCGCCTATCGGAGGTTCTCGCGGTTATCACCAAGGCCGACAGTTTCTAGGAGGGTAGATGGCGCTTGCACCCGAGTTGATCGACTTGATCGTCTGCCCTGACGACAAGGGCGAACTTTGGTATGTGGAGGGCGAGGAGGTCCTCTACAACCCGCGCATGCGGCGCAGGTACAGGATCGAGGAAGGCATTCCCGTGCTCCTCGTGGAGGAGTCCGAGATCGTGGACGAGGCGGAGGACGCCCGGCTGCGCGATCTGCCTCACACCGTCACCGGCAAAGGCTGAGGCTTCCACCCCACTCCTATTTTTGTGCGACACTGGTTGCATGCGCCGACCAGGCACGTCCTGGCTTCGGTTCGCAACGGATCTTTCACGAGCGCTCCGGCACCCGCCGCTGGGGCGGAGCGTTGGCTTATGGCGGCAAGAAGGCTAGGTAAAGATGAGCGAGTGGCCCTACGAAGCCGCCGATTCGCTGGGCATGTGGGACGCGACCGCCTCGCTGCCCGAACAGGTGGCGGCTGCCGCTGCGCAGGTGGCGGAACTCCCTGGTCTTCCCGACCGCGAGAAGGTCGAGAACATCGTCGTCTTTGGCATGGGCGGCTCCGGAATAGCCGGCGACGTGCTGGTGGCCGCGGCCGGCCCGGTGTTGCCGGTGCCCGCAACGGTGGTCAAGTCCTACACCATCCCGGCTTATGTTTCCACCGGCACCCTCGTCTTTGCCATCTCCTTTTCCGGTGCCACCGAGGAGACCGTCGAGGCCGCGGGCATGGCTCTCGAGCTCGGGGCGCAGGTGGTATTCATCGCCGCCG
>JAJZNF010000214.1 GCA_021847985.1 Actinomycetes bacterium | reverse complement strand
CACGCGGGCCAATCGATGTCCTCACGCCGGAGCGGGTCAGCCTGACCCTGACGCCCGGTGCAACCCTGAAGTAGATTCCCACGGCAACCACCATACTCAACTTCGCCTTAGGCGATTCTCAACTACGTATGGTCTCAGTCCAGCTCACAGCACTACGACCGTGCCATGCGGTACCAAAAAAGTGACTTCGTACTCTATACGGCTCACGCTGCGCGCTTATACCTCCTATCGTGAGCGGGCTTATGCATAAAGGCCGCCGGCTGCCGTTGCGGCAGCTGGGTTTGTTGGTGGCGGCCATGGTCCTCGCCTCGGCAGTGGACGGCTGCCAAGGAGGAGCGCCCGTCCTTCAAGAGTCCACGGCGCCGAGCACTCCCGCCACCAACCCACCTTCATCCACGACCGCCGTTCCCGGCACGACACAGGGGTCTACGTCATCCTCCTCCACCACCGTTGTGCTACTGCAGCAGGGTGACAAGGGGCCGCTCGTGCTCTCGCTGCAGAAACAGCTCGCCTCGCTGGGGTATTGGCTCGAGACACCCGACGGAGTCTTTGGCGATAGCACCCAACAGGCCGTGTATGCCCTGCAAAAGGCCGCCGGCATAGCCGTCGACGGTCTGGTTGGGCCCCAGACCGAGGCGGCGCTGGCCAGAGGCGTGCGTCCCTTGCCGCGCAGCACAAGCGGCTACGTCGTCGAGGTCAATCTGAGCAAGAACCTATTGATATTCGTGGACAACGGGCGCCTCGAATACACACTCAACACCTCCACGGGCGGAGGATACACCTACCAAGTCGACGGCCAGGTGGCCAGGGCCACCACGCCGGTTGGGACTTTTCACATTCTCTGGGAGCAGGACGGGCCCGTCGTGAATTCGCTGGGCGAACTCTGGCGGCCCAAGTTCTTCTACAGTGGCTTCGCCATCCACGGCGACTCGTTCGTGCCGCCCTACCCTGCCTCCCACGGTTGCGTTCGGGTAAGCAACGAGGCGATCGACTGGATCTGGGAGCAGAACCTTGCTCCAATCGGGACCACGGTGTGGACCTACTGGTAGAAGCGATCCCGAACAGCCGAGGATGCCGTTACGCGAGCGACCCCCACATGAGAATGCGCTTGAACGGGTAGAAGAACGGCCGCTGGTATCCCAGCACCTCGAGAATGCGCGCCTTGTAGGCAATGACGAAGGACTCGTATTCGTCGGGCTGGAGCAGGCGCTTTACCCTGTTCATCGAGGTCCCCTTCATCCATTCGACGAGCGCGTCGGTGTCGGCAAGCAAATGTGTGTAGACCTGCAAACGCACGTGCTGGCGCTTGAAGCCGAGCGCATACAAAAGGGCCGAGTACTCCTCGGGCCTGCGGACATTCGTCGCTACCGGGTCCGGCGGAGCATCAGCGCCCAAGCGCTCGCGTGCCACCTCGGCCAGCACCAGGTGCGAGGCATGGTCCCAGTTGGCCGGCACCTGTACTGCGAGCTGGCCTCCGGGCGCCAGCGACTCACGCCAGCGCCCGAGGACCTCGCCGTGATCGCCGACCCACTGCAGTGCGGCATTGGAAAAGACGATGTCACATCCAGATCCACGCCACGTGGAGATGTCACCCAAAGCGAAGGTCACCTCGCCTCTCGCCAACAAGTCAGCCCTGGCCAGCATCTCGCTGGATGAGTCGATGCCAAGAGCGCGACCGGCGCCGATACGATCGAAAAGCTCCGCGGTCAGACGCCCATCGCCGCACCCTAGATCGACAAGCATCGCTCCGGCGCGCGGCTCGATAAGGCCGGCAAGATCCCAAAAGGGCTGCTCCCGTTCATCCGCAAAAAGGCTGTACTGCTCGGGGTCCCACGCTGTGCCTGACATTCATCCCCATTCGTGGCTTGGGCATGCCCCGATCAGGAGTCGAAGCCGAGGCCGATTCTGTCGAGCAGCCTAAGCCACGCATTTCGCCGCCCCCGCCGGTCGGCGCCGGCAAGGGAAGCCCGAGTTGCCCGTATCACCCCGTAGCGAATCGGCTCCGGAGGAAACGGGATCGGGCGTGACCGCACCATTTCGAGGTCGGAGATTTCGGTCCTGCCCCCGAACATCATCTCGTTCGTGACTCGAGCAGCAAAGCGGGTGGACGCCACGCCCAGGCCGGTAAAACCAGTGGCATAGGTGACCGCTCCCCTGTTGGTCGAGCCGAAGAAGGGGAAGAAGCGCGAGCATGTGTCGATGGCGCCACCCCAGGAGTAGTCGAAACCGATCTCGCGCAGCTGCGGGAAGGTCGCGTAGAAGTGCCGCGCCAAGAGGTCGAAAGTGGCTTGGCGCTGCTCCAACCCGGGGCCGACCTTTCCGCCGAAGTGATAGATCGCGTCGTACCCTCCCCACAGGATCCGGTTGTCCGCCGTTAGCCGGTAGTAGTGGAAGAGGTTCGAAGCGTCCGCCACACCTTGGCGCGAGGCCCAACCCACATCCTTCATCTGTTCTTCCGTAAGAGGCTGGGTCCCAAGCGCGTAGTCGTAAACCGGGACGACATAGGCGGAGAGCCGCTTTACAAGTGGCGGGAAGGCATTGGTGCAGAGTGCCACGCGCTGAGCGCGCACGCTTCCGTATCGGCTTCTGGCCAACATGTCCGGCCCCTCGCTCTGGAGGGAGGTGACTTGCGTATAGTCGAAGATCTCGACACCCATTGCCTCGGCGGTCCGAGCAAGACCCCAGGCAAGCCGGGCGGGGTTGAGCATGTAGGCGCTCTCTTTTCGCCAAAGCCCCGCCAGGTATGTCGGCGACCTGATCTCACCGGAAATTGCCTCCGAGTCGAGGAATACCGCCTCTCGGCCGAGACGCCGCTCCAGGTCGGCACCCTCGAGCAGGTTCGAAATCTCATGCTCACGGGTCGCGACTTCGAGTTCCCCGCTCGACTCCAGCTGGCAATCGATCCCCCACCTCTCGGTGTCGGCCCTGAGGCCCTTGAGATTCTCCAGCCCCAGTCGTTCCAGCCTCTCGGCCTCGGAGGGATACCGGTCGAAGGCCACTCCCGCACCGTGAGTCAGCGTCGACGCGGCGAACCCACCATTGCGGCCGGAGGCCGCACCTCCGCAGACCTCGGCCTCGAGAACGCATACACGAAGCCCGGGCTGCCGTTCCTTGGCGACCAGGGCGGTCCACAGCCCGTGAAAGCCTCCGCCAATCACGGCAAGGTCAAAGGTCCGGTGACTCTTCAGGGGTTCCCTGGGCTCCGGAGCGGCAGGATCATCGAGCCACACCGGAATCGTCTTCGCACCCGCGAGTGCCTCTCTGATCCGGCCCTGTCTGGAACGCGGAAGCATTCGTCCTCCACTTTCTAAGTCTTCACCCAGGCCGGATACGACCGCTGAAAGTGGCACGCCCGAGCCGGCTCAATTGGCAAGCCTAAAGCGGGCCCACCCCGCATGTGGGCGGCTGCACCGGTAAACTTTGCGCCATCTCGTTTGACGCCTGACGACGCGATCGAGGAAGCTTTGGCCGATGAAAAGCGGCCCGTTCGGCCGCCTCAGGAGGTAATTAATGCTTGCCCTGAGATTGAAGGCCTGGAAGACCGAGGCCGTGCTCGAGGAGGTTCCCGAGCCAGGCCTGCCGCCGGCGGGCGCCCTGCTGAAAGTGATCGGCGCGGGAGCATGCCATTCCGACCTTCATCTCATGCGCGACTTCGAAACAGATGCGACGGGATGGGGTCCGCCGTTCACTCTCGGTCACGAGAACACGGGCGAGATCGTGGCCCTGGGCAGGAGGGCCTTCGGGCTCGAGGTCGGACAGAAGGTCGCCGTATACGGCCCCTGGGGATGCGGGCATTGCCGCCGCTGCGCCATCGGCGAGGAGTCATACTGCGAAAACGCCGCCGCCATCGGCCCGGCGGGAGGAGGGCTTGGCCTCGACGGTGGAATGGCCCCGCTCATGGCGGTACCGGACACTCGCCTCCTTGTCCCCCTGGGCAGCCTGGACCCGGTCGAGGCCGCACCACTGACGGACGCCGGGCTCACCCCTTACCATGCCGTCAATCGATCCCTGCCCAAGCTGGTTCCCGGGTCGGCCGCTGTGGTGATAGGCGCAGGTGGGCTCGGGCACATGGCCGTTCAAATCCTGAAAGCGGTCAGCCCGGCAAAGGTGATCGTGGTCGACACTCGGCAGGAAGCGCTAGCCCTCGCAAAGAGCCTTGGTGCGGACGAGACGGTGAGCATGGATGAAAACCCGGGCCCCGCAATCATGGAATTTACCCACGGCCGAGGTGCCGAGGCGGTCATCGACTTGGTCGGCGCGGATTCGACAATTGCCTTGGGGATGCGCGTCGCACGAACCAGAGGTGACCTGTCGCTGGTCGGGCTCGCGGGAGGCAGCGCTCCGTTCCGCTTCCTCACCTCGCGCATCGAGGTAGAGATGGCCACCACCTTTTGGGGCACCCGGGC
>JAJZNF010000259.1:2327-4429 GCA_021847985.1 Actinomycetes bacterium | reverse complement strand
TTGCTTGTGAGCTACCGATGACCGAGGCCCAGCTCATGCAAATCGCGACCAGCTCCCTCACTCTCGCGCTCGACCTCGGCGGGCCGGTCCTGGCGGCCGCCCTGGTGGTGGGCCTGCTCGTCTCGGTGATTCAGACGCTCACTCAGGTTCAGGAGACCACGCTCTCCTTCCTGCCAAAGATCGTGGCGATCATGGCGGTGCTTTTCCTGGCGGGGCACTGGATGCTCACCCAGCTCGAGACATTCACCACCGGACTCTTCGCCCAGATACCTCATCTCCTGGGGGGCTAGGTTGAGCTTCCCCATCAACTACGGCCTTCTGCTCACCACCCTGGTGGTGCTGGCCAAGACGACAGCCTTCGTCTTCGTGGCCGCCCCCTTCGCGTTGCCCGTGATCCCCCGCAGCGTCAAGGTCGCCCTGGCGCTCGCTCTGGCGCTCGCAGGCGCGAAGGCGGTCGGATCACTGGGGCCCCTGAGCTCCTCCGCGCTGGTGGGCGAGATATTCATGCAGCTCCTGACCGGGGCGGTGGTCGGCTTCGTCGTCAACGTCTTCTTCAACATCGGAATCAGCGCCGGCTCGGAGGTCGGGCTTTTCGGAGGCTTCTCCGCGCCACCGTCGATCGATCCGCTCTCCTACAATCAGGTGCCCCCGACGGGACAGCTCTTCGGAATGATCTGGGCTACCCTCTTCTTCACAAGCGGCGCCGACCTCATCACCCTGCACGGCCTTCTCCAGTTCGACACCACGGCCGTGATGTCGCACCCGGAGCTCGGAATCGTAGTTGTACTCAAGAGCGTCTCCACCTTGATGGGAGCCGCTCTCCAGATCGCCGCGCCCATTCTGGCAATACTCTTCCTCACCCAGGTGCTGGTAGGCGTGCTCACCAAAGTCGCCCCCAGTCTCAACCCCTTCTCGTTCGCCTTCCCGGTGCAGATCGTCCTATCCCTCGCACTGATGAGCGTGTCGGTGCTGGTGCTGCCGAACATTCTCGCCGGGGCGGTGCACTACATCCTGGCCGCCGAGCACGACCTCATGGCGGGAGCCTGAGATGCCAAAGCCGGAGCGCACCGAAAGTCCGACCCCCAAGCGGCTGCGCGACGCCAGGCGCAAGGGGATGGTGGCGCGATCCCCCGAGATCTCGCTCTGGCTCTTGGTGCTGGCAGCCACCTTTATCGCGCCCATGGCCCTGAAGATGATCCTCCCCTCCCTCTACCAGCTCGTCTACCTGCCCGAGCAGCTCGTGTCGCAGGACATCACCTCGGCAACCGCCGTCGCCGCCCTGGACTCCGGACTGGCCGCCGCCGCAAAAGTCATGGTTGCCACCGCGGGAATCGGCTTCCTGCTGGCCGCGTTGGCGACCGTCTCCCAGAGCGGGATCGTGTTGGTTCCAAGAAATCTCGCTCCAAAATTCGAGCGCCTCTCCCCTGCCAAGAACGCCAAGCGCATCTTCAGCTCCAACTCCGCTCTGGAGCTGGCCAAGTCCATCTTGAAGCTGGCCATTGCCGGCGGCGTGTCATGGGCGGTTATCCACAGCCAGTTCGTGGCGATCGCCAGTGGTACCGCCACCCTCTCGCAATCGGTCTCCATGGCCGCCGGCGGAGCGATGGCGATGGTGAGGGCACTGGCGCTGGCCGGACTGGCTCTCGGCCTGGCCGACTTCTTCCGGCAGCGCCAGTCGCTACATCGCCAACTGCGCATGACCAAGCAGGAGGTCAAGGACGAGATGCGCGAGAGTGAAGGCGATCCGTTGGTGAAAGGACGGGTGCGGCGGCTGCAAAGGCAGATGAGCCGGATGCGCATGGCAACGGCGATGAAGTCCGCCGACGTTCTGGTAGTCAACCCCACCCACTACGCGGTGGCGCTGCGATATGACCCGGAGCTGAGCCCCGCGCCGGTGGTGGTGGCCAAGGGATCGGGGCACCTGGCGGCGCGCCTGCGAGAACTCGCTGCCGAGAACCTGGTGCCGGTGGTGCGAGACCCGCTGCTCGCCCGCACCCTCCATGCCGCCTGCCCGGTAGGGGCCTCGGTCCCCCCGGAGATCTTCCTCGCCGTCGCCAAGCTGCTTGCCTTCGTCTTCCGCCTCGCGGGCCCGGCGCGCTATT
>JAJZNF010000259.1:0-2317 GCA_021847985.1 Actinomycetes bacterium | reverse complement strand
CTATTACGAGGCGAACCACCGCACCAGCACGACCGACGTCCCAGACGACCTGTTGGAGCGAGCAAATGCCCTCACATGACCCGAACCACCACGCCGCACACCGGCTGGGCCCTCCCACGCGTCCGTCCTGCGGGACCCGCTACCGGGTCCTCCACCCCGAGAGGAGGCCGAGCCGATGAGCTCGAATCAAGCATGCGTCTTCGTCCTTGGCGCCAACGACAGGTCGCGGTCCGCGACGGCGCTGGAGAACCTCCGCTCGATCATGGGCGTGGGCGACGCGCTCTTGGCCGCGGTGGAGGGAGCGGCTCCCACCTGGCTGGACGCTCTTGCCAAGCGCTGGCGCGCCGAGGTGGTGCCCATAGCAGAGCTGGGAACCCGGCTCGCTCAGGAGGCCCAAGACCGCCCCTACACGATCTTCGTCGACGATCACACCTACCTGCTGGGCAAGTGGAGCCAGGAGCTGTTGGCCCGCCTGGGAGAGGCGGAGTCCGTTCTTGGCCACCCATGCGTCGCCGCGCCCCGCTCTCCCTCGATCGTCGGGGTGCAGCGCATCATCCTCTCCGAGGGTGTGGTGCTGCAGAGGCGTCAGGACCTGCGAGACTTCTCCCAGAAGTGGACGGAGGCGCATCGGGGGATCTGGACGCAGGAGCGCTACGTCTCTTCCGCCCTCTTCGCCGTCTCGACCTCCACCTTGGCGACGCAGCCAAGCGGATCCGCGGTTCAGACATGGTCCGGCATACATGCCGCGGTCATGCGCGCCTGCGTACCGGTTGTCGCCCATGGCTCGATCATCTATGGGAACCAGGTGATCGAGACGCGTCAAGACGCCGCTCTGCAGACTTCCCGGCCGCCGGCAACCGTGCCCTATGTGAGCGTGTGCATGATCATGAAGAACGAGGAGCGCTTCATCGCCCAGGCACTGGACTCGGTGCTGGAGCTCGCGGACGAGGTGGTCATATTCGACACCGGCAGCACCGACGACTCCATCCGCATCGCCCGTGACAAGGGAGCGGCGGTACTCGAGGGCGAATGGCGCAACGACTTCGGATGGGCCAGGAACCAGGCCCTCGCCGCCTGCCGTGGCAAGTGGATCCTGTGGATCGACGCCGACGAGGTGGTGGAAGCCGACCCCTCCGATTTCAGGGCTGAGTTGCGCCAGGCCGAAGAGGAGTACGAGGGGCTTAGCGTGCGCATACTCAACGAGGTGGGATCCGGGCTCGAGACACCCAGTACGCACTGGGCCATGCGCGCCTTCCGCCGCAGCGACGGCATGTTCTCCGGGGCACTGCACGAGACGGTCTGGAGCCGGCTCGGGGATCGCAGCGTCTACGCCACTGCCTGCACGAGCCTGCAGATACGTCACTACGGCTATCTCAACTCCGTGATGACCGAGCGCAACAAGGGCGTGCGCAACGTCGAGATCGCCTCCAAGTCGCACAGCTTCCGTTTCCCTCAGGAGAAGAAGGTCCACGAGGCGCGAAGCCGCATGCTGCTCGGGGAATGGGACCAGGCCGCCGCCATCGCCCTGGAAGTGGCCCGCGACAGGGAGGGACCGGAATCCTTCATCAGGCTCGCGTGGAGAGTCGCGATCGACAGCCTCCTCTTCGCCGGGCGCGTGGAGGAGGCCGCGGAGCTGCTCGAGGAGGCTGCGGACGCGCCGCTCGGACCGGTATTTCTCTCCTACCTCAGAGGGGAGCTGGACCAGGCGCGTGGGCGGCACGCCGAAGCGCTGGAGCATTACCTCGCCATCGGAGAGACCTACCGCGATGGCGACGGTTGGGAAATCACCACCGATCACCTCCGCTCGAAGGTCATCCAGTGCCATGAGTCCCTCGGCAACCCCCGAGCAGCCCTTGATCTCGCGCTGGCCTCCCTCGGTGAAGGGCGCCTGGATCTTCACCTCGGCAAGCTGATCGAGTGGGCCGACGCCTCCGGAACAAGCCTGGAGGAGGTGGCACGCCGGCTCCCCTCACAGCGCCGTGAGCTGGTCTTCGCGCAACTGCTGCAGCTCGATCCGCAGACCGCGGACTCGTTCCTGGACGCCGCCTACGCAATGTGGGGCCGTGACATGCACGTGCTAGCGGCCGCCTCCCTGGTGGCAAGGCGCCTGGACGTCCAACGCCAGCTCGCCTGGTCGCTGCGGCTCCGGGCGGCAGGGCTGGCAAGCGCCTGCCCGCTCGCCTTCACCGCCAACGACCCCGCCGCTCCCGAGCACCGGCGAAAAGCAGCGGCGCAAGCGCTGGAAGCGGGTGTCGGCACGAACTAGAAGGCATCCCTCAAAACCGCTAAAGAAATCCGGCCCTTGCTCCGATTGATA
>JAJZNF010000206.1 GCA_021847985.1 Actinomycetes bacterium | reverse complement strand
CGACCAAGGCGGTAAGACCACCAGCGGACCTGACGGGATTTGAACCCGCGACCTCCGGCTTGACAGGCCGGCGTGCACTCCGAGCTGCACCACAGGTCCCTATTGCCTCGCCACCTATTAGGCAGCAAGGAAACACTAGCTTAGCGAGTCGGCATACGTCTTCACACCGCCGGGCACAAATTGGGCACAGCCCGGCCAGCCGACAAGTAGGAGTGCCACGGGGCCCGTCAGGCGGCCCGGACCAGAGGCTGCCAAGCGCCTTGGCGCCTCGCGCTGCTCGCGGTCACCAGACCCGATAGAGGAGAACCTTGGCCTGCTTGAAGCTCCGTTCCTCGAGCAGAACGTAGCCCTGTGATAAGAGCGCCTCCTTGAACGCGCTGAGCCCGCGCGTGCTCCCGTCCTCGACCAGCCAGACGCCAGGAGGAGGCGAAGCCAGCTCCGCAGGGGGGTCGAGGCTTAGATCCAGACCCTCGATCTGATACTGGTGCGCGATCTGAGGCCAAGCCGGTAGATCGACGTGCCGGCGCGCGAGGTAATAGTTGACCGCCGTGGTGATGGAGTGGTCCGGCAGGGCCACGACGTCTCCCGGCTGGACGTTTGCGGCCAGGTACTCGCTGGCTGCGCGGAAGTTCTCGTGCACTGTGTTTCCGGTCGTCACGCTTCCTGCTGCAAAGAGCAACACCGCGGTTGCGACGCCTGCGCCGGCGACCGAGAGGACGCGCCAGGTCGAGCCATTGGCGGCAAGACGGACCGCCCTGGCGAGCATCAGAGCCACCAGGATCGCCAGTCCCGGAGCGGAGGCGGTGACGTAGCGCAGGATAAATACGGGCTGGAGTACCAGCGACGCTGTGATGAGGAGCGCGGTCGGCAGGGCGCTCCAGGACGCAATCGCCAACACGAGTTCCACCCGCTTGCGCGACGGCTTCGCGCCGCCGAGCGCGACCTCGGCGAGACAGGCGATCGCAGAGCCCAGGAACAGGATGATCATTAGCCGCTCGTAGGTGGCGGAGCCGCCAGCGGGTCCGAGGTAGGCCCTGTTCGTGAAGAAGTTGAGTTTGATCCATGCAACCTGTTGGTGTTGGCTCGCCGCGACAGGAAGGAACAGCGCCATCGCGACTGCGACGATTGCGAGGGGTTTGGAGACGTATTGCCAGCTCGCCCGGAACCGCGCCGGGTTCATCGCTGCCGCAGCGAAGAGCACTGAAAGGGGTGCGAGAGCGCTGAAGAGCTGAAGTAGCAGAGTGGCGACGGTGGCTGCGGCAAAGAGCCAGAACAACCGGTCGTCACCTCCACGGATCCACTCGATGATCGCCATCGAGGCCAGTACCGCCGCGAGGGCACCCAGGGCGTATGGCCTCAAGTAGATCGCCGAATGAAACATCGATGGATTAGTGGCGCAAAGTACCGCCGCGATCACGCCAGCGGTTCGTCCGCCGATGCGGGTTGCTACGAAGCCGGTCATGTAGACGGTCAGCCCGTACGCCGCCGCCGAGAACAGGCGGCCCCAGACGACGCTTCCCGAGAAGTAGAGCCAGAAGTGCATGATGGCGTAGTAGGGGAGCAGGACGAAGTCCACGTGGCCCGACTGTCTCAAGAGTTGGGACCAACCGAGGTGCGCGGAGTAGATCGTTGCCGCCTCGTCCCGGAACATCGGGCGGTTGAGCCACGGGACCGCAGTAAACGTGGCCAATAGCGCGATGACCGGGACGAAAAGGTCGGGAAGACGCGTTGATTCGATCCTGGCCCGAATGCGAACCAGCGATGCACTTGAAGGTGGTGCGAGATCGTCCCTATCTAGAGCACGCACGCTTCCTCTGCCAGCAACTGAAAGACGATGGAAGAGCAACGCGGCTTGAGTGCATTCGTGCTTGGCTCACCGTTGATCCAATTCCGCCTGTCCTGTGAACTCGCGCGCCTCGGTTGCACGCATGTCCACGCCGTCTCCGCCATTGTTCGGTCTCCACCGGCTTGGGGGTCCGAGATGACGGCGGATACCTCGGGGCATGCACCTGCGTTGCCTATAGAGTTTCGCATAAGCACTCTAAAGGATCGACGGACAGTTGGGTTTGCCGCGAACCACTAAGGCGGTATCCGGCTCCCGATTCCAAACGAGTAGGTCGAGAACTCCTGCGCAACCCGGTCGGTGGAGCTGTAGCCGCGCCTTTGAGTGAGCGGGAGCGCGCCCGGGGCAGTGCGGGGGTATCGGTTCAATATCGGTGCGAGACGGAGCAATCCTCTCCTCCTGGCGGGCGAGGAGTGTTGCTATCCCACCCCGGTCAGGCCTTACACGAAGAGCTGCGGCCGCGTCACGTTCCGAGCGAGCCGCAACTCGACGCCCGCGTCCATGAACTGGGCTCGGACCCGCCGATTTCCATTTCGACCACTGCTGCCAAGGTGATGCGCCAAGGGGCTCAAAATCGCAACCGAACTTTCCCCTGCTGGGCCCTTTTATCTTCGAGGCCGCAGCTCCCGCTCTGTTGGCCGTCTGGTCTGGTTGCAGCCAATTAGGCGGCGCGAGACTTGCGGCTTTGGACCGTCATCAAGTGCAAGTCAGCGAGGTGAGGATCATGACCCGCGCATTTCCGGTGCCCGGCGTCCAGCGTCGGTTTCGGTTGTGCTGGTGGGCGGCGCGGGGGCAGACGATCCTGAATCGATGGATGGCCCGAATGCGAACGGATTAGCCCAGACCCGGGTGGTTCCACCCAGTCAAGACTGGCCCGATTAATGGCGCCAGTATTCTGGGCGATCCCGGCACTGCGCGCCTCGGAGACGTGCTCTGCCAGCGCCACGGGCCACCGCCAGGCAAAAGAGGGTGAGGCTGGTTCCTGAGCTGGCTCACGGTAGCCATCCGCGCGTTGATCAGCGCCTGACAAGGTGGACCCTTCGGCGACATTGGCGAACTCGGACGAGTACCGGGGACTCCCCGCTCGCGTGATGGCCGGAGCCAGTTGGTCGCAGGCGAATCTGTTTGAATGACGACGTGAGGGTCATCCGGTGCCCTAAGCTCTTGCCTACCGCTGCCGAGCCAGGAGGAAATAGTATGCGCATTCGGGGGAAGAAAACGGCCCGCCCTGGCCGGCCTTTCAGAGCCAAAGTCATCGGCTCCGTGGTCGCCATTAGCGCGGCTTCGCTTGCGGCATTGCCGGTTGTGGCATCGGCTACTACTAGTACCCCCTACACCTCTGGTGCGTATGGGTATGACGTTTCTTGGCCCAACTGCTCGGCGACCCCGCCGACGAGTCCGACGGTCTCTTTTGCCATCGTCGGCATCACCGACGGGCGGCCGTTTACGACCAGCTCTTGTGCGTTGTCCGAGTACTCGACCGCCAAAAGTAATCTAGGAGTGAATCCGTCGCTGTACTTCAACACGGGTTATGCCGGTGCCTATGCGAGAGACATCCTGAACCCTTGCACCAGTGCGGTTCCATCCCCAACCTCACAGCTTTACCCATTTGGTTCACTCAAGGGTCATCAGCTGACCCAGGCGGAGCAAGCCTGGGAGATCGGCTGCAGCGAGGCCCAGTACGGTCTCAACACCGAGCCGGGTAGCGCTCTTTTCTGGTGGGCGGACGTCGAGACCGGCAACAGCTGGTCGACCAACGTTTCCCTAAATCAGTACACAATCGATGGCATGAGCTACGCCATGAACTACATGAGTGGGTTCGGCGGCGGCGGCATCTACTCTTCACCTGGAAGCTGGATCAAGTTAACCGGCAGTCAGTCATGGTTCCCAAATCCCCCGGCGCCGACCTGGGTGGCGGGCGGCAGCTGCACGAACGACAGCGGGTGGTTTGCGACGTCCAGTGCTTATTCGAAGCCGTTCCTTGTGCAGAACCTTTCCTTTAACAGCGGCACGATTGACGGGGACACTGCCTGCTAGGCAAGACCTTCGCGGCCATCAACCAAGATGGCTGGCCGAGTGAGGCCGCTTTCAGTAGTACCGATTGGAATGATGGAGCGCCCGGGGGATATTAACCCCGGGCGCTCCATCTGTCTGTCGAACGGTTGCGGGGTGCCGCAACCGCGGGGATCTTGCATGGGCGGGAGACGCTGCCGCAGCTAGGCCGTGAGATATCTACCCGTGAGATGGGATCTGGGGAGCTTCGCCCTAGCGCCACACGGCATGTGGATTGATAGCGCAACGGACTCGCCCGTGAGGGTTGGGGGATTCCGGACTTGTTTCGCGCGGGCCACCTACAAAACTCACTCTAGCTGGGAAAACACCCCAGCTCCGGTAGTGCGCTCCACGCGCTAAGCCCTCCGATCCCACACCTGACCACCCCCGTTTCCAACCCTTGGCAGCGTGCCGGCCCGAGGTTCGCAATTCACCCGAGAAATCTGGGTTTTCCAGGGAAAATATCCTTGTTTCCCTTGACCACAGTAGCGCTACTGTGGTATGATTCGCATGGAGGTGATCATGACCGATTCC
>JAJZNF010000320.1 GCA_021847985.1 Actinomycetes bacterium | reverse complement strand
CAGGTCGGCGATCTCCATGATGCTCTTCTCCACGCCGGTCCCCACGTGGTAGGTCTCCCCGTCCTTGCCCCTGTTTATGACCATGTCGATCGCGCGGCAATGGTCCAGGGCGTGAATCCACTCACGCCGATTCTGGGTCGAGGCATAAAGCGGAAGAGGCTTGCCATCAAGCGCATTTGTTGCGAAAAGTGGAATCACCTTCTCGGGAAACTGGAACGGGCCGTAGTTGTTGGCGCAGTTGGTAATGCTGATCGGGATGCCATAGGTCAGGTGATACGAGCGGACGACGTGGTCGCCGCCGGCCTTGGAGGCGTTGTAAGGCGTGCGCGGCCTGTACGGCGTGGCCTCGGTAAAGCCGGCAGGGTCGTCCAGGTCCATATCCCCATATACCTCGCAGGTGGAGACGTGGTGAAAGCGCTGCAGCTTGACCTTGCGCACCGCTTCCATCAAGCCCTGGGTCCCCATTACGTTCGTGGAGAAGAAGCGCCCAGGATCGATGATTGCCAGCGAGTTGTGTGATTCCGCAGCGAAATTGACGACAACATCGACCTCGTGCGCGCGCAGCACCTCATAGACCAGGTCGGTGTTGGCGATGTCGCCTTTTACGAAATGGTAACGACCTTCGAGCCCCGCCAATGACGTAAGAGTGCCCGCATAGGTAAGGGAATCGTAAACCACCACCTCGTCACCGGGATGCTCCTCGAGCCAGTACCGGACAAAGTTCGAGCCGATAAAGCCGGCCCCTCCGGTAACGAGAATGTTCATCTAGGCCCTCTCCAGTTCCAATCCGAGGCTTGTTCGCCACCTGCACCGGCCGGTGCACAGGTTACGGCAGTTCGACGATGGAATGGTCCCCGATAACCAGCCGGTTGGCACGAGGCTTGAGCTGACGCCGCGATACCAGCGCCTGCTTGCCCAGTATTGAGCCCTCCAGCCGTCCGGCATCGACCACTCGGGATCCCTCCAGTACGATCGAGTTTTCGATCTCGCATGACTTGAGGGTGCACCCCGGCCCAATCGATGTGAATGGACCTATGTAGGAGTCTTCGATCAGGGTACCGGCACCGATGACAGCGGGGCCGCGCACCTTGGAACGAACGACCGTCGATCCGCGCTCCACCACCACGCGGCCCTCGATGGCGGACTCGGAGTCGATCTGCCCGTCCAGGCGCACCTCGATATCCTCCAAGACGAGGCGGTTCCCCTCCAGCAGCGCCTCAGGCTGGCCAAGGTCCTTCCAATATCCGGTGATCTGCCGGCTGGAAACCCTGTAGCCGTTGTCGATAAGCCACTGCACCGCGTCGGTGATTTCCAGTTCACCGCGGCCCGAAGGACGTATCGAGGCCACCGCCTCATGAATGGTGGAGTCGAAGAAGTAGACGCCAACAAGGGCCAGGTCACTGGGCGGCAGCTTGGGCTTTTCCACCAGGGCCCGCACCGATCCATCCTCGCCCAGGTCGGCGACGCCAAAGCGATGGGGATCGGGCACCTTGGCCAACAGGATCTCGGCCGCGGTCCTGCCATCACGCTGACGGAACTGCGCAGCGAATTCGCTGATTCCCTCCTTGACCAGATTGTCTCCGAGGAACATCACGAAGTCCGACTCGCCCAGAAAATCGCGGGCGATGAGCACACAATGAGCCAGCCCCAAGGGCCTGTCCTGGGGAATGTAGGTAATCCGCAGGCCAAAGGCGCTGCCATCACCCAGGGCTGCCATCACCTCTTCCCGGGTGTCGCCGACGATCACCCCCACTTCCTTGACGCCCGCCGCTGCTAGCGACTCCAGGCCGTAGAAGAGAATCGGCTTGTTTGCCAAAGGCACGAGTTGCTTCGCGGAGGTGTGGGTGATCGGCCGCAGCCTCGTGCCGGTGCCACCTGCGAGCACCAGGCCTTTCAATTCGGACATACGGGCACCAATATTACTCAGGAGACCGGGAGCCCTAGGCTGCGGGCGATCACAAGGCGCTGAATCTCGCTCGTCCCCTCCCCGATCTCGAGGATCTTTGCGTCACGGTAGTGACGGGCAACCGCGTTGCCCTCGATAAATCCGGCCCCGCCGAAAATCTGCGTAGCGATCCGTGCGGCGTCCATGGCCGACTCGGTGGAAAAGAGTTTGGCCATGGCTGCGGCCTGGCCGAAAGGTCGGCCGGAATCTTTCAGCCAAGCCGCCCGATAGGTGAGCGCACGAGCGGCCTCGATCTTGGTGGCCATGTCGGAACACATGAAAGCGACTGCCTGGTGCTTGCCGATCGGGCCGCCAAAAGCATTGCGCGTCTTCGCGTACTCGAGCGAGGCGTCCAGACACCCCTGGGCTAGCCCGACGGCCAGGGCCGATATGGCCACCCGTCCGTCATCGAGAATGGCAAGGAATTGCGCAAAGCCCCGCCCCGGAGCGCCGAGCAGGTTTTCAGCCGGTACCCGCACTTCATCCAGGTAAAGGCCGTGCGTGTCCGACGCATGCCATCCCAGCTTGCGATAGGCCGGCTCAACCACCAGCCCGGGCGTGCCCGCGGGCACCAGGAAGGCCGATATTCCCTGGTCGGTCCGTGCCGTCACGGTTATTACCGAGGTAATAGGCGTCCCGCTGTTGGTGATGTAGGCCTTTGAGCCGTTGATCACCCACTCGCCGGCCACCTCGTCGAAACTGGCCGAAGTTCGCGTGGCTCCCGCGTCGGAGCCGGCGTCCGGTTCGGTAAGACCGAATGCGCCTAGAGCTTTACCCTCGCACATATCCGGCAGGTACCTGCGCTTCTGCTCCTCGGTACCGAATGAATAGATAGGATTGGCTCCGAGCCCGACACCCGCGGAAAGCGTGATAGCCATCGAGGAATCAGCCCTTGCCAACTCTTCGATGGCTATGCAAAGGGTTGCGAACTCCAGGCCCAGGCCGCCATACTCCTCGGGAAAGGTGATGCCAAAAGCTCCAAGCTTGCCCAGCTCAAGAACGGTATCGAGGGGGAACTGCCCCTTCTCGTCCCACTCCTCGGCATACGGGGCCACCTTCTCGCGGGCGAAGGTCTGCAAAAGGCCTCTGAACTCATCTTGCTCCGTGGAAAAGCTGTAATCCATGGCCTAGAACCTATCGCCGCCGACGGTCCGGGCGGAGGCAAAGTCGAAAGCGGTCAAGCATAGAGGTGCTCGACGTCCCCGGCGGAGACGGTGCGGATGCAGGAGTCCAGTTCGACCAGGAGATGTCCCTGGTTGGATATATCCAGGACGTGCCCGCTGATGATCTCGCCGTCGCTCAGCTCGACTCGCACGAACGCCTCCAGCGTCGCGCAGGCGGTGCGATACCGACCAAGGAGGTCGGCAAAGGCGGGGGCGAAGGAATCCTGCAAGGGCGCGTAAGCCTCCTTGAAACGCTTTAGAAGATCAAGGCGCAGTGCGTCGCGCGCTTCCGCGTCGAAGAGCCGCCCGGTCGTCTCGCGCAAAGAGGTGGCTGGGCGCCCGAGCCTGGCCAACTGCTCACGATCCTGATTGACATTCATTCCGACGCCCACGACGACAAAGCGCCCTGGGGGCGACTCGCCCGCCTCCGCAAGAATCCCGGAGATCTTTTCCTTGCCCAGCAGCAGGTCGTTGGGCCACTTGATTGAAGCGCTCACGCCCAGGGCCCGCAGGGACTCCACCGCCGCCACTGACATCGCACAGGTCGCGGCGAAGTAGTCGTTGACCGTGAATTTCGGACGCACTAAGACCGACAGGAGTATCGAGCTACCCGGCACGTCGTCCCAGTCACGGCCGAGCCTTCCCTTGCCCGCACTCTGATGGTCGGCCGAAAGCGCCGTTCCTTCGCCTGCTCCGCCTTGGGCCAGGCTCACCAGCTCCGCGTTGGTCGACGCTACCTCGTCAAAATGCGTCAATGTCCAGCCGCCGCCAAGGTCGGCTCGCGCCAATGTCTCCATAGGAGGAAACTTAGACCCTAAAATAGTTTGGTCAACCCTCAGAAAGGACCGGCGTGTTCAAGAAGATCCTTGTGGCGAATCGCGGAGAGATCGCGGTGCGGGTGATCCGGACCGCCCGCGAGATGGGGATCGCGACTGTCGCGGTCTACTCGGAACTCGACCGCGACGCGCTGCATGTCCGTCTCGCGGACGAGGCCTTCGCCCTAGGCGGCCAAACCGCGGCCGAGAGCTACCTGAACACCGAGGCGATCCTGGGCGCAATCAAGGCATCCGGGGCCGACGCCGTACACCCCGGATACGGTTTCTACTCCGAGAACGCGGACTTCGCGCGGGCCATCAGCGAGATCGGGGTCACATTCATCGGGCCACCGCCCGAAGCCATCGAGGTCATGGGGGACAAGATCAGCTCGCGAATCGCCGCCAGCCAGGCAGGCGTGGTGGGCCTGCAGGGCACCACCGAGGTGATCAAGGCGGCAAGCGAAGTCATCGCCTTCGGGAACGAGCACGGTTGGCCGGTGGCCATCAAGGCCGCCT
>JAJZNF010000051.1 GCA_021847985.1 Actinomycetes bacterium | reverse complement strand
GTGGCCCTTGCCTCCGTCAATCCCTCCACCGGGGCCATCGAGGCGCTGGTCGGGGGCCTCGGATACGGCACCTCTCAACCGGCATCCCAGTTCGACATGGCCACCCAAGGGCAACGTCCCGCCGGCTCCACGTTCAAGGTGATCGCCCTTGCCGAAGCACTCACTCAGGGCATCAGCCCCCAGAAGCTCTACTTCGCGCCCAAGGTGCTCACCGTTCCCGCCTCCGGTGGCGCGCCGACCTGGGTCGTGCACAACTACGAAGGCGAGCCGTCCGGCAACATGACCCTTGCCACGGCCACGGTCCTCTCGGTGAACACGGTTTACGCCCAGCTGATCCAGGAGATCGGCCCGGCCAACGTCATGAACCTCGCCCACGCCATGGGCGTGCGTTCCAAGCTCGAACCCTACGACTCAATCGTCTTGGGGTCGGAGCCGGTCACGCCGCTCGACATGGCCAGCGTCTTTGCGACCATCGCCGACTACGGCGTGCATAACACCCCCTTTGCGATCTCGGCGATCTACGACGCGAACGGAAACCTCCTCTATCAGCACCAAGCACATCCCCAGCGAGTCATCTCCGCGACTGTCGCAGCCACGGAGATCGGCGTGCTTCGCAACGTGGTAACCGAGGGGACCGGCTTCTACGCGGCGATCGGTAGGCCTGTGGCAGGCAAGACCGGGACCGGCGAGAACTGGGCCGACGCCTGGTTCGGCGGCTTCGTGCCTCAGCTGGCGACCGTGGTTTGGGTGGGGTACCCGCAAGGGGAGGTGCCCATGACCCCCCCGAGAACGCCCATCTACGTGGTCGGTGGTAGCTGGCCCGCCATGGCGTTTTCGTATTACAACGTCGCAGCGCTTGCCGGCGTCCCGGTGCAAAGCTTCCGAACCCCCGCCTCGTTCGCCAAACCGGCGCCACAATCCTCCACTCAGGCAAACCGCCCAGCCGGGCTGATGGACGTCGTGGGAATGCCCGGGGTCGACTCACAAAAGAAGCTTTCCGACGCCGGATACCTGGTCAAGATCGTCTACGCGCCCTCAGGGGAGTACCCTCCCGGCTACACCACCGCGCAGAGCCCGGCGGCGGGCAGCAACTCGGCGGCCGGCTCGCTTATCACCATCACCGTTTCCAACGGGACCCTCACTTTTCCCCAGCTCGTGAACGTGCCCGACCTCCTTGGAATGACCTCCGGCGCGGCCTCCGGCGCGATCGGCAATGCCGGTTTGTCGGGCAACTGCCAATTCCAGACTTCGCCGCCACCCGTGCTCGCACCCGACACGGTCTGGGAGCAGACCCCCGCACCGGGCACTCAGGTGGCGGTGGGAACTACGATCAGCTGCCTGGCCGAGCCCGCAGCGGGGTAGTGAACGGGACGGCCCCACTCCGCACGTGCCACCGCCTCGGTGACCCGCGCGCCAAGGTGCTGGTCAACCTCGACCGCGCCAAGCACTCCCGGCAACGCAAGCACCAACCAAGCCGATGAGACACCGGTATGGAACTCGGTGTCCGCCGAACGGACAACTCCGCTGGCGCCCGAAACGTCTTGTCCGTAGGCGCCGTGTCGGGTGCGGATGACCCGCAACCGCCTTCGGTTGGGTTGGGTGGTCGCCGTTGAAGCATCAAACCGTTGGGCCGGCCTCCTGGGTCGCCAACCTTTTACCGATGAATCTCAAACCGCTCGGCTCGGCCTGGGCCAGGTCCAGGAGTCTGCCCCCGCGAAGGCCGATGATAAAAGGTAAATCGACGTAGACCACGGATCCGGCGGCTCGGCCGCTAGCGCGCCGGAAGAATCGTCAGGGTCTGGGTCCAGGTGTAGAAGTCCCTGGCCGCCTTCCCTTGCTCGCGTGGCCCGAAGCTCGACTCCTTCATCCCGCCGAAGGGGGCGTAGAAGTCGACGCCGGAGGTAGGAGCGTTCACCCGGGCAAGGCCGGTCTCCAGGCGGGCCCCCAAGCGCAGCGCGCGATCCAGGTCCGAGGTGAAGACCGAGGCGACCAGGCCATAGGGCACGTCGTTGGCTATGTGTACGGCCTCCGCTTCGTCGGCGGCCTGCATCACCAAGGCAAAGGGGCCGAATATCTCCACTCGCGCCAGCCGCTGGCTCTGGTCGACGCCGGTAACCAGCGTGGGCTCCACGTAATAGCCCTCCCCCGCCCTACGGCTGCCACCGGAAAGCACGCGCCCACCCGACGCGGCGGCCTCGGCCCCGGCGTCGGCAACCGCGGCCGCCGCCGTGTCCGATATCACCGGCCCCACCACTGTTGCGGATTCGGCCGGGTCACCGACCTTTAGGGCCTCCACCTCGGCCACGAGCGCGTCGAGGAAGCCGGGCACCTCGCCCACGACGATGATGCGGCTCGTGGCCGTGCACTTCTGGCCGGAAAAGCCCATGGCAGCCCCGGCGATCATCTTGGCGGCTGAGGCCACCGCCGCATCGGGGAAGACGACAGAGGGGTTCTGCCCACCCATCTCGGTCTGCACGGGTATGCCCCGGGCCGCGCAGGCAAGTGCGACGGCCTTTCCGACCTTGGTCGACCCTGTGAAGGAGACCGCGTCAACGTTCGATATCAACGCCTCGCCGGTCACCTTGTCGCCCGGCACCACCTGGAAAAGCCCCTCGGGCAATGTGGCGTCGAGTATCTCCTTCAGCCGCAGGGCCGTTGCCGTTGCAGCCGGGGCCGGCTTGAGCAGTACTCCGTTCCCATATGCGAGCGCCGGAGCCGCCTTCCAGAGCGGGATGGCAACCGGGAAGTTCCAAGGGGTGATGAGGCCGGCGACGCCGTGCGGCCGCCGCCGGGCGATGAGCAGCCCATCCGGATTGCCTGCGGGCAGCGAGTCTCCGTCGGGGTCCAAGGCGGCCTGCGAGTAGTAGCGCAGGATCGAGACGCCCCTGGCCACCTCGCCGACCATCTCCGCTACCGGCTTGCCCACCTCGCGGATGGCCAGGTCCGTCATCTCCTGGGCGGCGGCCTCCAACGCCTCCGCCGCCTTCGCGAGGGCGTTGGCGCGCGCCACGGGTCCGGCGGCCCACCACTCGGCCTGGGCTCGCCTCGCCTTGGCCGTCGCGGCGGCGACCTCCTCGGCGGGGGTCTCCGCAAAGGTGATCAAGACATCGGCGGGAAGCGCCGGCGAAACGCTCTTGAGTAGGTCCACTTCTCACTCGCTTTCTCCGTGGGCGCATAGCGCCCCTACCCGCCCCGGCCAGAGTCGCAACCGTTGGCAGGTGGTTACGAATGCAAAGGTAGACCAAGCCAAGGCGACATGGCGCCTCAACACCAACTCGATGGCCGGGCGGTCCCGGCCATCGTTTGCACCCGGCTCGACCGGATCAGTGCTTGGCCCAGTAGCCGTCGGACTCCTTGGACTTCGCCACAGCCTCGGCGTCTTCGAAGCCCGGCGCCATCGACGCGGAAGTGCTGGCCAATACCTGGTGGTGATCGATGTTGAGCAGGCGAAGCCAGCTCTGTTGGCCCATGGTCGTGGCGATGAAAAAGCCGAGCTCCACCAGCTCCGCCTCCGAGAAGTGCCTGTAGAGGCGGTCCCAGAACTCGTCGTCCGGGTTGAGCCGCCAGGCAATCGCTTCGGCGTAGGCAAGTGCGGCCTTCTCCTTGTCGCCGTAGAGATCCGAGGACTCGAAATTCATCAGCTGGTCGTACTTGCCCTCCTGGAGCCCCGCCTCGGCGGCCGCGACGGAGCGCTGGTTCCCGCAGTACTCGCACTTGACCGAGCGCGAGATGTAGACGCGGCAAAGCTCCTTCAGCGAGTGCCCGACGACTCCTTCGCGGAATACCGCCTGCCAGGTGTCGGCAAAGGACCAGAAGGCCGCGGGAACGTGTGCGCGTATCGCGGAACTCTCGGGCCGAGGCGTACCCTCCCGGGCACAGCGCATCAGCTCTTCCTGCATGCGCTGATCCATGGCCTCGTAGGGGAAATAGGAGATCCTTTGCCGCATTTATGCTCCTCCGCCGATCCGCAGTCGCAAACGATTGTAACGATGTCGGGCGCCTAATTCAAAAGGTGGCCCGGCCGCTCAATCCAACAACTCCACCGCATCGCCGACGCTGCAGTGGCCGAGCCGTTCCACCTTGGCATAGACGCCCAGGTTCCCTCCGTGCAGGCTCTCCAGGGTTCGCAGTATCGCCGGCTCGAAAGCGAGCCCGGGCTGTTCCATCGTCGTCATCACACAGCGCTCAGTCGGCTTGTGCACGCTCAGTACGGCGTCGCCGATCCGCAGCCGCCGCCCAACCCAGGTATCCTCAGGTCTGCCACCACCCGGCACCGCCACGACCAGATTGGGTCGGAAGCGCCTGGCATCGATCGCGGCATTCGGCAGCAGCGTTCCAAGCCAGGCCAGCGTAGCGGTGGTGACCAAGTGCAAGGGGGAATCGTCCAGGTGCGACACCTGGGCTTCGAACGAAAATTCGATTTCTTCGCCCACCAGGCCCGAAAAGGCCCGGGCGGCTTCCGGGCTGACTGCGGGCATCTCCCCCC
>JAJZNF010000325.1 GCA_021847985.1 Actinomycetes bacterium | reverse complement strand
CCTCGACCCCGCCTAGAAGATTGGCGGCCGGCACCCGCATGTCGGCGAAGGCGAGCTCGCGCGTGTCCTGCCCGTGCATCCCGATCTTTTCCAGAACTCGTCCGCGCTCGAAGCCTGCCAGGTCCCCGGTTTCGGCGACGATCAGCGAGAGCCCCTTGGCACCCGGCTCGTCGCTGGTGCGGGCCACGATGATGAGGGTGTCGCAGAGAGTGCCGTTGGAGATGAACGTCTTGGAGCCGTTTATCACGTAGTCGTCCCCGTCGCGCACGGCGCGTGTCCGCACCCTTTGCAGGTCAGAGCCGGCGTCTGGCTCGGTCATCGCAATGGCGCCGATCAGCTCGCCGCTGGCCATTCCCGGCAGCCAGCGCTTTTTCTGCTCCTCGGTGCCAAACGCCAGCAGGTAGTGGGCGACGATTGCGCTGTGCACCGAGTTGGACCATGCGTCATCGGCAACCATGGCCTGTTCGGCGATTATGACGGCCTCGTGTGCGAAGGTGCCTCCGCCCCCGCCGTATTGCTCAGGGATGCTGATGCACAGCAGCCCGGCATCCCCGGCCTTTCGCCAGAATTCCCGGTCGACGCAATGCTGCGCGGCCCATCGCCCTTGATTGGGGACGAGCTCCTTGGCAAGGAAGGTGCGGGCGAGATCGGCCAGCTGCTCCATCTCCTCGGTCATCCAAGGGGATCGGTAATCGTCCAGGATCATATGAGTCTCCTATTCGTCGATGGAGTCGGGTTTGTTCTTTGCAAAGGTGGCAGCGCCTCGCCCGCCTATCCATCGGGGGAAGCCGGGCCGGCGCTTGGACGGCTGGGACGGGTCGCGTGCACCGGCGGTCCGTCAGCTCTTTAGCTCTTGCCTGAGCTGGTACTTGAGGATCTTCCCGGACGGATTGCGAGGGATGTCGGCAAAGAGCAGCTCCCGGGGAAGCTTGTAATCGGCGATGAGGGCCCGGCCGAAGTCGCGCAGCTCCTCGAGGGTCAGCTCGGCCCCCGGCCTGAGGGTCACCACCGCCACCACCGTCTCCCCGAATTCTTCGGAGGGGCGGCTGATGATGGCGATGTCGCCGACGGAGGGATGCCCGGCCAGGGCGTTCTCCACCTCCACGGAGTAGATGTTGCGCCCGCCGCTGATGATCATGTCCTTCAGGCGGTCGACCAGCGTGATGTAGCCCTCGGCGTCGATGCGGGCAATGTCGCCGGTGTGCACCCAGCCGTCGCGGACCGTCTCGGCCGTCGCCTCCGGCTTGCCCCAGTAGCGCTTCATCATGGTCTCGCCGCGCATGATCATCTCGCCGGTTTCACCGGGAGCCACGTCGTTGCCGTTGCGGTCCACGATGCGGACCTCGGTGTTGGGGATGGCGCTGCGGCCGCTGGCCTCCGGATGGGCCATTACCTCTTCGTGCGTGAGGACGATGCCTCCCGGACCGCCTTCGGTCTGGCCGCAGGCCTGGACCAGGCGTGCTCCGGGAAGCGCCTCCAAGAGCGCCCGGGCCGTGGTGGCCGGCATGGGGGCGGCGCCGTACATGCAGGTGCGCAGGCTCGAGAGGTTGCGTGTTCCGATGGAGGGGGAGCGGAGCATGAAGGTGTACATGGTCGGTACTCCGAAGAAGAAGGTGATGCGCTCGCGTTCGATCGCCTCCAGGACGACCTCGGGGTCGAAGGCCGGCAGGATCACGTGCGTCGCTCCGAGCATGACGCCGTGCAGAAGCAGCATGTTGAGCGAGGCGGAATGATAAAGCGGAGCCGCGTGCAGGAACCGCTCGCCGTCGATGGTGCCGATGCCCATGCTCGTGTTCTGGCCGACCCAGATGATGCGGTGATGGTCGAAGAGCGCTCCCTTGGGCCGTCCCGTGGTTCCCGAGGTGTAGATGATGAGCGCGTCGTCATCCTCGCGTACGTCGACCTCCACGGCGTCGGAGCTGTTTGCTGCGGCGAGTTCGAGGATGTCCCGGTGGCTCCCGGCGGGACCCAGCGACCAGGCGGATACTGCACCGTCGTGATCCGGGAGCGCCTCCCAGGCGCCGATCGTCGCCTCGGTCTCCGGTCCGAAGAGAAGGATTCGCGACCCGGAGTCCCTCAGCAGATAGTCGAGTTCCGGAGGAGCCGAGCGCGGATTCACCGGGACGACGATCGCGCCAAGGCGAAGGCCGGCGTAGACGGCGACGACGAAGTTGTCACTGTTGCCCGAGATGATCAGGAGCCGGTCGCCCTTGGCAACGCCGTGGGATGCGAGCTCCCAGGCGAGCTGGTTCACTCGCGCATCCAGTTCGACGTAGGTGTGAGTGCGAGGGCCGAACTTGAGGGCGACGCGATCCGGCGCGCGACGGGCGGTGTTGGCGAGGACGGCGGCAAGCACTGGCATTTCTGTCTCCCAATAGGGTCGGTTCTTCGCTGGGGTAGGCGGCCCGCCGGCGTGCCGAGCGCGTCGCCAATCTCCTCCCAGTATGCGCCCGGCCGGAAGGGCAATGTGGGTGCTGGTCAACTCCGGCTCTCCTGTGGCGCTCCGGTGGCGCCCGATTCCGGCCCCTGCTCCCTCGGACTGCTTCGGGGCTCCCGGGCCCACCCTTGTTGCGTCCTCACGCCGCAGGGGCGTATGGATGATCGGTCACCGCCCGATGGAGACCGGGTTGGGCGACCAGGGGAATGGTGTACTTGGATCGGTTGGTACTCTTGGCTCTGTCGCCAAATGCGGCCCCGATCCGTAGTAGTTTTGCTTGCCATGGGTGAAATGATCGAATTTCCAAGCAATGGCAAGCCCGGCACCGGATATCTGGCCGTGCCTCAAACCGGATCCGGCCCCGGCGTCGTGGTTATGCAGGAGTGGTGGGGGATCGTCCCTCACATCAAGGATGTGTGCGACCGCTTCGCGGCCTCCGGCTTCACGGCGCTGGCGCCGGACCTCTATCACGGCAAGGTGACCACGGAGCCGGACGAAGCCGGGAAGTACATGATGGCGCTCGAGATCGAGCGGGCCGTCAAGGACATGTCCGGGGCGGTGGACGAGCTGGTCCGGCGTACCGGACGCGCCAAGGTGGGCGCTGTGGGCTTCTGCATGGGTGGCGGCCTGGCCCTTGCCCTGGCCGTGGCGCGCCCCGACGCGGTTGCGGCGGTGGCCCCCTTCTACGGGGTCATCGGGTGGCCCGATGCGGCTCCCGATTACGCCAGGATGACGGCTGCGGTGCAGGGTCACTACGCCGAGCACGACGACTACGCGGCGCCTCCCGCATCGCGGGCGCTGGAAGCGCAGCTGAAGGACCTGGGCAAGGAGGCGGAGTTCTTCGTCTATTCGGGCACCCAGCACGCCTTCTTCAACGACACGCGCCCTGAGGTCTACGATGCCGAAGCCTCGCGGCAGGCGTGGGACAGGGTGATACCCTTCTTCCACGAGCACCTGGACGCGTGATTCCGGCGGGGCCGCGCAGACCGTGCGGCCCCGCTTAAGCAGCGGGCTTGAGTGCCAGCTAAGCGCTCGCTATACTTTTTGGAATGTCTGATCGCAGCCGTAATCTCCCGAGGCGATCCTGCCTCTCCGTTCCTGGCTCCTCCGAGAGGTTCCTGGACAAAGCGCCGACCATCCCGGCCGACATGTCATTCCTCGACCTCGAGGACTCCGTTGCCCCGCTCGAGAAGGAGGCGGCCCGCGGCAAGGTGGTGCGAGCCATCCGCGAGCTTCCTTGGGACGACAGGGTCCTGTGTGTGAGAATCAACGCCTGGGACACCCGCTGGACTTACCAGGACGTCATCGAAGTTGTCGGCAATGCCGGCGAGCGCCTCGATGAGGTCATGCTCCCCAAGGTGCAATGCGCCGCCGACGTGCAGGCGCTGGACCGCCTTCTGACGCAGGTGGAGATCAACTCCGGCCTGCCGGTGGGCCATATCGGGATCGAGGCCCAGATCGAGTCCACACGCGGGCTGATCAACGTCGAGGAGATCTGCGCCGCCTCACCGCGGCTGGAGACCGTCGTCTTCGGTCCGGCCGACTTCGCCGCCTCGATGGAGATGCCTGTGCTCACCGGAGGGATCCAGATCCCCGAGTATCCGGGCGACCACTTCCACTACGTCTTCTCCAAGATCCTGATGGCCGGTAGGGCGAACGGCCTGCAGGTAATAGACGGCCCCTATTTGAAGATCAAGGACTCCGACGGCCTGCGCGACTACTGCCTAAGGACCGCCACGCTCGGCTACGACGGCAAGTGGGCGCTCCATCCCGACCAGGTGGCGATCATCAATCAGGTGTACCTGCCCACCCAGGAGCAGTTCGACCGTGCCTGGGCGATACTCGATGCCTACCACGAGGCGACCGAGGGCGACCGCAAGGGGGCGGTGATGTTTGGCGACGAGATGATCGACGAGGCCAGCCGCAAGATGGCGATCAAGTTCGTCTCCCGCGGCGAGCGTGCCGGCATGGTCCGCAGCGCGAGCTGAGCCAAGTTCCGGAGGCCGGTCCGCCCGGGCGGACCGGCCTCTTTTGCACTCAGGGCTAGGCGCGCCTGAAGACCCTGCCCAG
>JAJZNF010000158.1 GCA_021847985.1 Actinomycetes bacterium | reverse complement strand
TGCGGCCATGCCCACTATCGGCTTGTTGAGCACCGTCCCGCCCATGGACCCGTAGAAGTTGGCATCCCCGAAGCTGAACACGCCTCCGTCGGAGGCGGTCATCCAGTAGCCCAGCCCACCCAGGCCGGTTCCGGAGATCACCGCCAGGGAGGCCTGCATTGCGGATCCCAGTGCGAAGGCGAGTGCCCCCGGCAGCAGGTTGGCGGAGATGTTCTCGGCGGCGCCCTGGAGCGGTCCCAGTGAAACGCTGCCGGAGATGCCCGCAGCCGCTTGCGCGCTGGAGACCGTGCAGTTGAAAAGGGTTCCGCCCGAGGAGGGGGCGCAGGCCGTCCCACCGAGGGATACCGAGGCGGCCGGCACCGGGCTGAGCGTGACCTGCATGGTGAACGCCGAGGCGGCGCGTGGTCCCGAGATCCCTGCCAGAGCGGGGTCGGGAGCCACCGAGATGGGCCAGGAGCTCGCCTGACCGGGTGGGATCCTGGCGATCGTCAGGCCTCCGTCGAGCTGGATCGGCGGGGGAGCGGCGGGAGCCAGTGCGGCGATGCCGGTTGCCCAGTTGTAGGGGTAGGCGGGGGAGCCGGCGAACTCGGCGGCGCCATAGAGCACCCCGGTGGTGGGATCGAGTGCCATGCCGGAGTAGTCGCCGAAGCGGTTGTAGGGGCAGGGGGCGGACTGGCCCATGCAGTTGAGGATGCCCTGCCCGGGGGCCGAGAGGGCCAGGGGAGTGGCGGCGATTCCGCCGGAGGCCGTGGAGGTGAGTCCGAAGTAGGCGGCCGAGGCATACAGGCCGCCGGTGAGTGATGAGAAGCTGGCCGAGACTGCGGCCTGGCCATCGGGCAGCGCCTGCACCGCAGGGTAGTAGAGGTCCGCGGGATGGCCCTGATAGGTGTAGGAAGGATCGATCTGGCCGGTGACGACCGGGGTCCCCGAAGGCGGGATCGACAGCCTCACCAGCCGGGCGGTGCTAAGGGCGGGCTCGCCTCCGGCCTGGCCCGGGTTGGGGACCGTGTCGTTCATCGCCAGCCAGGCGGTCTGACCCGAGACCGAGCCGGAGATGATGCGGTCGTCGTCGGCGTCGATGATGTCGGTCGAGCCGGCCTGGGGCTGGGGGATTCCCCAAGGGTCCGCCTGGGTCGGGGTCATCGACAGGTTCACCTCCGCCTCGCAACCCAGCTGGCCGGCCTGGTAGCCGGCCGGGCAGGAGGATGCTCCGGGGATCATCTCGTCCACGACCAGGTTCACGTTGGAACCGAAGCTGGCCGAGACCGGGATGTCCGGGGAGGTGTTCCCGAACAGGTAGGCGATCTGCCCACCCGGATCGGAGAGCGGGAAGGCGGCCGGCACCGGGTACAGCTCGTAGCCGACACCGCCACCCGCGCCGCTGACCACCTGCGAGGCGCCGGTGGGCGAGTCGAGCAGCGCCTTGGGGAGCGTGAAGACCTGGCTGCCGTCGGTGGAGACCGTTGGGGAAAGCCCGCCTGGATAGTCGGTGGCCGAGAGCAGGACGGTGGAGGAGTCCTGGCCGATCTTGGGCTGGTCCACGGCGTTCAGGGTGGCGGTGGTCGAGCCCGCGGTGGTGTCCTGGGGCAGCACCCAGGTGGTTTGCCAGGGAGCGGAGGTGTACCCGGCAACCGCGCTGGTTACGACCATGGCGTCGCCGATGCTGTAACTGCCTCCGGCGCCGACGTTGACGCTGCATGCGGAGGTGAAGACGTACATCATCGAGACGTAGAAGCGATTGGCCGCGGGGTCGAAGATGCCCCAGGGGTCCGTGATGTTCATGTCCTGGGGACCGCTCGCTCCCACGCACTGTGAGAGGCCCGCGGCAGCCGGGCTCTGCGCGGACGGCGGGAAGGTGGGATTGATCAGAGAGCTGATCAGCATCTGGGAGAGGGTCGCCCCGGATGAGCTGATCACCTTGACCATCCCATTGGTCAGCTCGATCGCCTCGCCCCCTCCGGCGGTCATGAAGGTATCGGGCGGGGTGAGCATCACGCCGCCGCTGGCGTTCGCCACGTCCGCAGCGCTGATACCCGGAAAATAAGCGCTCGTGGGAGCGATGGCCGGGGAGCCGGCGGCGGACGCCGGGAGCGGGACCGCGATCAGTCCAAAGACGGAGGCGACGGCGGATGCGCCGATGGTAAACAGCCGTCTGGGGCGCCCGGGTCGCGGTGAGCGCAAGTCATTCCTTCCAACCCTTGGCGCGGGAGCGCACGGTCGCATGCGGCGGCTGGAGAAGGGGCGGAAATAGGGCTCCGCCCTTTTGCCCTTTCCGGGACGGAGGCCCGGTTATGCCGGGATCGTGCCCCGGCGCCGGATCAGCTCTCGGCCTGGAGCTTGGCGATACGGGCCATCAGCCGCGACTTGCGGCGGGAGGCCTGGTTCTTATGGATGATCCCCTTGCCGGCGGCCTTGTCGAGCTTGGAGATGGCCTGGCGGACGGCCTCGACCGAATCCTCGCCGCCGGCCTCGGCGGCGGTGATCGCGGACTTTACGCGAGTCTTGAGTTCGGAGCGCACCGCCTTGTTGCGCTCGTGGCGCCGCTCGTTCTGCTTGTTCCGCTTGATCTGGCTCTTGATGTTTGCCACTTCAACCTCTGTCTAGAAACTTCCGTGCCGGAGCTTGCCGACGGCCGCTCGGGCTCCGCCGCGAAGTGAATAGTTTAGCGCTGTCCTGCGAGTCCCGCCGCACCAGCTCCTAGGGGCGCGAGCTCGAGTCCCATTAGGCTTGGACCTCTAAAGATGATAGAGACCTCCAAGATCCGCAACCTGTCGATCATCGCCCACATCGACCATGGCAAATCGACCCTTTCTGACCGCATCCTCGAGCTGACCCGCGCGGTCGACCCGAGGGAGATGCGCGAACAGTACCTCGACACCATGGACATCGAGCGTGAGCGTGGCATCACCATCAAGGCCCAGAACGTTCGCGTCAGCTGGAAGGGCCACACCCTGCACCTGATCGACACACCCGGGCATGTCGACTTCGGCTACGAGGTGAGCCGGTCGCTGGCCGCCTGCGAGGGAGTCGTGCTGCTGGTGGACGCCAGCCAGGGCATCGAGGCCCAGACGCTCGCAAACTGCTATCTAGCCATCGAGAACGACCTCGAGATCGTCGCCGCGCTCAACAAGATCGACCTGCCCGCCGCCGATCCCGACCGCTACGCCGCCGAGATCGAGAACGTGCTCGGAATTCCCGCGGACTCCATCCTGCGCGTCTCGGGCAAGACAGGCCAAGGCGTGGACGCCCTCCTGGACGCGGTGGTGGAGCGGATCCCGGCTCCCAAGGGGGATCCCGCCGCGCCGCTGCGGGCACTCATCTTCGACTCCTACTACGACCAGTACCGCGGGGTGGTTTCCTCCGTGCGCGTGATGGACGGGACCCTGCACGCTCACGACAAGCTGCGCTTCATGCAGGCCAACACCACCCACGGGGTCGAGGAGATCGGTGCCCGCACCCCGGTTCCGGTGCCGCTGGACGAACTCGGACCCGGCGAGGTGGGCTATCTTATTTCCGGGATCAAGGACGTGGGCCGGGCGCGCGCCGGCGAGACCGTGACCACCGTCGAGGGCGGGGCCAGCGAGGCGCTCGCCGGCTACCGCCACCCCAAGCCCATGGTCTTCTGCGGCCTCTACCCGGTGGACGGGGACGAGTTCGAGGGCCTGCGCGAGGCGCTCGAGAAGCTGCGCCTCAACGACTCCTCGTTCACCTACGAGCCCGAGACGTCTCTCGCCCTGGGCTTTGGCTTCAGGTGTGGTTTCCTGGGCTTGCTGCACATGGAGATCGTGCGCGAGCGCCTCGAGAGGGAGTTCGACCTCTCGCTGATCGCCACAGCCCCCTCGGTCGAATACCTTGTGCACATGGCGGGCAAGGAGGAGCCGGTGGTGGTGGACAACCCCTCGGAGATGCCCGCCGCGCAGGGGATCACCAAGATCGAGGAGCCCTACCTCAAGATCGACATCCTCTCTCCCAGCGAGTACACCGGCACCATCATGGACCTGTGCCAGACCCGGCGGGGCGAGATGCTCGCCATGAGCTACATCTCGCCCGAAAGGATCGAGCTCACCTACCGGATCCCCTTGGCCGAAGTGGTGATGGACTTCTTCGACGCGCTGAAATCCCGCACCAAGGGATATGCCAGCCTCGACTACGAGCCGGCCGGATATCACGAGTCCGACTTGGTAAAGCTGGACATCCTCCTGAACGCCGCCCCCGTTGACGCCTTCTCCGCCATCATCCACCGCTCCAAGGCGTACGACTACGGGCGCAAGATGACCACCAAGCTCCGCGAACTCATTCCTCGCCAGCTCTTCGACGTGCCCATCCAGGCTGCGGTGGGCGGGCGGATCATCGCCCGCGAGACGGTCAAGGCGCGGCGCAAGGACGTGCTGGCCAAGTGCTATGGCGGTGACATCACCCGCAAGCGCAAGCTGCTCGAGCGCCAGAAGGAGGGGAAGAAGCGGATGAAGAGCATCGGGCGCGTCGAGGTGCCCCAGGAGGCCTTCATCTCGGCCCTGCGCCTCG
>JAJZNF010000163.1 GCA_021847985.1 Actinomycetes bacterium | reverse complement strand
CGTTTCCTTCGGCGTGGGGTTCATGGCCGACCGGTTGGGTCGGCGCATCTTCCTGGTCGTCTACCCGATGCTGGTTGCAGCGGCCGGTTTCGTCTTCGCCTTCAGCCGCGCGGAGTGGATCCTTGGAGCTATGGCCGTCGTCGCCAGCTTCGGACGCGGCGCCGGAGCCGGGGCGGGGAGCGTCGGCCCTTATCAGCCAGCCGAGACGGCCATGGTCGCCGACCTGGCCCGTAGCGGCGGGCGTAACCAGGCGTTCATCGCGATAGCCCAGATGTCGGTGATCGGCGCCATCGCCGGATCGATAATCGCCTTCTTCGCGTTTCCCTCTGCGAGCGGCGGCAAGGGGGACGCCTACACCATCGCCTTCGTGGCCGCCGGAGTCCTTGCCCTACTGGGAGGCGTAATTGCGCTTTGGCTGGAGAGCGATCGGCGGCCTCGAGGTCAGAAGCCTCCCAAGGGCGTCTTTCCACGACGCTCCCTGGGTCTCCTGGCCCGCCTGTGGGTGACCAACACCCTCAACGGGTTGGCGGTCGGGATGTTCGGCCCATTCGTCACCTATTTCCTTTACCTAAAGTTTCACGCCTCGCCGGCCCATATCGCACTCCTCTATTTGGTCGTAAACGTCGTCTCGTTGGGTCCGATCGGCCAGGTCGGCAAGCTGGCGGACCGTTTCGGCACGATTCGCGTTACGGTCTTCTTCCGACTGATCCAAGCGCTTCTTCTGGTGCCGTTCGCCTTCGCGCCGACGTTCCTGACGGCCGGGATCCTCTACCTGGTGCGCATGATCGCCCAGCGTCTGGCCATGCCTTTGCGCCAATCCTATGTTCAGGGCCGAGTCCCGCCTGAAGAGCGGGCCCGTGTGGCGGCGCTCTCGAATCTTCCATCCCAAGGCGCGATGGCGGCGTCCCCTGCACTATCGGGATATCTCTTTGACGTTGCCCCGCTGGAGGTTCCCTTCATGATCGGAGGGGTGCTCCAGCTGATCAGCACCCTCTTCTACTGGGGCTTTTTCTCCAAGGCTCCCCCCGCGGAGGAAGCGACGCGGCGCTGAAACCCACTTGACCACGCTGGGGGTCCTCCTGCCCCCAGACCAAGTACAAGGTGCCCATCTGCAGTCAGAACTCCAAAGTCTCCGACGGAGGTAATGGAGAAGCCGGTCTCTACCAGCATGTGCGCCACCGCGTCGAGGCTGCCTTTAGGACAGTCGTAGATCGCGATCCCGGCAGTTACAGATAGACCACCCCGGCCGCGTGCAAAGGCCCACCTCCAATAAGCATCGGACGTGAATAGTAGTCGCAACGTGACTACACTGTAAGGCAGTGCCGACTTCGGGGAGAACCGCCATGGGCAAAGCCGATACATACGTTCGTGCCCGCATTGATTCAGTGACCAAGGGACGTGCAGCCGACGCGTTGGAAGAGATGGGCTTGTCCATCTCCGATGCCATACGCCTGCTGATGCTGCGCATCGCCGACGAGCGCCGCTTGCCGTTCGAGGTGAAAGTGCCTAATGCCACCACCCGCAAGGCAGCCGGCGAGCTTGAGGCGGGCAAGGGGAAGAGCTTCGACAGCATTGAAGCGCTGACGGCGGAGATGGATGCGGACGATTGAACATCGTCTGCATTCAAACGCGATTACAAGCGCGCCAAGGCAACGCCTCGGCTTTCCGAAGACTTGGATTCGGTCGTATCAACGGTACTAGGGATGCTGGTTGTCGATCAGCGGTTGCCTGAGAGCAACCGTGACCACCCGCTTGGGAGCGATTGGGTCGGTTGCCGCGAATGTCGCATCAATACCGGCCTGCTGTTGATCTAGCGTAAGCAAGACCCCGCTACGTTGTGGCTGGTGCGTCTTTGTTGGCAGCGGCTGAAAATTGACCCCCTTCCAGCGGGATAAGAATGACCCGCCGTCCAGGCCTCGCTACCTTTCCGGTGTGTATCCATAACCAGGAGGTAACGCCGATGCTGAAAGGCAGGCCCTTGATGAACGTGTTTCAATTGAAGGACAAGGGGCGCGGAATCAGAGAGATCGCCAGGGTCTCGGGACATTCCCGTAACTCGGTGCGCAAGTACGTCCGTGACAGCGCGACGCCCAACGACACCTCCCGCAAGCCCAGGGGCTCCAAGCTCGACGCCCACAAGAACGAGGTGCGACGGCTGCTGGACTTGTGGACGACGCATCGCCTCGCCCGCAGGGTCCACAGCCGATCAGCTACTACCGGAAACACAAGGACGACGATGGCCTTAACGGAGACGCAAGTACCGGCGATTGCGCAGCCGTTGACGGACCTGGCCGGACAAACCCGAGGCCCTGACTCATATCAGGGCCGGACCAGAAATCGCGGGCCCCGCACCCTCACCCCTACGTGGTTACGGAACAGAACCGCGAGATCGTCGAGCGCTTGTGGGCAGACGAGCTCTCCACCGTCTCCGAAGGCGGTTCCGCCTGGGTTGCGCTCATCCAGGTCCGCATCGCCAAAGCCGGCATGCTGGTGGTGACTACCTCTGGCACCTTCGATGTGCGGCAAATGATCGGGATGGGGCGTACGGTCAATCCGGAGATCGGGAAGGTGGCAGGCACCCAAAGCGAAGAGGAGGCATGACTGCTCGAGCGCGAGACCGCCGAGAGGATCTTCCTTGGTGAGGTATTGCCGGCCGAGGGTATGAACCGGCATGTACCCACTCGATACGGAAAGTCGAGCTGAAGCTCTCCGCGTCCTCGCCTCGCGGCGGTGGACTGCTCCCGGCGGGGTGCCCTTATTGAGGCTGCTCGATCTCGCTTCCCCCGTCCCAGACCGCTCCCACTTGGCGGAAATAGCCACCTATGTACTCCTCCACGGAGAGCTCGGCCAGCTCCTCTGTGGGCGACGGGAAGAGCTCTAGCGCCGCGCTCCCGCTATAGGCGGGACCCGCCTCGAATCGCGCTGAGCCCGAGACGATCAGCTCGTTGAGGCGGTCGGGAGACCCTTTGGCGATGCCCGGCATTATCCGTGAGTGAAGCATCGGCAGCGCATTCACGAAGCCGTTGGACTCGGACTCCTGGTCCAGCTTCACCACCGCTTGAGCCAAGCGGCGGTCCCCCACCGCCAGGGTGGCACCAAAGACCGCGCCGGGGCCGATTATGGGCGCGGCAAAGCCGGAGAAATGTGGCCGGGTCTGATGGATGGAGCCCAGCTTCTTTGGGTAGCCCTGATGGAGGCCGCGCGCAATTGCGAAATCCTTATCGACCCAGATGTAAACGCAGCGTGAATAGGTGGCGCCCCGGTAGGAGCAGCGCACCACCACGAAGGCTTCCTTGTACTGGGAGCGCACCGGATCGAGCAGCTCTTCCCGGCCCTCGGAGCAGGATTGCCAGTCGGCCCAGATCATGGCCACCGCACCCGGGTCCTCCGGCGCGAGCTCGACGCCTTCGGGTAGCAGGGCCGCTACCTTGGCCGGATCGGTGCGATATTCCACCGTCAGCAGGTCTCCCGAGTAGTACCAGGGTGGCGATGGGATGATCGATGCTTTACCGCTTGGCGTGCGCGGATAGAAGAAGCCGGCTTGTGCGGGCAAGTGGGTCTCCTTGATTCCTTGGGCGATGGCGGCCGGGTCCCCGGCGGAGGCGTCATTTGTGTACAAATGACCCAACTCAAGATAGCAAGCGCAGCCGGCTATCAGGGGAAACCGGGCCCCAAATCCTGCGCTCGAGCCGGGTCAGGCTCCGTGCCGGTTGAGGAAGCTCTCGAGAAGCTCGTTGACCTCCTCGGGCTTCTCCTGCTGGATCCAGTGGCCTCCTCCGGGGATCATCTCCACGGTCTCGAGGGCGTCGAAGCGCCCGGTCATGGATTCGATATTCGCCTGGGCGCCGGGGAAGTTCACCACCGGATCCAGGGAGCCGGCCACGAAGAGTGCCGGCGGTTCGATCCTCTTGCCCGCCCAAGGCGCGGTGAGTTGCCAGTTGCGATCCATGTTCCGATAGAAATTGAGCGGGCCGGAGAAGCCGTTGCGCTCGAATCCCTCGGCGAAGCGGTCCAGGTCCGTGGAGGTGAGCCAGGGCATCAGCGTCTCAGGCGGCTCGGGTAGCGAGGCAAGAAGCGACTTGTCGCCCAGCTTGGTCAGGTTCGAGATGCCGTGCTTATTGCCTGCCTCACCCGAGACGGCATAGAAAAGGACTGCGAGCGACCTGTGAACGTCCGCCTCCAGCTCCGCCTCCGCCACCCCCGGCTCTTGAAAGTAGACCTGGTAGAAGCCCTCCCCCACCCTCCGGCGAAGAATGCCGATCGGAGGAACCGGTGGCCTGGCGCCGAAAGGCACGCTCAGGCCGGCAACGGCGTTGACGAGATCGGGACGGAAGAGCGCGGTGTTCCAGGCCACGGAGGCTCCCCAGTCGTGGCCGATAAGCGAAAAGGGTCCGGGTTGAAGCGCGCCGGCAACTGCGACCACATCCCCCGCCAGGTGCATGGCCGTGTAGCTTTCCACCTCGGCCGGGTTGTCGGAGAGCCCATATCCTCTATGATCGATCGCCACACAGCGCCATCCCCTGGAGGCGAGGTGATCGATCTGGTGTCGCCACGAG
>JAJZNF010000110.1 GCA_021847985.1 Actinomycetes bacterium | reverse complement strand
GAGCCGCTCGGCCGGGCAATCCGGCCATACGGCTGATCGATTGGAACAGGCGACAACGGCATCGCGTTTGCGAGAGCCGACGTATTGTCGTTCTTCGAGCCCCAGTTAGCTGTGCGGCCGGCGCCGCCGTCGGCTCGCAGATGACTGGGGATCATCAGAGCCTCTGTTGGTGGCTGGCTCACGGGGTCGTCCCGGGCGGAACGAGCCACTGGCAGCGCTGCCCAGGTGCTGGTCCGATGAGATCGAAGTCGGCGTCATAGTGGAGGACGATTGCTCCGAGCTCCTCGGTGGCAGACGCTACCCGGAGGCCTCGGATCTTGCGGCCCACTGGCTGCGAGCGGCCAGCAAGCGCTGGACCTGAAGGGCACGGTGCCGATGGTCAGCAGTGATGTCGACACCCTGGAGGACATCGAGCGCCCCGGAAAGCTGGTCCCAATCCCGCGCCTTGCGGGCAGATTAGCTCACCTCGAGATCGCGGATGCTCGGCCTCCCCATCTCACCAGCGGCCGCCAACAGTTCGATCACGGTGCGGACTTCGAGGTCCTGCAGCCGCTTCGTCACACTCGTGTCGAGCCGGAACCTGAGCGCCACGCGTAGGTTCGGTCGTCGAGCCGAGAGCGGGTGACGGGATTCGACCCCGCGACCTTCTCCTGGGCAACAGTTGAAGTCAAAACGCTTCTGAGGTCAGCGCGGCGCCCAAAGGTCGTTCACTTATAAGGTCGTGGCCTGGTTGATCCCTGACCGTACGAAACGGTCCTCGTGTCGGGGAAGAGCCAATCGCATGGCGCGCCTCGGACGCTACCACTCATGGTGGGGCCGGGGCCACATCCCCATGGGCCACGTTGAACCCCGTCGAATCCAGCGCCGACGGTGTCGACACCTGCACGCCGTTTTGGACCATGACCCAGTCGGTCAACGTGTTCTGAGGACCGGCCGCTTCGAGTCCGGTAAAGGTAACGTCCGGGCTATAGGCTCCTACGGTTTCCACCGACCCGTTCAGGGTGGGCGCTTCGACGATCCATTCGGCCGACGACAACGGTGCCGAATAACTCTGGTCAGTCGTGAAGCTCGCACCACTCGTGTTGTCAGTCACTGCGATGCTCCATTCCGTACCGCTGACCTCCCGAATCGTGACGGTGATACTATCGCCGGGCGATACAGTCATGTTAATTAGGGTCTCCGGGGCGGGAAGAATCTCCCACCATGCTTGGACGAGGTACGTATTCGTAGCCGCGTCGTACGGCTCGTCGATCCCCGCTTGAATCAGGGAGGTATCTGAAGCACCGTCTATCCCCACCCACTCCGCAGTGTCCGTATTGGTGGACGAGGTGTAGATGGACGGCACGTTGAAGGTGCCTGTCACGGCAGTGTAGGGACCAGTCTGGAGCGCGTAGCCGGACCAGTTCGTGCTGTAAACCGTCGACGGAGGGCCCAAGTAGACGACCAACGACAAAGACGCGATCGCGGTCGCCGGAGTCGGCGTAGCCGAGTCCGTGACCTGTGCGGTGAAGGCCGACGTACCCGCGGCACTGGGCGTCCCCGCGACCACTCCGCTCGACGAGAGGCTAAGGCCTGCTGGAAGGGATCCCGAAGTGAGCGCCCAAGTGTATGGCGGCGTTCCACCTGAGGCTGTGAGGGTTGCCGAGTAAGCGGTACCGACGGTGGCCCCAGGCAGGGAGGAAGTCGTGATCGTCAGAGCCGTAGTTGTCGAGGTCACCGAGATCGATAAGCTGGCGGTCGCGGTATCAGGAGTGGGCGTGGCCGAGTCGGTCACTCTCACCCCGAAGGTCGTACTTCCAGATGTAGTGGGCGTCCCCGCGATCACGCCGGTCGACGAAAGGCTAAGGCCAGCTGGGAGGGATCCCGAGGTGAGCGCCCAAGTGTATGGCGGCGTGCCCCCCGAGGCGGCGACGGTTGCTGAGTAAGCGGTACCGACGGTGGCCCCAGGCAGGGAGGAAGTCGTAATCGTCAGAGCCGTCGCGGGCGTCGATATCGGGCTGAAGTAGCCGAAGGCGTCCACGACCACATCCGCGCTGCCGGCGTGGTTGTAGATGCTGATGGCGCCACTGCTGCTCAGGGTCGCCACCGTCAGGTTTGGCACGATCTGTCCCGCAGTCCAGTTCACGTCTGACGCAGTGGGCCGAGTCGTTCCCGTGGGGTAGACCGTGAAGTAGCTGGCCGCGGTGGTGTTAACTGCCGTGACGTTGGATACAACGGCGGACGCGTTGGATCCGATCGCATCGACTCCGCCCATCTGTTGGCTGATGGTTGCGCCCGCTCCCAGCGGACCGCTCGTCTGGCGGGTGTCGAGTACCCGCACCGGAGTGATGGGGACATACAGACTCGCGGTGACCGGGGCCGTGGTCCCGTTGATGAAGTAGCCGTCAACATCCACGATCACGTCGGTCTGCCCGGCGTGGTTGTAGAGCGTGATTTGACCCGAGGAGCTAACAGGCACGACCACGCGGTTCGCCACCGTCTGGCCCGCCACCCAGTTCAGGTTCGACGCCGTGGGCAAGGCGCCGCCGGTGGGGTACGCCGTCAGAAAACTGGAGGCCGTCGTATCGGTCACGGTCAGGTTCATCAGCGCGGCGGTGACCCCCGTAGTCGGCACTCCACCTGCACCGGTCACCTGGACGTTGAGGCTTCCGCCAGCCACCAGAGTGCTGCCAGCATTCGGAAAGCCGCTGCCGGCACGCGTGTCCGTGATCCGCGCTGGCACCAGCGGCACGTAGCTGCCAGCCGCACTCGCACTGGTCTCAGGAGCGAAGTAGCCTTCCAGGTCAACCAGAACGTTGGTCTGGCCCGAATGGTTGTAGAACGTGACTTGTCCGCCAGCTCCGACCGGGACGATGACAAGGTTGGGAACCGTCTCTCCGGCTACCCAGTTGAGATTGGAGACAACCGGGCGCGACCCACCGGAGGGATACACCGAGAGATAGCTGGCAGCCGTGGTATCGGTCACGGTGACGTTCAGAGCCACGGCTGTCGCATCCGATGGGACCGTACCCCCAGTCACCGTGAGGTTGAGACTGGCACCTGGACCCAGAGTCTCGCCGTTTGTCCGCGTGTCCAGGATGCGTGTCGGAGATAGGGCGGTGTAGGCCCCGCCAGAGGCGGAGGTGGCGGACTGCATGCTTCCTCCACGAACCGAACCCGAAGGAAGAGGCAGAGCTGGCCATGCGGTAGCGCCGCTCGGTACCCTCCCAGAGAGGCTCACCTGCGTAGCAGCACCTATGACGGGTTGACCGTGGTTCGTGCCCCTGTCCAGAGTGCCCGCAGAACCGGACGTGCTTGACACGGGAGCCAGCACGTGGTGCAGCTGGTGGTCTGGTGCAACGGGACCGGTCCCTGTCGCAGCCAGCGCCGGGACAGCTCCGAGGGTGAAGCTCGCCCCGAGAATAGCTGTCACAGACCCGACAGCCAGCCGATTCCACCGAGTTCGGCACAGCCGCATGGTCCGAGTCTTCACCGTCCGCCTCCCCTGGAAAGCACCAGCCAGAACGCCGATGTCAGGATATGCGCGGCGCTTGAAAATCCACCCCTTGTTTACCGACTCGTCACCGCTCAACCTGACTTCGGCTCAGGGGCTGGATCGGGGCCCCCTTGTTGACCGCGGTCGCAGCTCGGACCGGGAAGTCGGGCCGCGGCCAAGCCCTCCGCCAAGAGCGGGCCAGCCGACGCTAGGCGCCCCAACTGTGGCCGGGGAAACTGAATCGCTGCTGCACTAGCACCACGAAATGAAGGCATGGTGGGGACTCCAGGGCGACGCAGAAAAATGCGAGCGCCCCCGCCACTGCGCCGGGAAGAGCCGGGGCTATCTCTGGTTGCTACGCCTCCCGCTCCCTGGCCCACCGAGCGACGTAACCCGGCTGGCGACGCGTGTACCGGTCATTTGAGCCGGGCGGCCTGCCGATCCGCTTGGCTTGTAAGGTCCCACTGATCTCAGTGGAGCGGGAGACAGGATTCGAACCCGCGACCTTCTCCTTGGCAAGCATTGGAAGCCATGCGCTGTGCTCTTGACTTCGGGAGATATTCCAAAGGACGTCCAGTCATACGGCCGCCACCGAGCGGGTCTGCAGTCACGCGATGATCTCTGGGTAGCTGGATGAGCCATCGACACCCTTGAAGTGGCCCTTACAGCCTGTACCAGTGGCATGAGTTGGGCTGAGCACCTCAGGGACGCGAGATCGACCCCTCGGAGCCAAGTCAGGTCGGGTAAGCTTCCGGCTCGTGGTCAGCAATGTCTATGTGGACGGATTCAACTTGTACTACGGCTGCCTCCGCGGAACCCCGTACAGGTGGCTGGATCTCGAGGCGCTCAGTCGCCGACTGCTACCTCGGGACTCGATCCATCGCATCCGTTACTTCACCGCCCGGGTCACGCCCCGGCCGTCCAATCCCCAGGCGCCTCAGCGGCAGCAGACCTACCTTCGCGCTCTGGAGACGATCCCATGTCTGACGGTCCATCTCGGCCACTTCCTGAGCCATCCGGCCCGGATGCCCCTGGCCTATCCCCAGCGCGGCTGGCCGCCGACAGTGGAAGTGATGAAGACCGAG
>JAJZNF010000067.1 GCA_021847985.1 Actinomycetes bacterium | reverse complement strand
ATGATGCGCCGAGACAGGATTGCCCTTGTCGTCGAGGCCTTCGAAGAGCGGGAAGTCCACCACCCAGACAAAGTGCAGCGCCGAGTGGTCCAGGCCCGGCCTGCCAAGGTCTAGGCGGATCTGCCCGAGCACTTTGACCGCCGTCTCCCAAGTGTCGGCAACCGCCAGCGCCAGGTCACCTGCCTTCAGGCCCAGTGCCTCTACGAATGCGGCGGTGCGTCCCTCGTCCAGGAACTTGGCGAGCGGCGACTCCAGCGCGAGGCCGGTCTCGCCCTCCACGACCCTGAACCAGGCCAGGCCTTTGGCGCCCAGCGCCTTTGCTCTCTCGACCAGCGCATCCAGTCTCGATCGGCTGAGGGTTTCGTCGACGGGGGCCTTGATGCCTTTCACGCACGGGGCTGCGAAGGCGCGTATGTCCCCTTGCCCGAGCAGCTCCGTAAGATCGACCAGCGGCGATCCGAAGCGAAGATCCGGCTTGTCGACCCCGTAGCGGTCCATTGCCTCGAACCAGGTCATCTGCCCTATGCCGCTCAGCTCGACTCCCCGGGTGGCCCGCACCACCTCCACTATTGCCTCGGTCACGAAAGCCCGCACGTCCTGCTGGGTCACGAAGGAGGCTTCCATGTCCAGCTGAGTGAACTCGAACTGCCGATCCGCGCGCAGGTCCTCGTCGCGCAGGCAGCGCGCGATCTGGTAATAGCGATCGAATCCGCCCACCATGAGCAGCTGCTTGGCGATCTGGGGGCTCTGGGGAAGAACGTAGAAATTGCCGGGCTGCAGCCGGGAGGGAACCAGGAACTCGCGCGCCCCTTCCGGGGTCGGAGTCCACAGGAGCGGGGTTTCGACCTCGCAGAAGCCCTGCCGCTCCATGGCGGTCCGGATGGCCTGGTTCACCCTGGCGCGGGTGCGCAGGTTGTTCTGCATCCGCTCACGCCTTATGTCCAGGTAGCGGTACTTCAGGCGGGTCGACTCCTCGACTTCGGCGTGCCCGGTAACCGTGAAGGGGGTCACCGCCGCGGGGCCGAGCAGCTCGATGGCGGCCTCGCGCAGCTCCACCTCGCCCGAGGCGATGTTGGGGTTGTCGGTCCCCTTGGGACGCCGGGCGACGACGCCGGTGGCCCGGATCGCCGACTCCGTCCGCAGCTCAGGATTGCGTTCGGTCACGATCTGCACGGTCCCGGTGTGATCGCGAATGTCGACGAAGGAGAGGTGCTCACCGTGGTCGCGCACACTGTTGACCCAGCCGCACAGGGAGGCGCTCTCCCCGACGAGGTGCGTGGTCACCTCCGCGCAATAGTGGGTCCTCAGTCCCGCTGCCTTGCTCATTTACGCTTCTTTCCAAGTGGCAGTTGCCTAATAGGGGATACCTAGTCAAGACTAAGCGCCGGGAGGGTGCGATTTCCCCGGGTGGCGGCCGCTCCGCGAGGGCGGGCAGTGGCCACAATCAAGCTGCGGCCAGGGGTTGCGAGGTAGGATGGAGGCCAAATGGACGCCAATCAACTGAGAAGAGCCTTCACCGAGTTTTTCGTCGAGCGCGGACACGTGCCCGTGCCTTCGGCGTCGCTCATTCCCCATGACCCGACCGTGCTTTTCACCGTGGCCGGCATGGTGCCTTTCAAGCCTTATTTCCTGGGGGAGGAGCAGGCGCCCTTCAAACGCGCGACGACCATCCAGAAATGCATGCGCGCCGGGGGGAAGCACAACGACCTTGACCAGATCGGCCGTACCGCGCGCCACCTCACCTTCTTCGAGATGCTGGGCAATTTCTCCTTCGGCGACTACTTCAAGGAGCAGGCGATCCCGTTCGCCTGGGAGTTGGTCACAACGGTGCTGGGCATCGATCCCGATCGCCTCTGGGTGACGGTGCACCTCTCCGACGACGAGGCCGAGCGCATCTGGCGCGACGAAGTCGGGGTGCCCGCCGGCCGTATCCAGCGCCTGGACGAGGACAACTGGTGGCAGATGGCCGATACCGGCCCCTGTGGTCCGTGCTCGGAGATCTACTTCGACAAGGGTGCCGAGTACGGGCAGGAGGGTGGCCCCGCTTTCGGCTCGGACGAGCGCTACCTGGAAATCTGGAACCTCGTATTCATGCAGTACGACCGGAGTGAGGATGGCGCTCTCCATCCTCTGCCAAAGCCCTGCATCGACACCGGAGCGGGCCTGGAGCGCATCCTGCCGGTCCTGCAGGGCAAGGGGTCGGTCTATGAGACCGACCTGCTCAGGCCGATGCTCGACCTTGCCATCGACCTGACCGGCGCGACGTACGGGGAGGATTACGAGACAGACGTTTCCTTGCGCATCATGGCCGACCACGCCCGCTCCATGACCTTCCTGGTGGCCGACGGCGTGCTCCCTTCCAACGAGGGGCGCGGATACGTGCTCAGGCGCATCATCCGTCGCGCCGCGCTTCGCGGCTGGCGGATAGGGCACCACGAAAACATGCTCGGCGCCATGGTGGACAAGGTCGTCGCGGCGATGGGGGAGGCCTATCCCGAGCTGCCCAAACAGCAGGATTTCATCCGCATGGTCATCACGCGCGAGGAGGAGCGCTTCGCGCGCACCCTGCGTGCCGGCTCGAACCAGCTCGATGCCGAGATCGCCGAGGGAGGGACCATAAGCGGAGCCGCCGCGTTCCGCCTTCACGACACCTACGGCTTCCCGATCGAGCTCACCGAGGAGATCGCGGCTTCGCGCGGGGTTCACGTCGACATGGAGGGCTTCCACGCCGCCATGGCCGAGCAGCGTGCGCGTGCCCGGGCGGACTTCAAGGAGAAGGGCGTGGAGGCAGAACTGACCGAGGCCTATCGCGAGCTGGCGGAGCAGTTCGGCCCGACCGAATTCTCAGGCTACGAGACCACCGAGGACACCGCCCGGGTGTTAGGAGTCTTCGAGCTCACGGGACAACCCGGCGTCTATGAGATCTTCCTCGACCGCACCCCCTTCTACGCGGAGCAGGGCGGCCAGGTCGGCGACACCGGGACCATTTCGGGCGACGAGGGAGTCGCGGAAATCCTCGACACCAACTACGCGGTGGGGGCGCTGATCCGGCACCGTGCCCGCTTCCAGAGCGGATCCTTCACGGTTGGCCAGCTGGTCAAAGCGACGGTGGATGCCGATCGAAGGGCGCGTATCAGGCGTAATCACACCGCCACCCATCTCGCTCATTGGGCGCTGCGAGCCGTGCTCGGCGAGCACGTGAAGCAGCAGGGCTCCCTAGTCGCGCCGGACCGGCTTCGTTTCGACTTCTTCCACTGGGGCCAGACCAGCTCCGAGGAGCTGCGCCGGGTGGAGGAGCTTGTGAACGGCGCGATCTTCGCCGACCAGGACGTCGTGACGGTGGAGACTTCCAAGGCCGACGCGGAGGGCATGGGCGCCATCGCCTTTTTCGGGGACAAGTACGGGGACAAGGTGCGCGTGGTGAAGGCCGGCGAGAACTCGCTGGAGTTCTGCGGGGGCACCCACGTCCACTCCTTGGGCGACATAGGACTCTTCGTCATGGTCTCCGAGGGCTCCATCGGCGCGAACACGCGCCGCATCGAGGCGCTCACCGGCCGGGCCGCCCTGGACCACCTCTTTGCACGTTCGGACCAGCTGGGAGCGGTCGCCAGGGAGCTCGGTGTCGCCGAGGGCGAGGTGCTCGGGCGGATCGAAACCATGCGCGCCAAGGAGCGTGAGCTTGCCGAAAGCCTTCGCACGTTGGAGGCGGAGCGCGTCGGCTCCCTGGCCAGGACGTTGGCGGCTTCGGCCACCGACGGCGCCATCGTCGAGCGGGTGGACGGTCTGGGCCCTGCCATGCTGAAGGACCTGGCTTCCGTGCTCAAGTCGATGCCGGGCGTGGAAGTGGTCGTGCTCGCCTCTGCCGTCGATGCGGGACGCGCGGCTCTGGTTGCGGCCCGGGGCAGCGCTCGGCAGCTGGATGTTTCCGAGCTAGTGGCCGGAGCTGCAAGGCTGCTGGGCGGTGGAGTGGGGCGCAGCCCTGAGTTCGCCCAGTCCGGCGGGAAGAACCTGGAGGCGATCGACGAGGCGTTGGCGCTGGTGCGAACCAGCCTCGCCGAGCGTTGAAGCCGGCACGAGAGGGTTCCTTCAAGCGTTGAAGATCGTGGCACTGGACCTCGGCAAGAGACGCGTGGGCGTTGCCATTGGGAACGACACCATAGGCGTGGCGGTTCCGGTTGACGCCTACCGCGTTCAGGGCCGCCTCGAGGACGAGATAGCGGCGTTGGCGAGGTTCGTGGCGGAGTATGAGCCGGAGCTGCTGGTTGTGGGAGATCCGGTCTCCCTCGATGGCAGCGCCGGGCCCAGTGCCCTGTGGGCCCGGGGGATCGCCTCCAGGATTGCAGAGGCACTCTCTCTCGGGCTGGCGCTGGTGGACGAGCGTCTCACCAGCCGGGAAGCGGCCAGGGCATTGGCCGAGGCCGGCGTGCGTGGCCGCGGGGCCAGGAGCCGCATCGACTCTGCGGCTGCGGCGGTGATACTTGAGCACTATCTTGGCTCAGGCGCCTCCGCCGAGAATTGACGGGGAACCGGTGGGGTTCCCTCTAGCGAGGTCTTGAATGTCCGAAGTTGATCTGGCGCCTTTGCCAAGCTGGGAGCACCGGCGTCGA
>JAJZNF010000192.1 GCA_021847985.1 Actinomycetes bacterium | reverse complement strand
CGACTTCGTCGATGCTCCACGAGCCCGGGGCATCCTCCCAAGCCGAATACGACGAAGAGTCCCAGGCGAAGTCGGACTCCGAAGTCTCGGCGGCCTCTCCCCCAAAGGATCGCATATACCTCTCGAAGGGGAGCTCCTCTTCGTCCTCGTCGGCCGGAACATGCCAGAGTACGATGTCCTCGTCGGCTTCTTGACTATCGAGGGGCTCGGGTTCTCTGTCGGTGGACAAGCTGGTCAGGAACCACTCGTTGTCTTCGTCCTCTGGAATGCCTGCCCCGGCAAGGTCGGCACCTTCGAGGAGGGATATTTCGAAGTCGCTGAAGTCGGAGAATGGATCCGGGTCGGCGACACCTGGTTGCGTGGAGGGGTCTCGGACCTCGCTGCTGGCCAACTCGTCGGCGTGCTTGTCGGGACGGCGTGGATTGTGTGGCTTATCCATGCCTGCTTAATCGGCACCATGCATGGCGCCCTTTATTCGCGGCCCGGCATTACTAATTGGGTCGGAAGTCCCCTCTTCGGCGAGAGAAGCTTTCCACCGATCCGCTGACAGTCCACGCTCCCCGACTTATTAGCTCTACACCCGGAGCGTGTCCCGGTCAGCTGGCGATGTAAGCCGAGCCGGCTCGAGGGGTGATCAGGTGAGCGACTCCAAACGTGCGAGCCAGAGTCCGGGCGCCTCTACCTCGTTGGGCGTGGGGAAAGCCCTCTCGTCGGCAATGACCTTGGCGAGCGTCTCCTCGGCGTTTCTCTCCACGAGACCGAAGATGAACCGGTGTCCGAGTTCGTACGTGGCAGCGTCAAGGCCGATGCCGAACAGCTTGCGGAAGAGGTCTTCGCCTTCGCGCGTCTCCAAGCGCCTCCGTCTGAGCGCTTCGGTGATCGGCTCGAAGTTGCCCATGAGCTTGCGGGCCGCGCGAGACGTCACGAAGTCCGCGATTCCGGAGATGACGGCGAAGTAGCTGCGGGACTCCCGCAGGTTTGCCTCCTGCGCTGCCGAAAGCTCGATGCCTATGAGCGCGTACGGGTCGCTGCTCAGCTTTTCGAGCGTCGAAGGATCGGATGGGTCCAGCTCCGAGAGCTTGGAAGCCAGGGCCTCACCGGTCTGGGCGGCTGCGGCGAAGTGCTCCTCGATCATGGAGCGCACCTTTTTGGCAATATGAGGCAGGTTGATCAGCGCCTGCATGCTCAGCTGATTCAACGCCAGCCAGAGCACTACTGCATCGAGGTCGAGGCTCCATTCGCCGGCGAACGAACTCACGTTGGCCAGAACCACCTGTATCTGCTTCTTGTCACGAGGTAGTGCGATGTCGTAGGTCCCGAGGACCTCCTTGGCGAGGTGTCCGATGCAGGAGCCCGCGTTCAGGCCCGTCATCATCGGCCCCATCATCCCCGCCATCTGGGAGAGCGGTATCCCTGCGACCTCCAACGACTCTCCGCCCGGGAGGGTGGGAGGCGCGGGCATCTGCCGCGACATCTGCTCGGCGCGCTGGATAAGCGGGGCAAGTTCGGTGAGAGTGCGTCTGGCGAATTCGGCCGGCGAGACCACCTCGATGGTTCGCGGGCCGCTTTCGACGCCGTCCGCGATCAAAGAGTCAGTGCCCAGCTCCCTTTGTGCCAGTTCCGCGAGCGGCTCTAGGCGCATGCGCACCTGGGGATCGGGATTTACGTCCCCTCCTTCGCCGGCCGCCAGGGGCATCGCAAGTTGCTCAGCCACCGAAAGCGCCAGCTGGCCCTGAGAGGACATCACCTTCATCAGGTCTTTGAATACGGTCTCGAAGGGGTTTGATCCGAACGGGTTGTCAGTCATAGAGCGCCTCGGTTGACCGGTCCCCTTCGCCGTCGCCGCCAGGGTAATGCAAGAATCTCGAGTCTAAACCGCGTATCCGATCTCATGGATGGTTGGCCAGGCCGACGACGTAGTCGCTGATGCCTCCGTGGGCGTCCACCTGCAGATGCACGGTGCTCCCCGGCTCTCGGGATAGCAGGAGTGACTGGAGGGCGGGAAGCGAGGGGACCTCCGTGCCGTCCACGGCGACGATGACACTTCCGACCGGCAACTTCGCGGCCGCCGCCGGCGAACCTGGAACGACCGAGTCGATCTTTACCCCGGCGGCGTATTTGGTGCCGTCCGTCAGTGTCACGGTGCTCCCGATCACGCCTACGTATCCATGCAGGACGCCGCGGTGCTGAACGACGAGGCTTGTGATCCTGCCGACGGAAGGGAGAGGCGTCGCCCAGGCGTTAGCGCCGGAATTTCCCGAAGATGCCTTCACGACCATGCCGACTGGGTCCCCTTCGGCGTCGAGCACCAGCGAGCCCAGGGGAATGGAAGGCGACGAATAGGAGATCTGGATGGCGTCCGGGATGTAGTACTTCTGTGAGACATTGAGCGGTTCGCCCGCGGAAATCACGTCGGCCAGGACGATGCGGCCGGCACCGTTGGAGTCGTGGTAGATGATGAAGGCGATGGATCCTTCGGCCGGCGAGTCCTTGATGTAGCTGGCCAAGAAGGAGGGTGAGGCCATGGCCGTACGGAGTATGGCGGCGTCGGTGAGCGGGTCGACAGCGGCGACCACGGCGTTGCCCCAGGTGCCGTTGGGGCCGAGTGCCTGAAACTTCTCGTTCACGGCCAAGCCGCGCGCGGGGACCACGAGATATCCCGATGCCCCCAGGTAGGTGCCGGCGAAGGTCGCAGCCCCCGGCGTTTGACGGACCATGGTCACGGCGGCGGACAGCGTGGCCACCTTCTGCGCCATCGCTGCGGGCAATGCCAGGGCCGGCTGCGTGGTGGGGGAGGCTGTCTTCGAGCCGCCTTGCCCTCCGGTGGCTGAGCGCCCGCCGCCACCGTTGATCCCGGCCGCCAGGGCGACGAAAATCACGGCTGCTATGAGAATTATCGACAGCGGCCTACGCCGCCGCCTGTGAGGCGGCGGTGGGATCTCGGATAGCTTGGCTGCTTCGCTTGGATGGCGCCAGACCCGATCGGACGGCGGAAGCGGTGGTCGAAGGGATCGATCGTCATTCTCGTCAGGGTCGCCCTCGTCGTCCCAGGGTGGCTCGAGGCCGTGCATGCCCATGGATCTCAAAGATACCGGAGAATCCACGTTCCTACAATGCGCCCCATCCCATCTAGCTGCGCCAACGGGCCTCATCGTGCTCGTATCCGGCGCTTCGGCGGCGCTAGTTTGTTGGGAGGAATTGTGCGACCTCGATGCAGATTGGAGACGCCTGGTGACGGCTGAGATTGCCGGAGAGGCGATTTGGCTCAGAGTTCAGAGCGACCCACTGTCGGTCGACGAGTGCATGGCCTTCGCGGAGGATCCGCGCGCCGGGGCGGTGGTCCTCTTTTCCGGAAACGTCAGGGACCACTCCGATGGCAGGAGCGGGGTGACCCTGCTCGAGTACGAGGCCTATGAAAGCCAGGTCCTCGCCTCCTTCGAGAGGATCGCCCAGGAGGCCGCGGCGCGTTTCGAAGGCTTGCGCCGCATCGTGATCCACCATCGGCTGGGACCCTGTCAACTGGGCGAATCCACGGTTTTGGTGGTGGTGTCCTCGGAGCATCGCGCCGCAGGCTTTGATGCGGCTAGATTCTGTATTGATTCGCTGAAGCAGACATCACCGATCTGGAAGAAAGAGCACTGGGGCGGGGATAGCGACTGGGCCCTGGGCGCTAGCGAGATCAAGCGGATCGAGGAGTTGTGAAAGATGTCGAATCTGCTCTATTGGGTAATTCCTGTGGCGGCGGTGGCGATCATCGGCATGCTGATGGCCCTCCGCGAACGTCGTCCCCAAGCGCCGGATACCAGTGTCTCCGACTTCAGTCGGCAGATGAGCGCATTGTCCAAGCGCGTTGCGACCCGCTATCCGCACGATGGGGAAAGGAAGCAGGCTGTCTAAGTCGGTAGCTCTGGATCTCGGCAGCTCCAACCTTTACTGGTGCGACGCACAGTCTGAAGAAGTGGTCGCTGAGGCGAACATCGCGCTTGTCGACGACAAGAAACGCCGGATCGTCGAAGTGGGGGACTCCGCCGCTTCCGCCGTTGGTCGTGCCGAGGGCCATCATCACGTGGTCCGCCCCATACGCAACGGGCGCGTCGAGGACGTCTCGATGGCCGAGCGTTATTTTTCGATGATCTTCTCCAAGATGGGCTTCGGGAGGTTCCGCAAGCCCGACCTGGGCGTGGTGGCCCCCATTTTCTGCACCGCCGCCGAGAAGCGTGTCCTCGCGTCCGCCATGATGAAGGCGGGCGCCGGGTCGGTGATATTTGTGGACGCGCTGGTGGCCGCCGCAGTTGGAGCGCTGCTGGATTTCCAAGGCCCTCGTGGCTCGATGGTCGCCTCCGTCGGCGCCCCGAGCTGCTCGTAGTCCAGGGGGTTCCCCTGGGCGTCCTTGGTGGACTGGGGAACGATGAACCCCTGGGTGTAGGGCTGGCTCCCGGAAGTCCCGGTCGCGGTGATCGAGGTCAGCCGGTTCGCGTTGTTGTACGTGTCCCAGCGCGCGGCCGCGGCGAGGAGCAAGGCACGGCCCGCTCCCCGCCGCCGCCGGTGAAACGCCCCGGCTACTTCTCGGCCGCCTCGACGACGACCGGGTTGTCCTTGTGGTAGCTCCACTCGATCCAGG
>JAJZNF010000238.1 GCA_021847985.1 Actinomycetes bacterium | reverse complement strand
CCTCTTCGCTATCTGTGAACGCAAGGGCTTCGGTGAAGATGCTCAACGCTTCAACGATCTCGTGGCGGCCTGGCACCTAGTGCGGGACAAGGCTGCCAACTTGGGAGGCCCCAAGGCACGAGCGCTATTCTAGACCCCGGATGAGGAGGGTGCTTTCTTGCCGCTCAAGCCGTGGCGTACGGTGGCCGCGCCCCACCCGGATGTGGCCGCCGGTCGGTACCGCAAGGATGAGTACATGGCCGACCTCGGCGCCGTCGTCAGCGGCGAGGCGGAGACCGAGTACCGCGACCCCGTGGACTTCTACCGCCGCACGTTCGTGACCGCCGGCATCCGCGAACTCCTCTCCTCCGTGATCGGCCGACTGCAGACCGGCGACGGCGATCCCGTCGTGCAGCTCAAGACCGCTTTTGGTGGCGGCAAGACGCACAGCATGCTGGCCCTCTACCACCTCGTCTCCGCTCCCGACCGGATCGTGCGCCAGGGTCTGGCGCCCCAGGGGTTGGGTGCGGTCTCGCTCGATCAGTTACCCCGCGTCCGCGTGGCCGTGCTCGCGTGCGCGAGCCTGGACCCGAACAAGCCCCGGCCGCACCGCGGGCTGGCGGGCCAGCCCGTGCGTACGCTGTGGGGCGACGTCGCGGCGCAACTGGGCGGCCTGGACGGATATGCCTTGGTCCGGGAAGCCGACGAGCGCGGCATCGCGCCGGGCGGAGACACGCTCGCAGCGCTGTTGCGCGTCTCCTCGCCCTGTCTGATCCTGATAGACGAGTTCGTCGCCTACGTCCGCAACATGTACCGGGCGCCGATCCCGCCGCCCGGGGGCAGCTTCGATTCGAACATGACCTTCGTGCAGGCGCTGACCGAGGCCGTCAAGCGTGTGCCCAACGCCGCTCTGGTCGCCTCCCTGCCGGTCTCCAAACCGGAGTTGGGTGGGGAGGGCGGCGAGGCCGCCCTGGAACGGGTGGAGCCGATCTTCGGGCGCGTGGAGGCGGTCTGGCGACCGGTCGGAGTCGAGGAATCCTTCGAAGTCGTCCGCCGACGGCTGTTCTCCGAGGTCACCGACGCCACGGCCCGGGACGCGACGTGCCAGGCCTTTTTCCGCCTGTATCAGCGGCAGCGCGATGCGTTCCCTCCCGAGGCGAGCGAACGGCGCTACCTGGAACGCCTGCAGGGCGCCTACCCACTGCACCCGGAGGTCTTCGATCGCCTCTATAACGACTGGTCCACCCTGGACGGATTCCAGCGGACGCGCGGCGTCTTGCGCCTGATGGCCGCAGTGGTGCACAGCCTGTGGGCCGCCAACGACACGGCGCCGCTCATCCTGCCGGGATCCCTGCCGCTAGCCGAGGATGCGGTGCGTGGCGAACTGACCAAGCCGTTGCCGGAGACCGAGAACTGGAACACGGTCGTAGAGACGGACGTGGACGGGCCGCGGTCGGCCGCCTTCCGGCTCGACACGCAGTACCAGCGATTCGGCAAGATCTTGGCCGCGCGCAGGCTGGCGCGGTCCATCTTCTTGCAGACCGCACCGGCGTCAGCCCCAGGGGCCGAAGGCAGCGGTCGGGTCATCCGCGGGGTGGAGGAGCCCCGCCTCCGGCTCGGCGTCGTACAACCGGATGAATCGCTGGGTCTCTTCCATGACGCCCTGGATCAGCTGCAGCAAAACGAGACCACCTACCTCCATCGCTCGACTGGTGAGGGTGGCCAGGCCGGCGACCGCTTCTGGTTCGACCTCCGCCAGAGCCTGGACCGACTGATGCAGGCGCGGGCACGGGACCTGCAACGCGAGGGCGACGAGCCGGTGCGGGAGATCGCCCGGCGACTGCGCGACCAGGTAACCGAAGCGCAGCGGAACGGTGGCAAGCGCGTCTTCGCCGCCGTCCACGTGGTCGCCGAGCACCGGGATGCCGTCGAAGCCTCGCGACAAGTGCTCGATGAGGATGCCGTGCGGCTGGTCGTGCTGGGGCCGGCGTTCGGCTATCGGGAGGGTGGTGGGTCCCAGGCTGAAAGCGCCGCCCGGACCATCCTTGCGCAGCGCGGTGAAGAGCCGCGTCGGTACCAGAACCTCGTCCTCATCCTGGCCCCGCACCAAGCCGAAAGCGAGAATCTCATTCGCCAAGCCGCCCGATTCCTCGCTTGGGCCTCGATCGAACGAGACGCGAAGCAACTCAACCTCGACGCCTATCAGGTCGATGAGGCGCAGCGGTCCCGGGCGGCGCAGGACAAGGCCCTCACTCAGGCGATCGATGGCGCGTATCGGAATCTGATCGTGCCCGCGCAAGCCGTCACGGAGGAGTCCCAGGGGCCGAAGGCCGGCGCTCTTCGTTTAGATGCCGTGCCGACTACCCCGGTGGAGAGCAACGTGATCCAAGGGGCGGCGCGGCGAGCCGAAGGGGACGAGGCGGTACGCCGGGCCCTCGCGCCGGAACTCCTGATCCCGGAGCTGGCCCGCTGGTTCTGGCGCGGGCGCCAAGATGTCGAGCTGGCCCACCTGTGGGACTGCCTGGCCCGGTATCCGTATCTGCCACGCCTGCGCGACGCGGACGTCTTGCGGGCAACCGTCAGCGCAGGCGTGCAAACTGGCCTCTTCGCCTACGCGCAAGGTCGCCAGGAAGGCGGCCAGTATAATGGTGTGGCGTTCCGCCAGACCGTCACATGGCCCGAAGGGCGCCTGACCGGGTGGCTGGTCGACCCGCGGGCCCTGCCGACGCCAGAGCCATCGGACGAAGACGAGGCGCACGAGCCAAAGCCGGAGCCCTGGGGTGAGGGCGGCGGCGGGGATCCCCGTCCACCGCTGCCTGGTCGGACATCCCCACCACCATCCCCGCGAACGGCAGTCGAGGTCGTCGTCTCCGGCTCCTGGTCGGGCAGTGAGGTGCAGCGGCTCGGACACCACGTCTCCCGAGCCCAGGACGAAGTCCTCACGGAGCTCCTCAGTGCCCTCGGTGCCGTCGCCCAGGCGGAGCTGCGGGTGACTGTCACCGCACCCGACGGCATCAAGACCGACAACTTGAAAGTCGCCATCGAGAACGCCCGAGCGGTCGGCGTTAAGATCGAGGTGCGCTGAGAAACTGAGGAGGCCGACATATGCGCCGGAGTATGTGCGGTCTCGGGTCCTGTGCAGGTCTGCAGCGGCTGAGATCGGTGACGTAGGACAACAGGCGGGTTTTTGCTAGATTCGGCGTCGTCGCCGCGGCGAAGGCGCGCAACGGGGGCAGGTTCACGGTCGACGGCCCGCCGGAGCGCCAGCCTGGGGCGGCCCACAGGGTTGCAGGCTGGCCGGCGCGGAGGAGATCGGCGATGGGCGGGCGACGCCCGACGCCCACCCCCATCCTTACCGCGGCCCGGAGCGCCGGGGATACGCTCGCGACACCAAGGCGGAGAGAAATCAGTAGAGGGCGGATGGGTGTCGGGGAGGCGGTGAGCTCCTCGGCAAATGCGGTCCCGCCACCGTGAAAGTGAAGATCGGGCACAGGCAAATAATGGGTCACGGACAAGGGAATGGATGGTCGTCAGCCAGGCCGACCAGACCGTCTGGACCACAAATACTGCACGAGGCATCTCTTGGCTGCGACACATCGCTTACGATGCCCTTGAGGACGTTGAATCGGTAGCGGTCAAATGGGCTGACAGCGTGCATCGTGGGCACCAACACGTCAAGACCCACTGAGACCGCCAGAGATGCAATGAGCGAGTTCACAGTGATCACGGATGGATCCGGGACGTCGAGATTGCTGAAGTATCCCGGAAACGCGGCTCGCTCTTTCGGTGTGGCCTTCTCCGCCAGAATGCGCTCCGCATCGACCACCTGGGCGCAGGATAGGCAATACCCCCCGGGAATAACGATCCGCACCTCACCCGTCGCGGACGCCACGCGGTCCCCAGCCGAATTCATTTCGATCCGAAACCCAAGGTCGACGACCGGTATCAAATACTGCAAGGCCAGCGCATTGACCACCGCCCGGCTGTAGTGGCTGTCGGTGCACAGGAAGATGAGATCGGCCTCCAGCAACGTTCGCGCCACGTCCTGGCGGCAGACCGTGTCGGCGATGGGCTGCACCATGACTTCCGGGTCGACCTCGGCACCTAGGCGGGCCACCACGTCAACCTTGCGCGTGCGGCCGGCATCGCTACGGCGCGCACCTACGATGCGCGACAAGTTGCTGTCCGTCACCACCTGAGGGTCGATAACAATGATTCTCCCAACGCCTAGATGGATCAGCTGCTGAACGACCACGGATCCGGTTCCTCCCGCACCAACGACGCCCACCGTTGCACCGCGCAAGAGGCCCTGCCCGTGAGATCCCCAGATCAGTTCCTGGCGCGCATGATAGGGGTCTGTATGCGCCTGCCAACCCGCGTGACCGCGCGGCAAGACGCGCAGCATGTGCCGGCCGATCACCCGGATCTCGACGGGAACGGCGAACTCTCCGGGAAATCCGGTGGTGAGTCGCGCGGATGCGCCACCAGGAGACACCACCATGGCACCGTGCGGCCGGTTGGGGAGTCTGGTCAGCAGGAACGGGTACAGGTCCGCCTCTCCACGGGCGTCGGGGATCGAGAACTCTGGGTGCTCCAGGTCTCCGGGGTGGCTATGGGCCACAACGACCGACTCACCTCGCGACCGG
>JAJZNF010000253.1 GCA_021847985.1 Actinomycetes bacterium | reverse complement strand
CGAAGGCGGGTTGGTGACCGGTGTGCTTGGAACCGCGGTGTCCGGGAGGACGGGCGCTCCCCCTTGACATCCCGTCACCGCTGACGCGAGGACCATTGTTCCGATCAACGAACCCAGCCGCAACAATTTCAGCCGGCGGCCTTGCTGCACGCGCGGTCTCACGATATGAGGTATAGGCCGGCGGCAAGAGACGTATAGAGTACGAGGTCACCTCCCTCAGTACCGTATGGCACGCTCGCAGCGCTGTGAGCTGGACTGAGTCCGCGTGGAGTTGCGGTTTGCCCGAGCCGCACTTGAGTAGGGTGGTTGACGTGGGAATCTACTTCAGAGTCGCACCGGGCGTCAGGGTCAGGCTGACCAGCTCGGGAGTCAGGACATCCATCGGCCCGCGCTCAGCACGGGTGCATATCGGCGGCGGCTATCGGCCTGGAGTCTCGACCGGCGCCGGGCCTTTCACGCTCTACCACAGCATTGGTGGGAGCCGGAAACGGCCGAGCGCTGCCGGTAGCCACCGGCCGGTGGCGGCATCCGGGTCGCCGCGGCCGTCGGGTTCCGCCAAGGCCGCCGAGGCCGGCGAGAGCGCGGCGGCATTCGATGCGATCGCCAATCTGCACCGTCATCCGGTCGACCCGGTGGCGCCACCTGTGGCCCCTCCCTCGCCGACGGTTGACGAAGCGGCGATACGTGAGAAGCACCGTTCCGAAGCTCTCCACGGAATCGGGTTCTGGAAGCACTCCGAGCGGGTGGCGGCAGAGCAGAAAGCAGCCGCGGATGCCGAACGCGAGATTGCAGCCAAGCGTGCCGAGCTCGAAAGTGAGCGGCAGGCGACGCAGGCCGAACTCGACGCGCGATGGAAGGAACTCCTTGCCAACGACGCCGACGTGGTTCTGGCGACCTTGAACGAGGCGTTCGAGAGCGGCGGCATGCACGCCGCGGCCGTCTGGGTGGATGGCTCTGAAGCAAGCATCGCGGTGATCGTTCCGGGCGAGGAGGTGGTCCCCGAGCGGCTGCCTTCGACCACCGCGGCCGGCAACATATCGCTGCGTAAGACCACTCAGGCTCAGGCCGCCGGTATCTACTTGACTGCCGTCTGCGGGCACTCGGTCGCCGCCGTTCGCGAAGCGCTCGCCGTTGCTCCGGGTTTGGCGTCGGTGCGCGTGGTGGCAGTTCGCCACCGCGCGAGGGACGTCTACGGTCACACGGGGCTGGAGTGCATGCTCGTGGCCACCTTCACGCGCGACGCGCTGACCGGAGTCGACTGGGAGCATGCCGGCTCGATCGACATCTTGGACCAGTGCGCCACCGACGTCAGCGAGAATGTCGGGAGCCGCACCAAGAGCGTCGAGCCGATCGATCTATCGGGCGAACCAGACCTTGCGAATCTGGTTAAGTCGATTGATATCGACCAGTAGACCGCGTCGCCGTTGCCAGGGCCCTGCAGGGTCTCTTTACGCCGAGCCGCCGGGGCGGGCGTGGCCCCGGAATGCGAAACTTGAGGCTGCGAGAGCCGTCCCGTGAGATGACGCTCGCATCGCAGTCGCCACCGGTTGGCGACTAGCGTGCGACCGATGGAGCTGGGTTCCGGGCTGGCAACGCTGAAGGGCTATCCGTTTGAGGTGCGTTACAGCGACGGGTCGCTGGTGCGCGCACGCGTGGCCGCCGATATGGCCGGGGCCGCCTACGCCTACTTCAGCCCCCTGTTTTCCGGAGTCGAGCCCGACATCGCCATCGTCGTGGCGGACGAGGGCGACTGGCGGAGCAGGCAGCCATACGGGTTGCCGCTCTTCAATGATGATGCCGGCCAGATACGTCCCGGAGTCGTGGTCATGCCCGCGGCCAGCGGAAGTTTTTGGACGGCAATTGGCCATGACATACGGGGCAGTTCGCCGCGCGGCTACGCGAAATTGCTCGGGGCTTACCCCGATGGGGCAGGTGGACTCAACCTGCAGCCCTTTTTCGACTTGATAACGGTCCACGAGCTCGCCCATGCCTTCGAAGTTCTCGGGGATCTCAGGTTGCCGACCTTTTGGCTGGGGGAGATTTTCGCCAACCTTGCACTTCATGCCTTCGTGGCCAGCAGGTTGCCCGAGAGCCTGGCGACGCTGGAGGTGCTGTCCACCGTAGGAGCGGGAAGCCGGCGCCTCGGCGCTCGGATGCGCGCGGAAGGGTTCAGCACGCTAGAGGAGCTCGAGGCGCATTACACGGGCGGGGAACACCCGATGAGCGCCTTGAACTACGTGTGGTACCAATACCGCTGGCAGCGCCTCGTCGCAAGGATGTTCGAAGTGGACGGCCAGGACGGCCTGGTTCGCCTATGGGAGTGCTTCCACGGCGCCGACCGCTTCGATCCCGGAGAAGTCACCACGGCGGCGGTCGCCGCGTTGTTGCGGGCGGAGGTAAGCGAAACGCTCGGCCGAGCAGTCCGGCACTGGCGCTGAAACCTTTCCGCGGGCGAGGCGAGAAACGCAGCTACGGGTGTGAGCTCATGCATACGGGCGGCACGAACGCCAGAGGCGCGCGATGCGGCTCGGTCATCGTCCAGCGTCGATAAGTCCCTTATGGGCCGCAGGCCTGCCCGGGCACGCTGCCAGGAGAGCTGAACGGCAAGCGAACGGCGGGCCCCCAAACTGCACAGGTGAGGTGCGCCCGGCAGGATGCGTTAAGGCGCCGAGGCAGAACTCGGCGCCTTGGCGCATATGGGAACAGGTGACGCTGATGACCCGGTTCCGGAAGGCGGGGCCGACAACGCGGCGGCGGGCACGGCAGGGCCTAAGTGTTCTCACGTTGCCTGGACGAGGATGGCCGGCAGGCCGCGCTCCCGGTCGTCCCGGGTTGGCTGCGCCGGACCCGCCTTGATCCTGTGGCGGGCGAGGGCGGGTCTGGCCTGGGGCGCGTTCGCATCAGCAGCCGGATAAATCAGGTTTGCCGAGGTCGCGCCGGGGGAGGCGGTCGGCACGGCCGTGCCGGTTCGACGTCAGCTGGTCGGGCTGGTTAGCGTCCAGACGATCGGCTGGAAGGTTTGGAAGGTGAGGACCCCACGCGAATTCTTGCTCGGCAGGAGCTTGGGATATGCCTCGGTGGTGGTGCTGTAGTTGGGATTGTAAATGTACACAGCGGTGGCGCCCGTGTGGATGGTGAAGCTTACAAGCTTGTCGTTAAGCGTCCCGAAGTTGACTCCGGTCTGGGGTCCGGTGTATGAGACGACCTGCCCGTTGATTCGCTCGGTACCCTTGGGGGAGTTGGGGTAGTTGCCGAATTCACTGGTGCAATCTGAGATTGTGCCCTTCGAGTCGTTGCAGATCTGCAGGCCGAAGGTCTTGACCGCATGGCCGCTCGGGGGGGCTACGTCCAAGCCGTTGGGCCAGCTGGTGATGATCGCCAAGACCTGCTCGCTTACCGCTCCCTTGGCGAAGGTGGCGGTGATTCCGAAGCCGCTTATGCTGCCCCCCTTGGGGGTGATCACGGCGGTGGCGAATGCGGAAGCGGCGCCTGGCGCACCGCTGGCCAATGCCGTGGCCGCGGGTACCGCGGTAAGTGCGCCGACGGTGATGGCTCCGAGCGTCAGCTTGGTTCCGAGGTGTCGCATGAGAATCCTCCATAAGGTTCGAAGCGTTTCCGGCTAAAAGAACGGAGTGACCGCGCGGATGGTTCAATCGAGTTCGTGTTGAACGGCTGGACCCGGGCTTGCGTTGTAAAGGTAATGGCCGCATCGTGGGACGAGGATGTTTGTGGGTCGTGGTGAGGCCGACGGTTCCCCGGCCGTTCCTCCGCTGGCCGAGCGCCTTCTCGTGGCCCTCCACGAGGAGTATGCCGGTGTGCTGTTTGCCTTCGCGTTGCGACTGTCAGGGGATCGGGAGAGAGCGGAGGAGGCTGTCGCAGCAGCACTCCTCAGAGCCTGGCAGCACCCCGAAAGCGTAGACGGAAGTCGCGGATCCGCCCGGGCGTGGCTATTCACCGTGGTGCGCAACTACTTGACCGATGGTTGGCGGAGGGATGCGGCGCGGCCCCGCACCTCGGGTCCCGAGCCTCTCGACGGCATCGCCGGATCGGATGAGGTGGAGCGCGTCGTGGAGACCTGGGCTTTGGCGGACGCCATTGCGCGCCTGAGCAACGAGCACCGAGAGGTCCTGTACTACTCCAGTTATCTTGGGCTCTCCGTGGAGGAGATTGCCGCGGAACTTGGGATCCCCACGGGTACGGTCAAGTCCAGGACCTACTATGCCCTGCGGGCACTGCGGTCGGTACTTGAGGAGATGGGTTACGTTCGATGACGAGCCATGAGGAAATGCGGCTTTCGCTCGGTTCCTACCTGACCGGTGGCCTTGGGCCGGCGGCACGTGCCGAGGTCGACGACCATCTCCGCAGTTGCGACGCTTGTAGGGCCGAGCTGGTGGATCTCGCCGCGTTGCCCGGCCTGCTAGGACGCCTCCGTCCGGAGCAACTCGCCTCACAGCCGTTCGATTACAGCTCCTCCGGCGCCGGTCCATCCCATTCCGATCCGTTCGTAGCCGCGTTTGCCGGTCCCGGAGACGAGGGACTCCGCGGGCTGCTGGCCCAGGCCCGGCGGATCGAGGACCGGTCCCGCCGGCGTCTCCGTCGCGTGCGGGCGGCGATGGTCACCTTCGCCG
>JAJZNF010000194.1 GCA_021847985.1 Actinomycetes bacterium | reverse complement strand
GCCAGCGGCCATAGCGGACGAGGACGCAGCTTCCTGCCCGGCAGGCCAAGGCCCCGGCGAGCACTGGGCGGGCGGCCAGCCGGGCCGCCTGCGCCCCTCCCACGGCGACGATCGCCGCGCCGACGAGGCGGTGCCGCTCATCGAGGTAGATGGCGAGTGTGCTGTCTTCCCGGCGATGCCGGAGCAAATCGCCGGTGAGCTGGGCGGCCGCCGCAGGACCGTCGATCCGGCGGGGGAGCGCCAGCGGCGCCTCCGCCTCGGGGTGCCCGTGGGTGGCGGAGCCGCCAAAGCGGACCCGGCGCACCAGCGATCGGAGCGGGGAGAGAAGAGAGATCGGGTCCATCGTGGAGCCCTCCAGTGAAGGTGGATTCATGGAGAGCCCGCCCCGCCGCCCGTCCGTGGCGGAGCGCCCGAGGGGGAGCGGTAGCGACACGAGCACGGCTGGAGGCCGGAGCCTCAACGGACAGCGGCGATACGGTGCCGGAGTGGAGCCGCACGAGGTGGTCAGGGAGCCATCGAGCCCGGTCTCGTCTCCCCGCCCCGACACGCAACCCGACAGTCAACCCGAAGGTCTGAATACGCCTCCGGATATCCCACCAAAATCCCACCAACGGCCGACCAATCGGTCCGACGGCCGATCCAGCTCCGACGGGCTCCGACTGCATATACCCAGGTCAGACCCAAATCAGGACTACTGGTTATCACTCGAAAAAACGGCCCGGACCAGGGAAAACGGTCTCATAACCCGAAGGTCTTCGTCCAGGGGGCAGCACGACCGGGCATTGGGACGATGCGTACGCCTCCGGACGAGGCACGGCCACCGTCGAGGCGCCTACGCCAACGAGATCATCTGGATATGATGAGCCAGTGCCGTACCGGATCCTTGAGTCCGCGCCCGCCCGTCGGCTGACCATGTCCGTGGCGGAGGCGGCCGTGGCCCTCGGGATTCCGCGCTCGTCCGCGTACGCCGCCCTCGCCCGCGGCGCCATCCCCTGCATTCGCTTCGGACGGCACATCGTCGTGCCGCGAGCCGCCGTCGATCGCATGCTGGACGAGAACCGTCGGCCACCAGACAAGCGCTGACCAGCGCTCCTGGACGCCGCCCGCTGGTGGGGCCGGTAGAGGCTATTTCAGGTCAGGCAGCGGCGTTTCGTGGCCCAACATCAGTCGCCGGCACGCCCTACGCTCGCCGCAACTGATCGGGGCCGGTGGGTCGCCCTTACCTCCGCCTGGTCTGCGACGCGCGTCGGCTCAGTAACAGCTACCATGGCCCGATCATGACCGCCTCTCATCCGTGCCCGGTCCAGCTTGGCGCGGGAGGGCTGATCTCGGCAGAATGGTGCTTCGATCGGTTCCGCGGCGTGCTTGCCAAGCTCCCCCCGGAGCTGACCGAGGCAGATGTCAGCCGGCGCGAACTGCTCCTGTACCCGAGTGAGCCGGGGCCAATCGAGATCTACTACGCGCCGGTTGACTCCGTGAACCGGTCGGCCAGGGTGGTCATCGTTGGGATTACTCCTGGTCGGCAGCAAGCCGCCATAGCCCTCGAAGAGGCGAGGAGAGCAATAGCTGATGGAGTCGAAGACCTTGAGGCGATCCGCCTGGGAGCAATGAACCCTGCTGCCTTCGCGGGACCGATGCGGGCGAACCTGGTCGCGATGCTTGATGGGATTGGCGTAGCCGACGAACTGGAAATCGAATCGACAAGCGACCTGTGGGCCGGAGCCCGCCATCTCCTCAGCTCCACATCGGCCGTAATCTACCCGGTCCTTGTCAGAGGGAAGAACTACACCGGCAGCAGGCCCCGGCTGCTCGACGTCGCGATACTGGCTGCGTTCGTCGACCAGGTGCTCAGGGCCACGCTTGAGCTGGCACCCGATGCGCTGATCGTACCGCTGGGTACTAGGGTCGATGAAGCGGTAGCGTCGCTAAGGCTGGAGAAGCGCCGCTACTTGCGCGGGTTCCCGCATCCCTCACCCGCGAACGGCTGGCGGCTACGGATCTACGAGCGAAACCGAGAAGGCCTAGCTGCATCCGTGCGTGAGTGGTCCGCTTGACGGTCCACGGGCATGACTCCGACCTCGCCGCCGCGCCAATCGCGCCCGCTTGGTACCAGCACGGTAAAACTCCGTCGAAGATCAGATCTCTGCGCCGCCCCCTTCTACCATCTGGCCAGCAAGCCTGAGGTACCCGAGACCGACGTCCAGAATCTGTGACATGGTGAGGTCTGGTACGACGCAGTATCGGTAGACGAAGTCGGGGTCGTAACCGTGAAACCTCCAGCGCCCACCCCGTACCTCTTTCAAAGTGGTCCCGATTCCGGCAACCTTCTCGACAAGGGTGAAGTCGAACCAACGCGGATAGCGCTCCATAACGTAGACCTCGCGGCTCTCCCGGTTGGCCCGACCACCGAGCCTTCCAGTGATCACGGCCAAGCGAAACTGAGATCCCTGCAGTTGCCAGCCGACGGAATCGGCCGCGGGATCAATCTCCTTGGGGGCGAGGCGGTGAAAGCCTTCCAGCAGCACCGTCCCGCGGGTAAATCCGTGGTCGACGTCGGCGGCGATTCCGCCCTTGCCAGCGACGGCTATTTGCAGCGCCCGCACGACGAAGGATGCTCGAGCCTTCTGTACCGCCGCGGACACCCTGGCCCGGTCCAGATGGGCCGTGATGGCCGGCGGCAGAAGGAACGGGGCCTCCGGGGTTGGGGTTCCCAGCAGGTCCAGGAGCTGCACTAAGAGGCGAATGAGACGCACGTAGTGATCCAGCACATCACCAGCGAACTCGTCGGCTGTCCTCACCTGTGAGATGCGCCGCTCAAGGGCGTCCGCCAGCTGCCCGTAGCTGACCCACCTCCAGCCTTGGTGCTCTTCCCAGCCCGGCGAAATGAGGCTGAGTAGGACCTTCGACGGCATGGGCCCGGTGAGCCCTCGTTGCGAAACGGCGCCCTGGGCGTAGCGCAACAACTGCTCCTCGCTGGGGACGCTGAAGACCTTGTTCTCAATGGCGAGAGGAGCCAACCCGGGGAGGTGGAGAATTAGATCCAAGTGGGTGGACTCCCGCTCGCTCGGCATCGCCGCTGCTCCAGGAAGCGCTGTTCCCCATGCTCCGAATACAGCAGCTGCCTCCTGTGGGAAGCTGTCGGCGAACCAGGCGAGGAAGTTCGAGTGGAAGAGCTCCTTGGAACCAAGGGATGCATGGAAGAGGGGCTCCGCTCGAAGGGAATCGCACAGGGCCCCCACCTCTGCCGAGAGAAAGGTATAGTCGTTCACGAGTCCGCCGGCAGCTCCATCGAAAGGAAGCCTACCGGCTCGGGCAGAAGAGTGCCGGAACTGCTAGCAGGCTTCCCAACCGCCGCCCTCCCCCCAAACCCGCCGCAACTCTGGGGATCTGGCGGGCGACGCCGCGCCACCGGCCGGCCGCCGGGCAACTGGGGGCCGGGGTCGACCGGGGCCCGCAGTCGGCCGGAGGGTCCATAGTCCTCTGCTGGTCAGATGCCGTGGACGTTGGACCCGCGGTCAACGAGACGGGGGCACGCGAGCCCGAGAGGGCACAGCTCGCAGTCGGGATCGCGCGGGTGGCACCACCGCTGACCGATGTCCCAGGCCGGGAGATCGAGGGCTCCGGGGCGCTCGGGATGGAGCGCCTTCGCCGCGGCGGCCATCTCGTGGACATCGTCGTGCTCGGCGATCCCTGAGCGCAGGAAGACCCGGCGGAGGTGGACATCGAAGGCGATGTCGCTGCCGCTCGGGTCCTGGAGGGGCACCTTCAGGTCCCGCTCCAGGATCTCGACGGCCATAGCCGCCTTCTTCTGACCGATCCCGGGGAAGCGCTCCAGCCGTTGTCGCAGCTCGGTGGCGGTTGGGGTGTCGCCCCGGATGCGCCCGGCGTCCCCACGGTATTGAACTTTGACGATCCGGGCCGCCTCAACGATCCACTTGGGGATCAGGCTGGTGAAGCGATGAAGCTTCGGACTCGCCTGCACGGCCTGGGCGACAGCATTGCCGCTGGCGGCGACCCTCTCCGGATCCAGGTACCCGAGGCGCTGGCGCAACTCGTACGGGAGAGCCCACGCCCGTTCGGCCTTGATCCCCATGTCGGCGATGACCGCCACCAGGAATGCGAAGGGGTCGTCGATCACAAGCTGGTTGGCCTGAGGATCCGGCGTGAACTGAGCGCCACCGGAGGTCAGCTGGTTGGCCAGGGCGTCGGCGTGCCGCAGCAGGGCGGCCGCCACGGCGCGGCCGTTCGGCACAGGAGATCGGTCAACGGGCCTGGGAGGTGTCCGGGGGTTTCGAGCGGGGCTGGCGGCGAGCGGTGGCACCGCGGGGGGGTTCATCTTGGACAGCTGGCTCCGCAGCCATGCGTGCCGGGCCCAGGACGCGAGGTCGTCCTCTCGCACCTTCACAGCCAGGCAGTTGGGGCTGTGGGGAGCGTCGATCTCCACCTTGTGCCGGACGACCGCGAACCCTTCGTACCCCCGCTGGACCTCATCCAGCCAGCGGGCCAGCTTGCCGCCTGGACGGCGCAGCCGGCTGATCAGCGCCTGACTGGTCGGGTAGTCGTCCGCCTCGACGCCCTCCACCTGGACATTTCGGTCGAGCCAGGTCACGGCGTGGACTCGTGGCCGTCCGTATA
>JAJZNF010000215.1 GCA_021847985.1 Actinomycetes bacterium | reverse complement strand
GCCCATGGAGCGCAGCACCAGGTGGTAGTTGTCGGGATCGGCGTTGGAGTAGGCGCGGTCGGCGGCGATCCCGGCCCCTCCCTGGCCCAGTCGCTCCAGCCGGGTGGCCATGCGTGCCCCGGTGCCAAAGCCAGCACCACGGTTCACGAGAGTTGGAATTCGAACCTGTTTTCGCGGAACAGACCAATGCACGACTCGACAACATCGGGGTCATACAGCGTGCCTCGACCAATTTCAAGCTCCCTAAGAGCTGCGTCGATACCGAGTGCGGGACGGTAGGGACGGTGCGAGCGCATGGCTTCGGTGACGTCCGCCACCGACAGGATCCGGGTGCCGAGGAAGATGTCCTCCGCCTTGAGGCCACGTGGATATCCAGATCCATTAAGCCGTTCGTGGTGGTCAAGGATCATCTCGGCGACCCGCCAAGGAAAGTCGATTCCGGCGATGATGTCATAACCGGCCTGCGAGTGGCCCTTCACGAACTCGAATTCGAGGGCAGTCAGCCGCCCGGGTTTGCTGAGAATTTCCGCGGGAACCACGAGCTTTCCTACGTCATGAATCGATGCCGCAACCCCTATCCCGGTCGTCTCATCTTGGGCGAGGCCCATGTCAGCCGCTATGGCACGTGCGAGGTATTCGACGCGTCGCTGGTGACCGGCGGTGTAGGGGTCGCGGAGTTCCGCGGCGGTCGCGATCGCCCGTACTGTGGCCTCGAGACTCGATTCCAGGCGGTACCGGTTCGCGACGCGCTCGGCACGTGCCCGAAGAGCCGCTGCTCCCTGAGCCAGGTCGTCTACCAACGCGGTGAGCACTTGGACCACCTCGTGGCCGAAGGCATTGGCTCGCTTGGAATAAATGGCCAGGACCCCAAAGTCTGCAATTGGCAGAACGACACCGGAATTATAACCGTGAGCAAGCGCGAGGTCCCGCCACATCGATTCCGTTTGGGGGGTCGCGGCAATGCTTTCGATTACCTGGATCTTGCGGGTTTCGATAGCATCGGCGATCGGACCGTGATATGTCTGTGTAGTGCTTAGCTTTTCAAGCGCATCGAAGTAGGCAACTGGCCCCCCGGTGGCCACCATACGTACACCGAGGGGATACGATTCATCTACGAGACCGATCCAGGCTAGATCGAACGCAACATCGCCGGAGACCACGTGGCAGATCTCGCTATAGAGATCGCCCTCGCTACTCACTCGCACCAAGGCGCTGCGCGAACCCAGCAGAGTCGACCTCGCTGATTCGGCATTCTTTAGGCCCGTGACGTCCTCGAGGTTGACCACAAGTGCGCCCATGCGCACGTCATCGAGGAAGTTGGAAACGACCGCCCTCAAGCACAGCCACCGATCCCCGACCTGGACCCAGTAATCCTCGCTAGGTAATGGAGTCGCGCTTTCAAACGCTTGTCGCCACCGCAGCCTCGCGCGCTCCAGATCTGAGCTTTGCAGAATGTCGAATACGCTCTGCCCGATGAACTGGTCGCTCGCGATACCAAAAAAGGTGTCTGTATCTCCGGCAACATGGAGAATCGTGCCAGCAACGTCGACCACTGCTGCCACGCCACCCGAGTACCTGAAGAGTGCGTCTACGAACTCATTGCTGAACGGACCTTCTAGTGGCCGATTGCCCATTGGGAACTCCCACCCGAACCTGAGTCAGCACAACCGAACCTAAGTACGTAGGCCCTCGTCGCGCCTGTGCCGCCTCATACGTCCAACGCAAAACTAGCAAACAGCGGCCCCTATAGTCGCACAAGTCGACGTCTTTACCGTAGGCCGCCGCACCGGCGGCTGGGATTGGGAAGCCGCCATTGCGCCAATGCGTCCGCCGAACACGTGGAAGACCCCACGGGCATCCTTCAGCGGCACCGTCTCTACCCCATATCCCGCGAACTACGCCAATTGTCCGGGATCAAGCATCAGAATTCCCCATCCTCGATAGCGCCTAGGGCTAGGTCACTACGCCAAAGACCGAGCTCGAATTGGATCCGCCTGGCACGGCCGCATTGAGACGTGGGATTGGATGCTGACGGGCCCAACGGAACCCGGTCCGGCCGAAATGTAGGTCCAAACCTAGGGCGTACGAATGGAGGTTTCCAGGGTATTCCGTTGAACCTATACAGCAATTCCAGAGCTTTCGTACACCCGTGAGACCGAGCCTTGGCTGATGTGCACGACAGGGTGGGCGGATGCCCGGCACGTCCCCTTGTCTCACCTCGTTGTCGGTATTGTCACCGGCGCCGTCGGCGCCGGTCGCCGACATTAGCTTTGGCCGTTCCGGCCGTAGTCTGATTGGCTTGGCTCGTTGCCGGCTGGGCCGACCTCCCGGCTAGGAGAGATTCCCCTCCCATCTCGATGCGATGAGCCCTGGAGAGCACCCGGTCCATGATGGCGTCGGCGATGGTCTGCTCGTCGCCCATGGCCGCGTGCCAGGATGCAACCGGCAGCTGGGAGGCGATGATCATGGCGCGAGTGGCGTGGCGGTCCTCCATGATCTCCAACGGATCGGGCGCCTGCTGGGGGGAGGGTGGCCTAAGGGCAAGGTCGTCGATGACCAATAGACCCGTGCGCGCGATCCCATCACCGAGGCGTGCCTACCGTCTGCCCTGGAGAGCTCCGGTGTCTCGAACAGCATGGGGGTCCGCACGTACAGCGCGCTGTCGACTGTCAATGGCCATTGGAATTTTTCATCACGCGTGCTCGCCGGCGTGCCTACCGGCACCCCGGGTAGAGGCAGAACCTTCCAAGAACGGCGTTGTCCTACATCAGAGGACCAAAGGGATCCACGGCCAAGCTTGGCCATGGAGAGGACGGGGAAGCACCCGTGCTCGACAAAAGGGGTTGGGCGATCACCGCCATCGCCAACCGCGTTGGCCATGATCGCTCCGGGTTACATCCGCCCAACCGGCTTTTATTGCCCTGCTTTAGCCAATGGCTCCGCGCTGCAGCAGCTGCAAAGCTTGGGCCGTGCTGACCACGTCAGCGTACTTCTGAGCCATGTCGAAAAGGTTGACGGCGTGCACTGTGGGGCTTCGGTCGTAGACCGCGTCGTGCGGCACCACGGCCCGGAAATTATTGGCGAAGGCGTCGACGACGGTGGCCCTGACACATCCGCTGGTGGTGCATCCGGTAACGAACAGCGTGTCCACGCGCAGGTCGACGAGGTAGCTGACCATCGACGTGCCGAAGAAAGCGCTCGGATGGCGTTTGGGCACCAGGATATCTCCCTCGCGGGGTGCGACTTCCTCGACGAACTGGTAACCGTGCTCGTCGATGGTCATGATCGCGGGCACCTTGGCGCCAAGGCGGCCGGCGTCGTAGGTGCGCTTGGGGGCCACGTGCGGATAGATCACGGGTCTGCCGGCTTCCCGAAAAGCGTCGAGGAGTTCGGTAATGTGATCGACCGCCGCCCAACCGACGTCCCCGCAACTCGTGGGGTAATCCTGCAGGGACTCAAAGAAGGGCTTGGGACTGTTGCCCACCGTCCGGTATTGGACGTCGATTATGACCAGGGCCGGCGAGGTGCCGATCCCTATAGGCTTGCCGAACCCGGCGGCCTCGTAGCGCGCTTCGTCGTCGGGAGTAATGACGCCGCTCCAGGGTGTATCGCTCACAGCTCGCCCTCCTCTGAAATCGCCGCCGCCCCGCTGTTAGGCCGATGAATGAACCGGCCCCTGGCGCCGGGAACCAGCTGCCCGTCTCGGAGGGCGAAGTCACCGCGAACGATGGTGTGGACCACGCTGCACTGCAGCTGCCAGCCCTCGTAGATGGAATAGCCGGCCGCCGAGGCCTGCGAAGCCGCGTCCACCACCATCGGCGCATGCATGTCTACCACGGCGAAGTCGGCATCCGCGCCAATCGATACCATCCCCTTGCGCGGGTACAAACCGAAGAGACGGGCGGGGCGGGCGGTCACCGTGTCCACCACTCGCTCGAGTGGAATGCCGCGGCGCAGATGGCCCTCGGACAGCAGAACCGGCAACAAGGTTTGCAGCCCCGGGAACCCGGCGCTCGCCTTCCAGATATCGCCGGTCTTCTTGGAGTGGTGTCGAGGCACGTGGTCCGATCCCACCACATCGATAACCCCGTCGCTCAGGGCCGCCCACAGCGCCTCGCGGTCCTGGGCCTCACGCAGCGGCGGGTTGACCTTGCCGCGCAAACCCAGATCCGAGTCGATGTCGTGGGTCAGGTAATGCGGGCAGGTCTCCAGGTAAACGTGCGGGTGACGGCGACGGGCTTCGACCAGCACTTCGAGAGCCTGCTGGGAAGACACGTGCACCGCGTACATCGATGCGCCGGTGACGCCCGCCAGGTAGGCGGCCCGTTGCTCGGCCTCGGCCTCCACGAATGCCGGCCGGATGTCGTTCCAAACCCGCAGCGGAGGCGTCTCCGGGTCGGCTGCCTCCCGGCGCAGCCGCCACACGATCTCGATGTTCTCCGCATGAGGATCGATCATGGTGCCCGAGGAGGCGGCCGCCCGCATCACGTCGTAGAGGAAGCCGTCGTCATTGCCGGGCAGGCCGAGATACTTGCCCTCGTCGCCGCGGAAGTTCATGAAGAACTTGAACGAGGAAACGCCGAGCTCCTTCGCGTAGCCGGGGATGCGTTGCAGCTGCTCCTCGGTGACGATGCAAAAATGGAAG
>JAJZNF010000225.1 GCA_021847985.1 Actinomycetes bacterium | reverse complement strand
CATGGGAGCCGGGGACCTGGGTCCAGGAGGAGGATGAGACCATGGAGCAGGCGGTCGTCTCCGCAATCAGCCATGACACGACCGAGGTCAAGGTGACGATCACGGGTGTGCCCGATCGGCCGGGGGTCGCCGCGAGAGTCTTCCGTGAGGTGGCCAACCACGGGATCAACGTCGACATGATCGTTCAGAACACCTCGACCCGTGGGTTGACCGACATATCCTTCACCGTCCCCAAAGACGACATGAAGGCGGCTTTGGAGGTCATGAAGGCGGTAGGGCCCGAGATCGGCGCCCAGGATGCCTATGCCGATTCGGACATCGGCCGTGTTTCGCTGATTGGCGCGGGCATGAAGAGCCATCCGGGAGTCACCGCGACGATGTTCGAGACACTGGCCAAGGAGGGGATCAACATCGAGATGATCTCCACCTCGGCAATCCGCATTTCCTGCGTGATGCGGCAGGAGGACGTCGAGAAGGCTGTCAAGGCCCTGCACGGGGCATTCGAGCTCTAAGCGGTTTTCAGCTCCGGATCGGCCGACGTCTAGGCTGGCATCATGAACATCGCTGTCTTCGGGGCCACTGGCCAGGTAGGCGTAGTCATGCGCAACCTTCTGGTCGAACGCAATTTCGCCTTCGACCAGGTCCGCTTTTTTGCGTCGCCACGCTCCGCCGGCACCAAGCTCACCTTCGCCGGGCGCGACATAGAGGTCGAGAACTCCTACGAGGCTTCCTTCGACGGCATCGACATAGCCCTCTTCTCCAATGGCGCGACCGCCTCGCGTGAGCTGGCCCCCAAAGTGGCCGCCGCCGGCGCCATCGTGGTGGACAACTCGTCCGCCTGGCGCATGAACCCTGAGGTTCCGCTGGTGGTGCCCGAGGTGAATGCCGAGGAACTGGACGAGATTCCCCTTGGGATCGTGGCGAACCCCAACTGCACCACCATGGTCTGCATGAGCCCGCTGGCGGTGTTGCGCGACCGCTACGGACTGCTGCGGGTGGTCGCTTCGACTTACCAGGCCGTCTCCGGGGCTGGGATCAAGGGTGTGCAAGAGCTGCAGGGCCAGCTGTCCAGGGGCGGCGATCGCCTTTCGGAGCTGACCTTCGACGGTGAGGCAGTGGACCTCGGCCGACCGGAGGCCTTTGTCTCTCCGATCGCGGCCAATGTCATACCGCTGGCCGGCTCCCTGGTGGACGACGAGACCAACGAGGAGCACAAGTTCCGAGACGAGACCCGTAAGATCCTTGGACTCCCCGGGCTCAGGGTTGCAGCCACGTGCGTCCGGGTGCCGGTCTTCACCGGCCATTCGGTGAGCCTTAACGTTGAGCTCGAGTCGTCATTCGATATCGCCGAGCTGCGCCAGGTGCTCGCAGCCGCACCCGCCGTGGTCATGGCGGACGTCCCGACCCCGCTGCTTGCCGCCGGCAAGGACCCGAGCTACGTGGGCCGCGTGCGGCGGGACGACTCCGTGGGCAACGGCGTCGCACTCTTTGTCGCCGGGGACAACCTGCGCAAGGGGGCGGCGTTAAACACGATCCAGATAGCGGAGGCCCTCGTCGAACGAGGGGTCGTCAAGGCCTAGGCGAGGCGGCCGAGCCGCTGCACCGCTTCGGCGATGACTTCCTTCCGCTTGCAGAAAGTCCAGCGAACCAGCTTCTCGCCTGCCTCGGGTTCCAGATAAAAGACCGAGGAGGGCACGGCGACGACGCCTGCCGTCTTGGGTAGCTCCATGCAGAAGTCCATGGCGTCGAGATCAGTGACCCTGCTGATATCCGTAGTCAGGAAGTACGTGCCTTCCCCGCCCATGACCTCGAAGCCTGCTCGGGCCAGGCCATCGGCGAGCATGCGGCGCTGCTCGGAGATGGCCGGAACCACGAGGTCGGTGAAGCGCCTCCCCTGATTCAGCGCATAGGCCACCGCCACCTGGAAGGGCGCGCCGTTGACGTAGGTGAGGAATTGCTTGGCGGTGCGCACCGCGGCAACCAGGGGTGCGGGGCCGGTGGCCCAGCCGATCTTCCAGCCGGTGAAGGAGTAGGTCTTGGCGGCGGAGGAAATGGTGAGGGTGCGCCGGGCCATCTCGTCCAAAGTCGCGACGGGGATGTGCCTGCCCGCAAAAATCATGTGCTCGTAAACCTCGTCGGTGATGGCTATGAGGTCTTGCTCCTGGCAAAGTTCGGCGATGATCGCGAGTTCCGGGCCTGAGAACACCTTCCCGGTCGGGTTGTGTGGGGAGTTGAGAATGATGGCCCGAGTCCGGGGGCTGACGGCCCGGCGCAGCTCCTCGGGGTCGAACTCCCAATCCGGGGCCTCCAGGCGCACCGGGACGAGACGTGCTCCCGCCATGGCGGCTGCCGCGAGATATGCGTCGTAAAACGGTTCGAACGCGATCACCTCGTCGCCGACCTCGCACAGGGCCAGCATCGCCGCGGCGATCGCCTCAGTCGCTCCCGCGGTGATCAGCACCTCGCTTCCCGGGTCGAGCTCGATCCCCCAGTTGTCCAGCTGATGGCGGGCTACCGCCTCCCTGAGCGAGGGTATACCAGGTCCGGGAGGGTATTGGTTGTGGCCCTCTTCGATGGCGCGGATAGCCGCGGCCTTTATCTCGTCCGGCCCGTCTGTGTCGGGGAAGCCCTGTCCCAGGTTTATGGACCCGGTGTCTGCGGCCAGTTGGGACATGGTGGCAAAGATGGTGGCGCCCAGTCCCTGCAGCCTCGAGTTGAGAAACGGTGCTCGCGTTGCCATTCCGCCATACTAAGTTTCCGAGCCGGATCTAGCTCCTCGACCGCAGGTGGCAATTCTTGTACTTTTTGCCGCTGCCGCACGGGCACGGGTCGTTACGCCCCACCACCGGCACCCCGCCGCCCTCGCCCCCAGCCAGCTCGTCCATGATCGAGGTGATCTTGCCGCCGCTGCGCATGATGGACACCATCCGGCGCAGGTAGGGGTCGATGTGCTCGAAGAAGGATCTGTATCCCTCACAGAGCTGGTTGTGGCCCGCCTCCCCGTCCGGGGATATCGCGCTCCGGTCTTTGGGGCAGCCGCCGTTGCAGGCAAAGAGATATGGGCAGGCGCGGCAATAGGCGGTGAGCGACTCCTTCTTGGAAAGGCCGAACGATAGCTGCCTCGGGGAGTCCACCATTGCCGCGAGCCCGTCCTGGGGCAGCGTTCCGAGGCGGTGGCTTGGCAACACGAAGTGGTCGCACGAGTAGACGCTGCCGTCATGCTCCATGGCCAGGACCCTCCCGCAGGTTTCCGCCATTACACAAAGGTTGGCAGGCCGGCCACTGAACACCAGGAGGCTCTCCAGGAAATTCTGCACCCCTATCCGGCCCACGTCGTTGCGGACCCAGCGGTCGAAGACGTGGTTCAGGAACGCGGCCATCGCGTGGGGCGAGACGCTTAGTGGAGACAAAGATCCGTCGTCGTCCCGCTTTACGACGGGCAGGAACTGAAGCCACCTCACCGATTCGGCAAGGAAGAAGTCGTAGACCTCTTCCGGATGGGCGGCCGTAACCGAGTTCAAAGTGCAAAGCACGTCCGGGTCGATGCCGTGCGAGCGTAGAACCCGCAGGCCACGCATGGCGCGCTCGTGAGTGGGGTGCCCCGCCTTGTCGAGCCTGGAGGCATCATGGGTGAAGGCGGGCCCGTCGATGCTGAGGCCGACGGAGAAGCGGTGTCGTGCCAGGAAGCTTCCCCATCGGTCGTCAAGCAGGGTGCCGTTTGTCTGCAGATTGTTGAGCGCAGTCCAGCCGGCGGGAAGGAGCTCTTCCTGAAAGGCGACCACCTTGCGGTAAAAGTCCAGGCCGGCCATGGTCGGCTCGCCCCCGTGCCATCCGAAGTGGACGATCGGTCCCGGACTCGAGGCGACGAAGGAGGCGATGTATGCCCTGAGTGTCTCCTCGCTCATCCGATAGCGGGAAGACCCTGGGAAGAGTTTTTCTTTTTCCAGGTAGTAGCAGTATGTGCAGTCGAGGTTGCACTGGGGCCCCGCGGGCTTGGCCATCACCATGAAGGGCTCACTCGAGACGGTGATGGGCCCTGCCGCCCCACGTAGTTCGGTTCCGGCCGGCATGCGCCAACCTTACAGGGCCGCCACCAGCGCCGCCAAGCCGCCTAGCTTGCCCGGTTCAACACCCCTGAAGGCGCTGGGCGGGATACCATTCATTTGATGCAAGACGAAACCAGCCTGAAGGCCTTCCTAGAGGAGCTTCGCAGCGCGCTCGGTGAACGCTCCGTGAAGACCGGGGAGGGTGTCTCCGACGACTACAGCCATGACGAGGCGCTGACCGCGGGCTGGCAGAAGCCATTGGCGGTTGCGTTTCCATCGACGACGGAGCAGGTGAGCGCTATCGCGCGCATTGCCACCCGCCACGCCGTCCCGATCGTCGCCCGCGGGTCCGGGACCGGCCTTTCCGGGGGCGCGACCCCGTGTCCGGGCTCCCTATTGGTGAGCTTCGAGGCGATGGACGAGATCATCGAGATCGACGAGGCCAACCACGTGGCCGTGGTCCAACCCGGAGTGACACTCGCTCTCCTTGACCAGGCGCTGGCCGAAGTGGGCTTCGTCTATCCGGTCTTTCCGGGCGAGCTGGGCTCCTCCTTGGGCGGGAATGTTGCCACAAACGCCGGCGGCATGAGAGCGGTCAAATACGGTGTGACCCGCCA
>JAJZNF010000157.1 GCA_021847985.1 Actinomycetes bacterium | reverse complement strand
CTTGCCGTCGGGCGTAGTTGCCATCCCTACCACCGGGGCGTTCAGGATCTTTCCGCCCATGGAGCCGTAGAACCCTGCGTCGCCGAAGCTGAAGACCCCGCCGTCCTTGGCAACGAGCCAGTAGCCCTTGCCGGCAGGCGCGGGCTGGGCCGGAGGCGGCACTGCATCGTATGGCGTTGGGGCAATCCCCACCACCGGGGCGTTCAGGGTCTTTCCGCCCATGGAGCCATAGAAGGTGGCGTCACCGAAGCTGAAGACCCCGCCGTCGGAGGCGGCGAGCCAGTAGCCACCCTGATCCATGGTCGGAGCCAGTCCGACCACCGGGGCGTTCAGGGTCTTTCCGCCCATGGAGCCATAGAAGCCGGAACCCCCGAAGTTGAAAACCCCGCCGTCCTTTGCGGCCATCCAGTAGCCGCTTCCCGGCATCGGGACGTTGAACACCCCGGTTCCACCGGGGAAGGTGGTGATGGTGTTCGAGCCGACGGTGGTGTTGGTGTCACCCGCCAGCCACACGCCGTAGAACTCGTTGCTGATCGTGTTGCCGCTCAGCTCGGTCCCGGTCAGCACCGGAGTGACCGGAGCGGGTATCGGGGTGGCCGCCACGATTATCCCGGCCGGCTTGGGCGGGCCGTCGGTGGAACCCCAGTCGTTGCCCGAGATGGTGTTGTTGTCCACCTTGACGCCACTCACTTTGTCGTTCGGAGCGTTGGAGTGCACGACTACACCGGGTATGAAGGCCTCGGTGATCTTGTTCCCGCTTATGGTGACACCCGACACCGTGGTGCCGGGCGTATCGGCCGCGGCAACGATGCCTCCGATCACGGGGCCGTTGGCCGTGAACTGGCCAACCGCTCCCGCCACCGTGTTGTTGCTCACGGTGATGGAGGAGACCCCGCCCGATCCGGCATCGTAGGCCGCGACCACGATCCCACACCCTCGGTAGTTGCCGCTGGAGGTGTTGCCCGTGATCACGTCGCTCGAGGATGCCATGAGCGTGCCGGGGTTTGGAGCGCCGGGATCCAGCGGTCCGTCGTCGGCAACGCCGATCCCGCCGTCGGCCGTGTTGGAGGTGACCGTGTTACCCGAGACGGTGGAGTTGGACACTCCGACCAGCTCGATGGCCTTGTTCTCGGCGATCTTCGCGTTGGGCGAGACGCCGTTGCCATTAATGGTCGAATTCTCTATCGTCAGCCCGCTCACGTCCTGCGCGAAGATGCCGTGATCGTTGGCGCCACCAACGGTGACGGAACTGATGGTGACGTTGTTCGCGGACACGTATATGCCGACATCGCAGCCGGCCGCCGAAACGGTGTTGCCGCTGACAGTGGTGCCTGCGGTACTCACCACCATGGCGGCGGTCAGGCCGGTTGATCCCGCTGCCACGCAGCCGGCCGCGGCGGCCGGCGACGCCGTGGCGACGACGCCCAGCAGTCCAACGCTTCCCACTCCAAGCGCAACGGCCAGGGCGGCCACCCAAGGGCCGCTCAGCCTCGCTGTGGCCCGGTGATGCGACGAAATGACGGCTCCGGATGCCGGCTCCGAATTTGGATTTCCGCCATAGGCGCCGACACTCGCTCGGGTCTTTCGGCGCAGACGATGGCGGGCAGAGCTGTTTGCCACTGCCGCTCCTCTCTAGGACGGGGAGTGTGCGGCGCGACCATGCGACCCGACTCCCCATTGCCGGGCAGACACCCAATCGGGCCCGGCAATAGGCAATGTTATCGATACGGAGTCTCATAAGTCCGAAATTGGCTCCGAATCATGTCGCCCAGTGCAGATCGCAGCGGATTTTATGACACTGCGCAGCTCACGGGCGTACTCCACTGCACCCGCGTAATCCCCGGATGGTGACGCGGCTACCCCGACGGGCGGGCGCGAGCGAGATACCCGCCCCCAGGGCGCTTGGCCGGCCGGCGACGTGGCCCGTATTATCGGTAGCAGCAGCCTAGAGAGGACGGGAATGGACTCAAGCATGTGGGACGAGCGATACCGGTCGACTGAACTCCTCTGGAGCGCCGAGCCCAACCAGTTCGTGAAGCAGTTCTTCGCTGAGCGTAAGCAGGGCCGGGTCATCGACCTCGGCTGCGGCGAAGGGCGCAACTCCATCTGGCTCGCGGAGCAGGGATGGAAGGTCACCGGGGTCGATTTCTCCGAGGTCGCGCTCGAGCGTGCCGCCACCCTGGCCGAGGGCAGGGGCGTCAGCGTGGACTGGGTACGCGCAGACCTGGCCGGATGGAGCGCCGAGGAGCCGGGCTTCGATGCCGCCTTGATCTGTTACATCCACCTCCCGCGAGAAGTCATGACGCACCTGTTCACCTCGGCGCTGGCAGCGCTGGTCCCCGGTGGCGAGCTTCTCGTCGTCGGCCACCACTCCCGCAACCTTGCCGAAGGCGTTGGCGGGCCGCAGATGCCCGAGGTCCTCTACTCCCCCGCCGACGTGACCGAGATCCTGGGGGTGGAGAACGTCGTGGAGGCCCGTGACGTGTTCCGCAACGTCGAGACCGCCGAGGGCGCAAAGGTGGCCATCGACACCTACGTGGTCGCCAAGCGCACCTGAAAATGCACACGGCATAGCCGAATGCGCGCCCACCCGCCTCCACCCGGCGGGCCGCTCCAGAGCGGCGGACCAGAATCCGCGAAACCGACGCACCCCGCCGGGAAGGCCCCGGTCACTCGGCAACGCGCTCTTGCCACGCCGTCGCACACGCCGTCGCGCCCTCCCTGCTCCCCGGGTCGCGCTTCGCAAGCGGGCCGCCGCCGCCCTGGGTAGGGGCTCGATTATTTCCAGGACGGATATGCAAAAAATGTCAGTCCTGTGACGGCTGTAACAATGGCACCTGGTCGCGCGTGACTTTCTGCCCTAAGATCGCGCCTCCGTGTCCTTCATATTTTGTCCATGACAAAACGAATCGTAATCCTGGGCGCAGGGACAGGCGGGACCCTCACGGCGAACCGCCTCGCGCGCCACGCCGAGCAGGCGGGGCTGGAGATCACCGTCATCGACAAGGATGACGAGCACATCTACCAGCCGGGCCTGCTCTTCGTCCCCTTCGGGATGGCCGAGGCGGATCACCTCGCCAAGAGCCGCCGCCAGCAGTTGCACCGCGGCGTCAACTACATCGAGGCCGGCATCGACCACGTGGAAGTGGACAAAAACCGGGTGGTGCTGGAGGACGGCAGCAGCGTCGACTACGACCTGCTGGTGGTGGCTAGCGGCGCCACTCTCCGCCCCGAGGAGACCGAGGGACTGCTCGGCTCCGGGTGGGGACGCGACGTATTCACCTTCTACAACATGGAGGGTGCGGTCGGCCTGCAGAAGGCGCTGGCGGCGATGGATCACGGGCGGCTGGTGCTGAACGTCATCGACATGCCCATCAAGTGCCCGGTCGCTCCGCTCGAGTTCACCTTCCTCGCGGATGCCTTCTTCGAGAGCAGGGGCTTGAGGGACAAGGTGGAGATCGTCTACGCCACTCCGCTGGACGGCGCCTTCACCAAGCCCGAGGCCTCCAAGCACCTCTCCCACATGCTGGACGACCGGCGCATCAACCTGGTCACCAACTTCAACACCGGCGAGGTGGACGAAGAGGCCAAGAAGCTGATCAGCTACGACGGCCAGGAAGTCCCCTACGACATCCTGGTTACCATCCCGCTGCACGGTGGCGCGGCATACGTCGGCAACAGCCCCAAGCTTGGAGACGAGCTGGACTTCATACCGACCGATCCGCACACCCTTCAGTCGAAGGTGGCCGACAACATCTTCGTCATCGGTGACGCCGCCGGTGTGCCGGCATCCAAGGCCGGCTCGGTGGCGCACTTCGAGGGCGAGGTGCTGGTGCCGAACATTCTGGCCTGGCTCGCCAAGGAGCCGCTCCCCGAGAGCTTCGACGGCCATGCCAACTGCTTCATCGAGACCGGCCACCACAAGGCGCTGCTGATCGACTTCAACTACGAGACCGAGCCGCTGGAGGGGCACTTCCCCGGGCCGTTCGGCCTGCCGCTGCTGAAGGACTCGTACCTGAACCATCTGGGCAAGCTGGCTTTCCAGCAGCTCTATTGGCACCTACTACTTCCAGGGCACGACATCCCCATGGTGAAGGCGCAAATGCCCAAGGCGGGCAAGCACATCCTGGAAGTCAAGCACGTAAAGGCCGGGAAATAGCCCGGCACAAGGAGGAGAGATGAGCACAATCACGCTGGCCGGCAAGGATGTCGCCAGGACCGACGACGGATTCTTCGAGGATCCCTCGCAGTGGACGGAGGACATGGTCCCCGAGCTGGCCAAGGCCGAGGGGATCGAACAGCTGACGGATCGCCATTGGGTGGTCATCCGCTTCATGCGCTCGGAGTACCTGACCAAGGGTACGGGCCCGAGCGTGCGCGCGCTGGGCAAGTCCTCCGGCGTCCCCATCAAGGAGCTATACGAGCTCTTTCCCAAGGGTCCGGCGAAGCAGGCGGCCAAGATCGCCGGCATCCCCAAGCCCATCGGCTGCATCTGACCTGAAGGAGGGTTGGAAATGCCTGGCATCGAAAAGATTTCAATCGTCATATCCAAGGGGTCGCTGGAGGGCATCTATCCGGGGCTGATCATGGCCAACGGTGCCCGAGCCGAAGGGATCGAGGCGCACCTGTTCTTCACCTTCTTCGGGCTTGATGCGATCCACCGCAAGCGGCACGAGCACATCAAGCTGGCGACGGTCGGCAATCCCGCATTGCACATGGCCACCTGGCTGGGCGGATTCCCCGGCATCTCGTCGGTGATGACGCACTACATCGAGTCCAAGATGGAAGGCATCGACATTCCGTCGATACCCGAGTTCATCGAGATGATCGCCGACACCGGAGCGGGCCTCTGGGCGTGCAAGGCGACGGTAGATCTGTTCGGGATGTCCAAGGACGACTTCGTCGAGCAGGTCCAGGGCATAATCACCGTCGGCGACTTCTACGAGCTCGCCGCCGGCGGCCAGATCATCTTCACCTGAAAGGCCCCATTCCCCCCAGGGGTCCTTCACATCCGGCGGCCGGTCCACAGCGATCCTCTAGGGGACGCTGATGGGCCAGCCGCCGAATTCCTCCACCTCCCTGCCACGCTGGGTGGCCCACTGGCGGTAGCTTTCCAGCCAGTCACGGTGGAAGGCGCCAAGCGTCTCGGTCACCTTGCTCTTGTCGATCTCGGTTATCTCGGGGTACTTCTCGACTATCGCCTCCAGGACGCGATAGGTCACGCGGCAATCCTCCAGGGCGTCGTGGTAATTCCCGGCCCGCACCCCGTATACCTCCGCGAGACGCTCCAGAGTTCGCTTCCCGGAGCGGAAGCGGTCGTAGTGGCGATCGAGCACCAGCGCGTCTAGGACCGGGGCGGAAAAGCCCAGCTCGGAAAGCCCCACGCCGTATGCCTCGTGGCAGCGGGAGTTCACGATGGTCAGGTCGAATCCCACATTCATGCCGACCACGTACCATCCCTCCCGTGTCGCGCGCAGGAGGGCGTCCGTGATGGCCCCCAGGGCCGGCTCCAGTCCCACGCCGAAGTTGCGCGCCTTCTCGGTGGTGATGCCGTGTATGGCCGCCGCGTCGCCGGGAACCTCGGTCCCGGGATCGACGATTGAGTAGGACTCAAGCACGCAGTCGCCGGAGGCCATCGCCATGAGCGCATAGGAGACGGGACGGTCGCTGGTGACGTCCACACCCGTGGTCTCCAGATCGAAGACCAAAAAGACGTTGGATTCGAACCAGTTACCGCTCATGGCGCCCGTCGCTTTCGTCTCCCGGGGATACAACACTTCTACCAGTCCGGGCCTCCTCTCACCCGCCGTCTCTCGACGAGGTGGTCAAGACCTGCCTAGCACCTGAGTGCGACGCCGGGGCTCCCATGGCTCCGGTCAGCTGCAATAATTGAGTCCCTAGGGAGGTTTCATGCAGCTGCAAGTGGAGAGCTCTCCCGCCAAGCTCGGCTTCGACGAGTCACGGCTGGCGCGGATAGGGGAATATTTTCAGGCTTTCGTCGACGACCGGCGCCTGCCCGGCTGGCTTGTGCACGTGGCCCGGGAGGGCGAAAGCGCCTACCTGGCCTCGTCGGGCTTCCGCGACATCGAGGCCGGACTGCCTGTCGAGAACGACACCGTCTTTCGCATCTACTCCATGACCAAGCCGATCACCTCGGTCGCGGCCATGGTCCTTTACGAAAGAGGCGCTCTCCGGCTCAACGACCCCGTCTCGGACTACATCCCCGCTTTTGCGAATGCCCGCGTGTTCTCCGGGGGATCCTCCGAGTCGCCGGTGACCGTGGGCCTGACCGAGCCGGTTCGCATCTGGCACCTCTTCACCCACACCGCGGGGCTCACCTACGGCTTCATGTACGCACACCCAACCGACGCCATCTATCGCAAGCGGGGCTTCGAGTGGGGACAGCCGCCGGGAATGGACCTGGCCGGATCCTGTGAAAACTGGGCGGCCATGCCGCTCGCCTTCCAGCCGGGAAGCTCTTGGAGCTATTCGGTGGCCACCGACGTTCTGGGAGGGGTGGTGGAAGTCGCCTCCGGGATGAGCCTGGACCAGTTCTTCCGCACCGAGATCTTCGAGCCCCTGGGAATGACCGACACCGCCTTCTGGGCGGACGAGCAGCGCCATGGCCGTCTGGCGGCGCTCTACATCCCCAGCCCCGAGGATAGGAAGGCCATGCGCTTCGACGCCTTCGGCAAAGCCTCGATGACGCGCCCGTCCACGCTTTCGGGGGGAGGCGGCCTGGTCTCCACCGCCTCGGACTACTTCCGCTTCATAACCATGCTGCTCAACAAGGGGGAACTGGAGGGCACGCGCATCCTGGGCCGCAAGACGGTGGAGCTGATGGCCACCAACCATCTGCCGGGCAACCAGGACATCGAGAGCTTCGGGCGCCCCGTCTTCGCCGAGTCCTCCGAGCGCGGCATCGGCTTCGGCCTGGGCTTCTCGGTGGTGATCGACAAGGCGGCGGCAAAGACCTCCCAGAGCCAGGGAACCTTCGGCTGGGGCGGGGCGGCAAGCACAACCTTCTGGGTCGACCCGGTGGAGGGGATCACCGTGGAGTTCTTCACCCAGCTGCTCCCGTCCTCGACCTACGTGATCGCCGACCGCCTTGCGCCGCTGGTCTACCAGGCGATGCTCTGAGGCATCGTCCGGCAACCGCCAAAGCAGTCAGAACAAGGAGGAAAGTTGACCTACGAGGAGGCCCTGGCCGCCGTAACCGGCCCGGGAGGGCCCTACGAGATAGTCACCCAGGAGGTTCGCGGCGTCGAGATGCAGGTCTTCAAGGCCACGCCTCCGAGCCTGCCCGCCGTCTTCCAGGCCGTGCGCGCCTTCGGGGAGAAGCCCTTCATCCTCTACGAGGGGGAGGTGTGGAGTTTCGCGCGCCTTTTCGAGCTGGCCGACCGCCTGGCCGCCACCCTGCAGCGCACATACGGGGTCGAGAAGGGGGACCGGGTGGCCATCGCCATGCGCAACCTCCCCGAGTGGGTGGCCTCCTATGTCGCCACCCTCACGGTGGGCGCAATCGCAACCCCTCTCAATGCCTGGTGGCAGAAGGACGAGCTCAAGTACGCGCTGGAGGACTGCGGCGCCAAGGTGCTGATAGCGGACCCCGAGCGCACCGAGCGCTCCGCCGCGCCGGCGCGCGAGCTCGGTGTGCCGATCGTGGCGGTGAGGAGCTCCGGCCCGCTTCCCGACGGTTTGGTGGCCCTCGAGGAGGTGCTGGCCCAAGGCGGTCCGGATCCCGTGGAGCTTGGGCCGGACGATCCGGCCACCATCCTCTACACCTCGGGCACCACCGGATACCCCAAAGGGGCCCTCTCCGACCATAGGGCGATCCTGAGCGCGCTGCTCGCCAACGCCGCCCGCTCTGCCATCGGGGCTCTGCGCTATCCGCCCGACGGCGGGCAGCCTCCGGAGTTCGCCTTCATCCTGGCGGTGCCGCTCTTTCACGTCACCGGCTGTGTGCCGGTGCTCCTTTCGGCGCTGGCGACCGGGTCCAAGCTGGTGCTGATGCGCCGCTGGGACCCCGAGGAGGCGCTCGAGATCATCGAGCGGGAGCGGATCACCCACTTCGTCGGCGTGCCCACCATGAGCTGGGATATGCTCGAATCCCCCAGCTTTGCCACCCGGGACCTTTCCTCCGTGATCAGCATGGGAGGAGGAGGCGCTTCGGTCCCGCCGGAGCTGATCAAGAGAATCGCCTCCGGGCTGGAGAAGGGGCGGCCCGGCTTCGGCTACGGCCTCACCGAGACCAACTCCTACGGGCCCCAGATCGAGGGCACCGACGCCCTTTCCAAGCCCACCTCGGCCGGAAGGCCACTCCCCATCATGGAGGTGGCGATAATGGACCCGACCGGCGAGCCCGTGCCAACCGGCGAGCGTGGGGAGATCTGTCTGAGCGGCCCCAACGTCATCAGCGAATACTGGAACAAGCCCGACGCCACCGCCAAGGCCTTCTTTGGCAAGTGGCTGCGCACCGGGGACGTCGGCCACCTCGACGAAGACGGCTTCGTCTACGTCGACGACCGCATCAAGGACATGGTGATCCGTGGGGGCGAGAACATCTACTGCGCCGAAGTCGAGGCGGCGATCTACGAGCACCCGGCGGTGCACGAGGCGGCCGTCTTCGGCCTGCCCGACCCCCGGCTAGGCGAGGTCGTCGCCGCGGCGGTCTACCCGCAGCCGGACAAAGAGCTGGACGCGGAGGAGCTGCGCTCCTTCCTGGCCGGTCGAATCGCCTCCTTCAAGGTGCCGACCGAGATCTTCATACTGGACGAGCCCCTGCCCAGGGGCGCGACCGGCAAGATCGTCAAACGCGACCTGCGCGAGATCTACCAGAGAGCCGGCTAATCGGCTATGGGCCGGGCCACTCCGCGATAGAGATAGCCCCAGGGCTTGGGGCCGAGCGCAGCGGCCTCCTCCAGCTCCAGGACCTCGAACCCGGCCGCTTCCAGCATGGCCCTCGGGTCACGCGAGAGATTGCATCCACCGGCCACCGCGCGCTCGATGGGGTCGAGCCTGCGCTGCCAGGCGGCCACGCGCGGCTCCGGGGAGAGCCCGTGCTCCAGGAAGTGCAGCCGGCCACCTGGCCGGAGCACCCGTGCTATCTCGGACAGGGCCGCGGCGGGATCCTCGACGCTGCACAGGCAGAAGGTGGCAACCGCCGAGTCGAAGCTGTCGGAGGCAAAGGGCATGGACTCCGCCCTTGCCCGATGCACCGTCACCGGGAAGGCGGCCCGGAGCGAATTCTCCAGCGAGGCGCGCAGGGCGCGCGCGGAGGGCTCCACTCCCGCAACCGAGCGGACGGCACCAGGATACCGGGAGAGGTTCTCCCCGGATCCGAAGCCGATCTCGACGACGTCGCCACTCACTGAAGCCAGGGCCCTCTCCCGCCAGGGTCCGAAGGAGGGATGCGAGCAGGCGATCCGTATGGCGGCGGGCAGGACCAGCTCCTCGTAGGCGGCGCGCAGCCGCCCGAGGACCCCGCGGACCGGTGCCGCTTGGCTCTTCGCCCCTTCGTTCATCGCGCCGGCACCTGCCATTCTCCGGCGATGGCCGCGTAGGTCTCGCGGTCCAGGTAGCGCCCGTGCAGCCGGATTGCCCCGCGTGCAACTCCCTCGAACGCCATGCCCATGCGCAAACAGACCGCCCGGGAGCGCTGGTTGCCCACCGCGACGTGTGCCTCCACCCGGGCCAGGCCGAGGCGGGAGAACCCCCAGGAGACGACCTCCGACGCGGCCGCGGTCATGTAGCCACGGCCCGTGAAGGACGATCCCAGGTAGTAACCGAGCTCGGCCGAGTTGTTGTCCTGATCCATCTCCAGCGAGGCCAGTCCGGCCAGGCTCTCGCCCTCCCAGATGCCCACCGTGTAGGCAAGCCCGTCCGCCATCCTGCAGACCGCGTCGTGCAGGAAGGCGCGTTCGTCCTCGACCGAGCGGACGCGCTCCACCCAGGGCAGGTACGGCGAGAGATGGCGGGTGGAACTCGTGATCAACTGGTAAAGCTCGTCTGCGTCCACCGGCAGCAGCAGGCCAAGCCAGAGACCGCCCCCGATCGGCGCCTTGCGCACCTCCACTTGCCCTCCTTCGAAATGGCCTTCGGCGAATAGGCTATGGCAAACATGGAAGCGATAGACGATCGGGATCCTGAGTTGGGTGGATCCCCCCGCACTCCCTCCAGGCACACCCGGCCCTCGCCCGCCTCGGCCTTCCTCCGGCTGGCCCGGCCGAAGCAGTGGGTCAAGAACGCGCTGGTCTTCTCCTCCACCGCCGCCTCCGGAAGGCTCTTCGAGCCCCACTACCTGTTCCCCACCATTGCCGCGGCGGTGATCTTCTCGCTGTCGGCTTCCGGGCTTTACATGATCAACGATGCCCGGGACGCCGAGAGCGACCGCCATCATCCTCAGAAACGCTTGCGCCCGGTCGCAGCGGGCTGGATATCACCCCGAGCCGCCATACTGGCCGGAGTGTCACTGCTCTTGATCGGCGTCGCATCAGCCCTCCTGCTCAATGCACAGTTCGCCCTCGCACTTGGCGCCTACGTCGTGCTGACCCTCGGCTACAGCATGGGGCTGAAGAATCAGCCGGTCATCGACATCAGCATCGTCGCGCTCGGCTTCCTCCTTCGAGCCATCGCCGGCGCATTGGCCACCGGGCTGCCGATTTCGGTCTGGTTCCTCACGGTCGCCGCCTTCGGCTCCCTCTTCATGGTCTCGGGCAAGCGCTACGGCGAGACACAGGAAGCGGGTCACCTGGCTGCCGAGCATCGCGCGGTGCTGGGAACATATTCGCCCGCCTTCTTGAACTACGTGCGTTCGCTCTCCTCGGCGGTGGCGATCGCGGGATACGGCCTGTGGGCGTTCGAAGGATTCCGCGTTACCAGCGGCTACATCTACATACAGCTTTCCACCGTCCCCTTCGTGGTGGCGATCCTGCTCTACGCGCTTCAGGCGGACCTGGGCAAGGCCGGGACCCCCGAGGACGTGATCCTGCACAATCGGCCCATCCAGGCCGTGGGGGCCATCTGGGCGCTGCTCATAATGGTGGGCCTCTACCTTCCGCGGCTGGGGAGATAGGCACCCTCGCCACAGCCGGCGAACCAGGCGCGTTAGGCTCCATTTGCGAAACTTCTAGAACCGCCTCCCGCGCTGTGGGCTCCTGGTGCCCGCCCCAGCAGTCGGCCTTAGGCATGGAGAGTGCAAAGTGGAGAGAACCGAGCTGCTGAAAGGCTGGGGAAGAACCCAGCCGGTCGTATCCGAAGTGGTCGAGCTGGACGGCACCCCGGCCGCCGCGGACGTTTTCGTCCGCCCCGGCACCATAGCCCGGGGCCTGGGGCGGGCCTATGGCGATGCGGCGCAGATCGGCGGGGGGCGCGTGGTCACCCAGCCGGACGAGGTCGCCTCCTCGAGCCTGGAGGAGGGCGGCGTGCTGCATGCCGGCGGCGGCGCATCGCTGGATTCGATACTCTCCGCCTATGTTCCCAAGGGCTGGTTCGTGCCGGTGACGCCCGGGACGCGCTATGTGACCGTGGGCGGCGCCATCGCGGCGGACATACACGGCAAGAACCACCACGTCGAAGGGACCTTCTCAAATCACGTCGCCGGCTTCGAGCTGCTGACCCCGACCGGGGAGAGGCGGGTTTCGCGCGATGACGACCCCGAGCTCTTCTGGGCCACCGCGGGCGGGATGGGGTTGACCGGCATCATCACCAGTGCCCGCTTCCAGATGATCCCGGTGGAAAGCGCCTACATGAAGGTCGAGACGCGGCGCTTGGACGACCTGGACTCACTCATGGCCACCATGGTGGGCAGCGACCACAAGTTCCGCTACTCGGTGGCCTGGATCGACTGCCTGGCCCGCGGCCGCTACATGGGCCGCTCGGTGCTCACCCGAGGCGATCACGCCCAGGTCGGGGACCTCAAAGGGGCCATGGCGGACGACCCGCTCAACTATCAGGCCAAGCCGATCGCCTCCGCCCCGCCCTGGCTCCCGGGCGGGCTCCTGAACAACGCCAGCGTGCGCCTCTTCAACGAGATGTGGTTCCGCAAGGCGCCGCGGCTGCGCGAGGGCGAGATACAGAGGATTCCCACCTTCTTCCATCCGCTCGACGGCGTGGGGGGCTGGAACCGCATCTACGGACCGCGCGGCTTCCTGCAGTACCAGTTCGTGGTTCCCGACGGCCAAGAGGAGGCCATGCGGAGGATCCTCGAGAAGATCGCCTCGGCCCAGGTGCCCTCCTTCCTTGCGGTGCTCAAGCGCTTCGGCGCCGCCAACCCTGGACTGCTTTCCTTCCCGCGTCCCGGCTGGACCCTGGCTCTGGATATCCCGGTCGGCTCACCACGCCTGTTCGGACTCCTGGAGAGCCTCGACAAGCAGGTGCTGGAGGCTTCCGGGCGCCTGTATCTGGCCAAGGACTCGAGGGCCAAGGCGGAGACCATCGCCGCAATGTACCCGCGGCTCGGCGAACTCGCGGCCGTCAAGGCCAAGGTCGACCCGGAGGGGCTGATCAAGTCCGACCTTTCGCGCAGGCTCGGAATCGCATAGGTCCCCGCCCGGGCCGCCGCAGCGCCCCGGTTTAGTATGGGATCGAGCCGAAACCAAGGAGCATCATCTTGTTCGACGCACTCCATACGCCCGACAACGTCCTCATCGTGGGCGGCTCATCCGAGATAGGCCTGGAGATAGCCAAGCAGCTCGCTCGCCGCGGAAGCTCGAAGTTCCTACTCGCGGGGCGCTCCCTCGAGGAAATGCAGACCGCCGCCAGGCAGATATCGCAGTTCTCGGACCAGGCATCGGCGTCGGTCTCGGTCATCCATTACGACGTTCTGGCCGAGGGAGCCACCGAAAGCCTTCTGGCCGCGGCCAAAGCGGAGTTGGAGACGATCGACATGGCTGTCATCGCCGTGGGCGCGCTGGGAGACCAGGCAGCCGACGAGAACGACCCGGCCGCGGCACAGCGCATCCTGGAAGTGAACTTCTCCAAGCTCGCACCGGCGGTGCTCGCCATCGCCAACCAGATGAAGACGCAAGGGTTTGGCCACATTCTGGTCCTGTCCTCCGTCGCGGGGGTGCGCGTGCGCCGCTCCAACTTCATATACGGTGCCGCAAAGGCCGGGATGGACGGCTTCGCCACCGCCCTCGCGGACGCGATGATCCCCGCGGGCGTGAAAGTGACCGTGGTGCGCCCCGGTTTCGTGACCACGAAGATGACCGCCCATCTCTCCCCCGCCCCGCTCTCCACCAGTGCCTCCAAGGTGGCCTCGGAGGCACTGAAAGCCGCCGACCGGGGCAAGGTTACGGCCTGGGTGCCCCCGCTGATGGCCGTGGTGGCGACGGTGTACCGTCACCTGCCTCGCGTGGTCGCCCGACGCATCCCGTTCTGACAAGGACCAGTTAAACGCGGAATGCGCCGGCCGCGCTCGGCGCCGGCGCATTCGAAGCTTTGATCAGGTCGTCTTGGGGTTCGGCCGGTTGGGGATGGTGGCTATTCCCACCAGGGAGCCGGGCAGACTGGTGAGCATCGAGGTGACCCCGGTGATGGCCGGAGCTTGCCCGAAGGCGTAAACGTTGCCCTGGGCGGTCAGGACGTAGTAGCCGTTCACCCCGGGAGCGGGGGTCAGCGCAGTCGCGGTCCCGGTCTCACCGGCTCCCGGCATCGACCCGACGAACGGAGCGTCACCGAAGGCGAACACCCCGCCGTCCGCGGCCACCAGCCAGTAGCCCTTACCGTCCGGAGTGGCCACCATGCCGACCACGGGTTTGTTGAGGGTGATGTTGCCGGTGGATCCGTAGAACTGGGCATCCCCGAAGGAGAAGATCCCGCCGTCCGCGGCCACCAGCCAGTAGCCACCGCCGTCCCAGGTGGCGGCCATACCGACCACGGGCTTGTTGAGAACCGACCCCGCCATCGAGCCATAGCTGACCGCGGCGCCGACCGCGGCGACCCCGCCGCCGGCGGAGTCAACATAGAACCCGGCCGAGGCGGTGTTAGAGGTGGTCGAGGCCGCTGCCGAATCAGGAGAGAGCGCGAGACCGCTTCCGGTGAAGGTGAACCAGTCCGAGTTAAGACCGGTGTCCCAGGCGAATTGCTCTCCGGAGATGGTCACCGAACCGTTGGAACCCGAGACGGTGATCGACATCACACGCCCGCCCCAGTCGCCGTAGCCGTTTCGCTGAGTCACGGTGAGCCCCTGGATCGTCCCGAGCGTTGGAAAGTCCCCTTGCAGCTGCGCCAGGGTGAGAGTCGACGTCCAATCGTGGTTCGGGTTGCAGGCGTAGGTGACACAGACGCTGTCATAGGTGTCCACGACTGCGGGGAAGGTGCCACCGGCCGTGTAGCCGCCAGTGGAGGATGAGAACTCGGTTCGAGCAATGGCTCCATTGAGCAGCATCACTTCGCCCGCGGTCGCCGCCACGGCCTGGTCGGTGATGGAGTTCTCGCCCTGCATGCCGCGATACACCTGGCAGTAGGCCGAATCGCAGATGTCCGCGTAGCCGAACTCGCCCATAGAGGAGAGGGCGTACGAGCGCGCCTCAACCGCTTGGGCCATCAGCGCATAGAAGCCGGCCGGCTGGCTGCCGGCGGAGGTGCCGGTGGCCACCGTCGTCCCCAGCGTCCCCCAGTAGGCGGGGGATTCGGAGGGTACGACGCCACGCAGATAGTTCTCCACGTCCACGACGTTGAGAGTGCGCGGCGAGCCGTTGTAGGAGGCGGCCGCTATTTGCCCTCGGTAGTAGTACGGCGTCCCGTTTTCACAGACGGCCAGAGCGTTGGAATAGGTCTCCGTCGAGTAGGTGGTCGTGTTGGGGGAGGCGACCGCCGCTGATTGTGCCACCGTGGCCACCGCCGACCAAGTAGGGGAGGTCGAACAGCCGGTGGTGCTGGTGGACTGGTCGATCTCCCAGGCTCCGGTGGAGTTGAGGTGCATCCGCACCTCCGCGCCGGCGGCAAATGTCGTTCCCGCGACGCTGAACGGGGAGGAAGAGGTGACGACGATGTCCGAACCATCGTTGGCGGTGAGGATGACCCGTATGGGCACGTCCGTGGTGCTGCCGACGGTGGTGTTGGAGTAGTAGTGGAGAAGGATCTGGTTCGCGTTCCAGCCGCCCTCGAGCGCGTATCCGAGCTGTCCCCATTGGCCTGCCCCACGGCCGTGGCCCCAGCCGTGCCCTGTGAAGGTGACACTGCCGGAGGTCGTCGCGGCGTCAGCCGGTGCCGCATGAGAAAGAAGAGCAACCGATGGCAGAGCGGCGGTCAGAACCAGTCCCGCGATGGCCCCCGGCTTGCACACCCTGCCGAGGTGAAAGCGCCACCTGATGGACCCCTTTGCTCGAGCGTCGAGTTCCAACTAAGTCGCCTCCTTGGCAAGAGCGCGCGCAGCTGGGCGCGCGGTTGATGACATTTGAGTTACATGGATGTTTTCGGCCCCTCGCGGGGGCCACTTGAACAAGTGCGGCCGTCTCGGCCCCACCGAGTGGTGAAGATCACGGGCGCGGCCGCCCCCGGGTGGGAGGCAGGGGGCGATGTAAGCTTGATGCCGAGCCGACCCCGCCAAGTCCGAGGAGTGAAGCGCCCTTGCCCGAGCAAAGCATGCACGCCGACAGGTCCGCATCCGAGGAGTTTGGCCCCGAGGCGTCCTCAGGCAGGGTCGATGATTACCTCGCGGCCCAAAACGAGCCCACTGCCCAGGATGCCGAGGCCAAGGCCTACCTTCTTTCCCTCGAGAAGCGAATACGGGAGGAGGTCGCGCACATGCGCGCCGAGGGCAAGTACCCGCCCTCGCTGGCCCGGCGGGTCCGGACCTACTACCGCACGCTCCTGCCCGATGGTGCAGCTTCCGGGCAACGCGACTTCGATGCGATCTTCAACACCGTGGATCGCATCGCCTACATGGATATCGACGTTCCCACTGCCAGCGCCAAGCCTGGCGTCGCCTTTGCGAAGCGCGCGCTTCGCACCCTCATGGCCTGGTATCTCAACTATCTCGCCCAGCAGTTCAACAACTTCGCCACCAACCTCGTCCATCTGCTCGGCATAACCGACGCCCGCATCGGGGCCATCGAGGCACGTATGGACACCTCCGCCTTCCGTGCCACGGAGCTGCTCGACACGACCGCCTCGGTTCGCGTACAGGCCGAGACTTCCGCCAAGGTGGCGGAAATCCTCTCTGAGGTGCGCGGAAGGATCCTGGTCGCCGAATGCACCGACGGCGCTCTGCTGGAGCGCCTGGTCGAGGGAGGGCTCAACGCCTACGGAGTGGAGAGCCGCCCGGGCCTCCTGCAGACGGCTGAGAGCCGCGGGCTGGAGTTGCGCGAAGCAGGCACGCTGGAACATCTGGCCAGCGTCGCGGCCGGCTCCCTGTCGGCGTTGGTCCTCTCGGGGCTTGTCGATCGCGAGAGCGCCGCCACTCGCGTCGCGGCTCTGGCCCACGCGCGGCGCGTGCTCGAAGCGGGGGCACCTCTGGTGCTTGCCTGCGCCTCACCGCAGGCCTTCGACGAGCCCGCCAACCGCGTCGAGGCCGACCTCTCCCCGGGGCGCCCGTACGCCGCTCAAACCTGGGAGTTCCTTCTTGGTCGGCTGGGCTTCGATTCCGTCACCATCGAGTCGTTCAAGGCGGGGCATTACCTGGTCGTATGCGGCAACGCCCGGCGAACGCCTGAGCTGGGCGCCCTCGCAGACAACAAGGTAGTGCTGCAGGCATTGGAGCCGCCGAAGGAGCGCCGGCGTTGACCGGCCGACGTGGCAGTCCCACGGAGGTTGCCATCCTGCTGCCCTCTTTCGCACCCTTCGACGCAATCGGGACCCACGTGGTGGAGCTGCGCTCCGCGCTGCTGGAGGCGGGGATCGATGCCAGAATCTACGCGGACGAGATAAAGCCGGGCCTGGAAGGCGAAGCCATCCCCTCCCGGAAGCTCATGAAGGGCCGTCGTCGTGATGGACGCTTCATCCTCTATCAGCTCTCGACCAATTCCAACCTCTACCACCACCTCCTACAGCGGCACGAACCACTTCTGGTGCAATACCACAACATCACACCTCGCGCCCAGGTCATGGGCTTCGACGCGGGGATGGCCACCGCCGTGGCATGGGGACGGCGTCAGCTCGAGGACCTGCGAATTCGCACCCGTCTGGCGCTGGCGGTTTCGCACTACAACGCCGACGAGCTGGCAGCCGCCGAGTATGAAAGCGTGGTCGTAGCTCCTCCCCTGATCCGCCCCTTGCACACCCCTGCGGCTTCCAGGGACTACGCCGCGGCCGAGCACCGCCTACTCTACGTGGGCCGTCTGGCACCCAACAAGGCCCATGAAGACCTGATAGCCGCCTTGGCCGTTTACAACGAGACCTTCGCCCCACGGGCGACTCTTACACTGGTGGGTTCGACGACCGTGGCCGCCTACGGCGAATATCTCCGATCTCTGGCCCAGGAGCTGGGTGTCTCCAACGCGGTCACCTTCGCTTCGGGCGTCTCCCAGGACGACCTGGCCCGGCTCTACGCCGAGTCACACCTCTTTGTCTCCGCCTCACGGCACGAGGGCTTCGGCTTTCCCCTCATCGAGGCAATGCGCTCGGGCCTGCCCGTCGTCGCGCACGCCTCCTCCGCCATCCCGGAAACAGCGGGGAAAGCGGCGCTGCTCACCCCCTCCTCCGAGCCGGAGACGCTCGCGACGGCCTGGCGAATGATCCTCGCCGGCACCGATGCTCGAGAAGCCCTTGTGGACGAAGGCCACAAACGCGCGGCCGACTTCGACCTCGGGCGGAGCAAACTAGCCAACCTTCAGGCACTTGCAAACCTCGTTCCCATCGAGGGCGTCGTAGCCGCCCCCCTCTATTACCGGCGCGAGGCGACGGCCGCCCCGGGTTCAAACTCGTGAGTGGCATACATCACTTCCTGCCGATGCTCGCCAAGGGAGACGGGGTCGGCAACAACGCAAGGGCGATGGCCAAGCGCTTGGCGGAGCTCGGCGTACCGTCCCGCTTTTATGCGGACCTGGACAAGGCGGGCGTCGCCAGCGGCAACCACCTGGACTATGCCAAGGTCGCGGAGCCGGGCGACATCCTCATCTACCACATTGCGACCTCATCGCCGATGACCACCTACCTTGCCCGCCGGTCGGAAGCCCTCGCCGTCGTCTACCAGAACATCACACCTCCCGAGTATTTCGCGCCCTACGACACCACAGCCGCCGCGATCCAGAAGCGAGCCCAGGGCGAGGTCGCGATGCTCGCCGAGCGCACCTTGCTCGCCCTGACTCCATCGTCGTTCAACGCCGAGGATCTGCACGCGGCCGGCTACAGCGAGGTGGCCGAGTTCCCCATCATCTTCGATCCGGTGGACTTCATCGGGCACTCCAGCCAGGCGGTCGAGGAAGTGCTCGCGAATCTGCAGGCCAAGGGCCTGGCCAACTGGCTCTTCGTAGGCAGATTGGTCCCCAACAAGGCCCAAGAGCACCTGATCATGGCCCTGCACGCGCACCGAGAGATGTACGGGGACAGCGCCGTGCTGCACTTGGTTGGGAGGCCGAGCTATCCCGGCTATGTCGCGGCCCTTCACGGCCTCGCCCTTGAGCTCGGGGTGGCGGACCGTGTCAACTTCGTAATGGGCGTCGCCAGCGACGAGCTGGCCGCCTTCTACCGCAAGAGTGACCTCTTCATCTCCGCCTCGGAGCATGAGGGGTTCTGCATGCCCATCGTCGAGGCCCTCTTCCACGGACTGCCTGTCCTGGCTTACGACGCGGGCGCGATTCCCCAGACGCTGGGCATTGGCGGCGTACATCTCGCCGAGCGGGATCCGGCGGTCCTGGCCGCGTGGGCCAGGCTTATCGCCACGGACCCGGAACTTCGCGCGCGCCTGCGGCGCCTCGGGCGCGAACAGCTTTCGCGGGTCGCGCCTACAGCAACCATCCCCGCCTTTGATCGCGCCGTCGCCCGCATGATCGAGCTGTCCGGATCACCGCTCGCTCCTGACTTCGAAGCCGAGAGCGCCATCGTCATCCAGTCACGGGAGATTCTTGACCGCCTTTCGGAAGAGTTCGCATGAGCCATGAGGAACCGGATCTCAGCCTCGCCTACGTCGTCCCGCGTTACGGCGTCGAGATCATAGGCGGAGCCGAAAACGCCACCCGAATGTTGGCAGAGGCGCTCGTGCGCTTGGGCCGGGCCAAGGTTGAGGTGCTGACCACCACCGCGCTCTCCATCGATACCTGGGCAAACCACTTCCCCGTCGGCACGGAGAATATCAACGGCGTAGTCGTCCGGCGCTTCGCCGTGGACAGCGGGCGACTTCCCGGCTTCGCGGGGGCCACCAAAAGGGCACTCGCGGCACCTGCCGCCCAGAGCCTCGAGGAGGCGGCGGAGCTGATACGCATGCAGGGGCCGGTCTCGGGCGGACTCTTGCAGGCGATAGCGGCCAGCCGGCACGATGCCGTCCTCTTCTACCCCTACCTCTACCATCCGACGGTTGAGGGAACCCGGGCAGCCAGGGTGCCGGTGATCATGCATCCGGCAGCGCACGATGAGCCCGTCATCGACCTTCCGATCTTCGAGCAGGTCTTCGCGCGGGTCTCGGGCTTCGCCTACCAAACTGCGGCTGAACGCAAGATCGTCGAATCTCGCTTCCAGGTGGCTCATAAGCCCAGCATCAACCTGGGCATGGGCTTCGAGCCCTACAGCGGCCCCTCAGGGGGATTCCTAGCCGAGATCCGGATGAAGAACCGCCCTTTCGTCCTATGCCTGGGCCGTGTCGACGCCCCGAAAGGGACCACGCTGCTCGTCGACCTTTTCAGGGAGTACAAGGAGCGCAACCCCTCGGATTTGCAGCTGGTCCTTGCGGGGCCAATTTCCATCTCTCCCAATCCGGCTCCCGATGTGCACCTGTTGGGCCCGGTGAGCGATGCGGCCAAGGAAGAGCTGCTGGCCGAGTGCTCGGCCCTGATCTCGCCTTCGGCCTTCGAATCCTTCGCCATCGTCCTGCTGGAGGCGTGGTCGCATCGAAAGCCGGTGCTTGTTAACGCGTTGTGCGCTGCCACCACCGAGCAGGTGCAGCGCTCAGGAGGAGGTCTCAGCTTCGACGGTTTCGAGACGTTCGAAGCGGCGCTCTCGATCCTCGCCACTGAAGCGGACACCGCCGCAGCCCTTGGCCAAGCGGGCTGGCGCTACGCCATGAACCGGTACCACTGGCCAGACCTCATCGAGCGGTACGTGGGATTCCTCCGCCATGTGATCACTGCGGAGGCACGCCGGGGCCTCAGCTGACCGGCGAGAGCTTCACCGCAGTGCCATAGGCGCAAATTTCGGTCACGTTGGCGAAATCGGAGTTGTCGAAGCGCATCCCCACCACCGCATCGGCCCCCATCTTCTGCGCCTCTTCGATGAGGCGCTCAATGGCTTCGTTTCGGGAGAACGTGAGGTTCTTGGTCATCCCCCTCAACTCCCCTCCGACTATCGCCTTGAACTGCGAGCCGATCTGGGAACCGACGTTACGCGAACGAACGGTCAGGCCGAACACCGGGCCAAGGGTGTCGGTGATGCGGAAGCCACTGACCTCAAAGGTGGTGCTTACGTGCACGCGTCCCCCTATCTCGAGCGAATGAGGCCGCACTACCATAGCATGGCGCCGCTGCAGTACGCTCCAACGCCGGGGGTCAGTTGGATAGGCGCGGCACGGAGTAGCTGTTTATGGAGAAGGGCAGCGCGACTATTCCAGACACCCGCGACGTGTTGACAACCTGGAAGGCGGCCCGGTCCTCGAGCCAGGAGAGCGGATTCCCGGAGCTGTCCAGAAGGGTTACCGAAACGCCGTAGATGCCGTCGAGAACCGCAAGGTCGTCGAAGTTGATCTCGATCACGCCGTCGGAGTCGAGATCAAAGCTCTGAATACCCATTTCGCGTGTATTTGCTCCAAAGAGAAGCTCCTTGCCCGGAGTGAAGATCTGCACCGCCACTCCAACGCCCGTGGTGGGAGAGTTGGCGCGATAGCCGATCTCCAGCTTCAGAGGATCATGCGGGAAGATGTGCTCGCGGCTCTCTTCGGAGGCGGTCACGGCACGAACAGATGTAACTTCGACGGAGGCGACGGCGTGCACAGCCTCGGGCTTCTCATCCTCAGGCGAGCCGTCCACGATTCGGGTGCCGCCAACCTGGCTGTTCGCCTGGAGGCTGTCCCTCAGGGCTGCAATCGCCGACCCGGTATCGCCGGCCCCCACCACTATGCCATGGTCGAGCACGTAAGCCTGTTCGCACGTCGCGCGAACGAGATCCGGCGAGTGAGATACGAATACGATGGTACGCCCTTCCTTCTGGAAGACGCGGATCCGCTCGATGCATTTCCGCTGGAAGTTCTCGTCGCCGACAGCCAGAACCTCGTCGACAAGCAGGATATCGGGATCGACGTTGACCGCCACCGCGAAGCCGAGCCTGGCGTACATGCCCGTTGAGTAATACTTCACCTGATTGTCGATGAACGCACCCAGCTCGGAGAAGGCCACGATCTCGTCGAAGCGGGCCGTTATCTCCTTGACCGGCACGCCCAGCAGCGTGGCGGAGAGGTAAATGTTGTCACGGCCGGAGAGCTCCGGATGAAAGCCTGCTCCCACCTCCAACATGGCCGAAACACGGCCCTTGACGCGTATCTGGCCGCTCGTGGGCTGGATGATGCCGGCGATGCACTTGAGCAGCGTCGACTTGCCGGAGCCGTTGTGGCCCAGCAAACCGATGCTGGTGCCCTCTTCGACGTTGATGTTCACGTCACGAAGCGCGTAGAACTCCTGAAAAGGTATCTTTCCAGCCTTGATCACCCGCTCCTTCAGCGAGGTGTACTTCTCCTGGTAAAGGCGAAAGACCTTGGAGACACCCTCAATCTCAACCGCGTTGGCCAAGTCAGAGCTCCTCCGCAAAGTTGCCTTCTATGCGCCCGAAGACCATCAGAGCGAGCACGAAGAGTACGGCCGAAACCACGAAGACGATCGCCAGTTGGCCCAGGTACCAGGCAGGTGAGTTGGAGGGAAGTATCTTCATCACCGCTCCGCCGGCCACCACCGGGCTCACCTTGGCGTACAGGATGCGTTGGAAGGTGATGACAATTGCGGTCACCGGGTTGACAAAGAAGGCCCAGCCGATGTGGTGCCTCCCGAGCGGCGCGGCGAGCACCTCATACGCGTAGACGACAGGTGTGGCCCAAAACCAGGCCATCAGCAAGATCTCCAGCAGGTGCTGGGTATCTCGATAGTAGACATTGACCGCGGCAAGGAAAATGGCGAGGGCCGAGGCCAGGAGTACCAGGTCGATCAGGGCCGGGATTAGCAAAGGGAGGTAGGTGAAGGCGGGCACGTCGCGCCCGATCGCCAGCGCTATGACCAGCACGATGGTTTGGAGGAAAAGAAAGACCAGCGACGAGCCGACCGAGGCAAGTGGAAGGACCTCACGTGGAAATGCGACCTTCTTAACAATTCCGGCGTTCGCGACCACCGAGGACGTGGCGCCGGTCAGAGACGCAGAGAAGAAGTTCCAGATGACCAGACCGCAAAGCAGGAAGATGGCGAATTGCGGAATGCCGTTTTTGAAGACGATCTGAAAGACGATGTAGTAGACGACCAAGGTAAGGGCCGGGTTGAGCATCGACCAGGCAAAACCCAGGACGCTGTTCTTGTACTTGACGGAGAGTTCCTTGCGCACCAGCGAGAGGAGAAGGGCCCGATAGACCCAGATGCGCACGATGCGGGCCCGGACCGGAATACGGGAGGCTACGACATGCAGGCTGTCCCTGCTCTCCCGTTTGGCCGGCGCCTCGCCGCCTTCTTCTTCAGCGCTCTGCCAATCCAGCACTCTTTGTCTCCACTCCCAATCTGCGCCAGGTGCGACCCTTGCTCGCCAAGCGCTACCTGGTCGAAAACTTTGCCGACGACGAACGCGTGATGACCTGGTCGATGAAGCCGTAGTCCTTGGCCTCCTCGGCGGTGAACCAGCGGTCGCGCTCCGAGTCGCGCTGGACCGTCTCGACGCTTTGGCCTGTATGCATGGCGATCCGCTCGGCCAGCATTTTCTTCAGATATCCGATCTGCTCCGCCTGGATGGCGATGTCAGCGGCCTGGCCCTGCATCTGGGCAGAGGGCTGATGCATCATGATGCGCGCATGTGGAAGTGCATAGCGCTTGCCATGCGCTCCCGCGCAAAGGAGGAACTGGCCCATCGAGGCCGCGAGGCCAACGCAAATGGTCGCCACGTCGCAAGAGACGTATTGCATGGTGTCGTAGATCGCCAGTCCATCGGTCACCGAGCCACCAGGGGAATTGATGTAAAGGGCGATGTCGCGCTCGGGATCCTCCGCCTCGAGAAGAAGCAGCTGGGCACAGATCGAGTTGGCCATAGCCTGATCGACCACGCTTCCCAGAAAAATGATCCGCTCCTTGAGCAGGCGCTGGAAGACGTCCGACCCCGACTCCAGTCTGGTGGGGTCCCCCGCCATCGCCAGGGTGCGATTAACCGTTTCGAGTCCGGGTGCAAAATTGGCCATGTCCACACGCTAATGGCTGCCCGAAGATAATTATCCCTGGACCGTGAAACCAGTTCGGGCACCGTCGAATGCCGTTCTAAGGGGTTCCCGGGTCAATGCCGCAGCCGGTATTCTTGGAGTACCCGGCACTGATTCGGCGCCGGCGGCTGCGGGCGTGGCGAAATTGGTAGACGCGCTAGATTTAGGTTCTAGTGCCGAAAGGCTTGGGAGTTCGAGTCTCCCCGCCCGCACATTGCAGTCCGGTCCCAAGGCGGTCGGACCGGGCAGGGCGCTCATGGCCGCCGGCAACTCCACGAGCGCGAAAATCGCTACCAGGTGACCCGAATCCGCTCCCGCCAAAGGTCGAGCAGTCCGGTCTCCCCCCTCAGTTCAGGCTTTTCCAGGCTCGGACGGTTCCACAGCAAAAGGAAGAGGTCGGAGGCCCCGGCCCTAATCAACAGATCCCAAGGTGCCTCACCAGCCTCGGCCCGGACGTCGCTCTCGCCCAGGCGCACACTCCAGCTCTCCTCGAGGCCACGCGCCTCGAGGCAAATTGCGCCAAGTCCGGTTTCCGCCTCCTTGGGCGGCTCCCCGCGGGACAACATCGAAAGAAGTAGCTCGTCCACACCGTCGACTGCGAGGCGCTTATCGAGCGGCTGCGGGATCCTCCCGGCGGCCAGCTCGGCATCGACGCGATGGACGGCGGTCTCGTGCGCCTGCCTGCGAGCCCACATCGCAAGTGGGCTGGCCGCGGGCAGAAAGGTCCAGCAGTTCAGGTCGGGAGGGGCATCGCCAAGAGCGCGGACCAGCGCGGCATGGCCCTCCTCCGCGCTATCGAAGAGTTCGTCATCGCGCGGGGCGCTCCGGAGGATCTCCTCCTCGGCGGGCTCGGGCAGCATCTCGGTCAGGGCGCCCGCAACATAGGCCGTGGCCCAACGGTGCACGTAGTTGATGTGGGCGAGCAGCTCGCGGACGCGCCAGCCCGGACAGGTGGGTACCGGGGCCTCGAGCCCGGCGATTCGAGCCGACTCGATAAGAAGTCGCCCTTCGCGCTCGAGAGCCGATATGTACTCGACTACCTCCACGATTCCATCTCTAGCGGTCCCCTGGCCGGGATCGGCCGCAACCTGGCCCGGAGCGGTCCAAGACCGCACGGCGTGCGGTACGACTCCGGCCCGGAAATGCGCGGCTAGAAGTAGACGATCGACTTAGCCCGCTCGGTCACCGTATCCAGGTCGTCGGTCCAGGCTCCGGTGGAGAGGTACTTCCAGCCTCCGTCGGGCAACAGAACCACGATGCTGCCCTCGTCGATCGAGCTCGCACACTTGGCCGCTCCGGCCATCACCGCCCCCGAGGAGATCCCGGCGAAGATCCCGACGTCGATGAGACGGCGCGTCCACTCGATCGAATCCCGAGGACCAACCACCGTCTTGCGATCCAGAAGCTCGAAGCCGTTGTTGTCGATGAAGACCGGGGGGATGTAGCCGTCGTCCAGGTTGCGAAGCCCGTCAACCATCTCCCCGGTAGGCGGCTCGATCGCCCACACCTGGACCAAAGGGTTGCGGTCCTTCAGGAACCGGCCCACGCCCATGAGGGTCCCGGAGGTGCCCAGGCCGCCTATGAAATGCGTCACCGCAGGCACGTCGCGCCAAATCTCTGGGCCTGTACCCTCGTAGTGTGCCCTGGGGTTGGCAGGGTTCCCGTACTGATAAAGGAAGACCCATTCGGGATGCTCGTCGGCCAGCCGGCGCGCCATACGAACCGCGCCGTTGGATCCCTCGCTTCCCGGCGACTCGATGATCTCCGCCCCCCACAACGCAAGCAGCTGTTTGCGTTCGATGGAGACGTTCGAGGGCAGGACGATCTTGATGCGATACCCCTTCATCCGGCAGACCATGGCCAGGCCGATGCCGGTGTTGCCGCTCGATGGTTCTATGAGGACCGAACCGGGGACGAGGATCCCCTCTTTCTCGGCCTGCTCGATCATGGAGAGGGCGACCCGGTCCTTGACGGATCCCCCCGGATTCTGCCCTTCGAGCTTGGCAAAGATCCGCACCCGCGGATTCGGCGACAGCAAACTCACATCCACCATGGGAGTGTTGCCGATAATGTCCAGCACGCTGGAATAGACGGTCATGGCCGCACCTTCTTTTGACCCGATGCCGGCGGAGGAATCAGTCCGAGCCGCCCGCCACCGCGGGAAGGATGGAGACTACGTCCCCTTCGGCGACTTTGGTGTCCAGCTTGCCCAAGTAGCGGACGTCGTCGTCGTTGAGATAGATGTTGACGAAGCGATGCATCGCGCCATCGCTTCCGATCACCTGGCCGGCTATGGCCGGGTACTCACGGGCAAGGCTTCCCAGCAGCTCACCGATCGTCCCGCCCTCGGCCTTTACCACCGACTGGCCCGCCACTGCGGGCCGCAGCACCGTCGGTATGCGGATCTCCACAGCCATAGCGCCTCCTAAACCCTATAAATCCGATAGGTTTTTATCCCTTTACAATTCAACCACATCCTCCTCGACTATCGTTCCCGCAACGATGCGATAGGAGCGCACCACCGGTTGCGTGCGCTTCAAGGAGACGAGCACGTAGTGCCAGCTGGGGTCGGGGGCCTGGGCGACATCGGTCTGGGAGGGATAGGCCTCGGAATGGGTGTGGGAGTGATAGACGCCGATGATCTCATGCCCGGTTGCCTCCGCGGCCCGATCAGCCTTGAGATGGTCGAGGGGGTTGAGCGTGTAGACGCGGGCGGATGCCGCGTCGTTGCGGGCGGGATAGACTTCCTTGGCCAACTCGGCATCGCCGCCGAGCAGCCCGCACGCTTCCAGCGGGTACTCGTCGAGCGCGTGCGAGATCATCCTGGTGATCAGTTCGCGAGAGATCTTGAGCACGCCCACGAGGCTAATTCCGCTGTGAGGAAGGAACATGAAAAAGAAGGGCTCCCCCACCAACAAGGTAGGCACCGGGCGCAAGCTGATCGCCCAGAACAAGCGCGCCCGCCACGAGTACGAGATCCTCGAGGAGCTCGAGTGCGGGATCGAGCTGCGCGGAGCCGAGGTGAAGTCGCTGCGGCTGGGTCGAGCGCAGATCCAGGACGCCTTTGCCCGCGTCATCTCCGGCGAGATCTGGCTTTACCAGATGAACATCGCCCGGTACGAGTTCGCGCGTGGCTTCGGCGAGACCGACCCGCTGCGGCCTCGCAAGCTGCTCGCGCACCGCGACGAGATCGACGAGCTGACCGGGAAGCTGCAGCAGAAGTCGCTCACCCTGGTGCCACTCTCCCTCTACTTCAAGGATGGGCGCGCCAAGATCCTGATCGGGCTGGCCCGCGGCAAGAGGCTCTACGACAAGCGCCGGGTGCTCGCCGAGCGCACTGTCGCCCGCGAGTCCGCCAGGGAGATGGCCGACGCCAGGCGCAGTCGGCGCTAGCCCCCGCCGGCCGCTAGACTGGAGTATTCCAGCGCCCGAGGGCATTGGATAAAGCACGGGGGTGACAGGCTTCGACTTTGGTATTTGACGCATGGGAAGCGAGTCGTGGTGTCCGGATCCACGCTAAAGAGCCGGAAACAAAAATAAACGCCGAGCCTCAGCTCGCACTCGCAGCTTAATTAATTCTGCGACGTCCTTCCCGCCCGAGCTCTTAGGGCGGTCAAAGGGCGAGATCAAAGAGAGATAAGCCGGTGGCGGTCTCGGAACCGCCGGACGAAAACTTACGAGATAGGCAGAGGGCCAGGCGCTAGCAGTAGCCCGCTGAAGAAA